>NZ_JBNNGV010000044.1:0-31498 GCF_050268485.1 Pseudomonas sp. NPDC078416 | reverse complement strand
CCCACAGCTACAACGGCTACAGGTCGCCTGTGGCTGCAGAGGGAGCGGCTGCTTGAAAACCTAAACGGGTGTCCAGAATTACTTGACCAGTTCAGGCTTGTCCCGCGATCGGCTGCAAAGCAGCCGTAAATTGACTACCTCGGGAAACCTTCCACACCCAGATGACAGGTTTTGCGACGACTTCGTCGCCGATCGCGGGACAAGCCGCGCTCCTACACGAGCGCGCGCGGCTGCTCAATGGGAATGCCGCGGCTCGCCACTCCGTGCAATCACCCGCAGATGCAACGTCGCCGGCTCCAGGCATCCGCCGGTGGACAACTGCCCCACCAACTGCCGATACAGCTCCTGCCATGGGGTTTGCGAGGCGGGCATCTTCGGTTCGAACAGCGCGCGGCGCTCGGCCATTTCCTCATCACTGACCAGCACGTTGACGCTGCGGTTGTTCAGATCCACCCGCAGCCGGTCATTGGTTTTCAGCAGCGCTAGGCCACCGCCCACCGCCGCTTCCGGCGACATGTTGAGGATCGAAGGGCTGGCCGAGGTGCCGCTCTGGCGGCCATCACCCAGGCACGGCAGCGAATCGATGCCCTGTTTGATCAGCGCGGACGGCGGCGCCATGTTCACCACTTCGGCGCTGCCGGGATAACCCACCGTGCCGGCGCCTCGGATCACCAGAATGCAGCGCTCGTCGATTTCCAGCGAAGGGTCGTTGATCCGCGCGTGGTAGTCCTCCGGGCCCTCAAACACAATGGCCCGCGCCTCGAAGCTGTTCTCGGCGCCCGGCTCGGACAGATACGTTTTGCGGAAGGCCTCGCCCACCACCGACATCTTCATGATCGCGCTGTCGAAAAAATTGCCGCTCAGCACGATGAAACCGGCGCGGTGTTTGAGCGGGTCTTCGTACGGACGGATCACGTCGGTGTCGTGGGCGACGGCATTGCGCACGATGTCACCAATGGTTTTGCCGGAGACCGAGCCGCAGTCTTCGTGCAGCTTGCCGGCCTTCTGCAGCTCGTGCATCACCGCCGGCACGCCGCCTGCGCGGTGAAAACCTTCGCCCAGGTACTTTCCGGCCGGCATGCAATTGACCAGCAACGGCACGTCTTCGCCGATGCGCTGCCAGTCGTCGAGACTCAACTCGACGCCCATGTGCCGGGCGATGGCGATCAGGTGCGGCGGGCAGTTGCTCGAAGCGCCTAATGCCGAGGCCACCGCGATCGCGTTTTCAAACGCCTCGCGGGTCATGATCTGCGAGGGGCGCACGTCTTCACGGACCAGATCGCAGATGCGCTTGCCGGTCATGTAGGCCATCTGCCCGCGCTCGCGGTACGCCGCCGGAATGCTCGCGCAACCGGGCAGCGACATGCCCAGCGCCTCGGCCAGCGCATTCATCGAAAGCGCGGTGCCCATGGTGTTGCAGTGGCCCACCGACGGCGACGCAGCCGTAGTCATTTCCATGAAACCTTCGTAATTGATCTCTCCTGCGGACAGCAGATTTCGCGCATGCCAGAGCACGGTGCCGGAACCGATCAGCTCGCCCTTGTGCCGACCGTCGAGCATCGGCCCTCCGGACAGCACAATCGACGGCAGGTCGGTGGTCGCCGCTGCCATCAGGCAAGCCGGGGTGGTTTTGTCGCAGCCGGTGGTGAGGACGACGCCATCCAGCGGGTAGCCGTGGAGAATTTCCACCAGCCCGAGGTACGCCAGATTGCGGTCCAGGGCAGCGGTCGGGCGGCGCGTCTGCTCAGCCATCGGATGCACCGGAAATTCCATCGGAATGCCACCCGCGTCGCGTATACCGGCCTTGACCCGCTGGGCGAGCTCCAAGTGATGGCGGTTGCAGGGCGCCAGATCAGAACCCGTCTGGGCGATGCCGATGATCGGTCGGCCCGATTGCAGCTCCTCGCGGGTCATGCCGTAGTTCATGTAGCGCTCGACGTACAGCGCCGTCATGTCAGCGTGTTCCGGATCATCGAACCATTGCTGGCTGCGAAGCGGGCGTTTCGGCGTGTCGGACATGGTTCGGGTCTCTCTTGGAATTAGGTGTGCTGCGTAGGTGTTCAGCGTTACAACAAACCGCGCACGGCGAGATTGCGTATCAACGCGCCGACGCCGAACCTCCACGGCGCCGCGTCACTGCTGTGGGTCACCTCATTGTGCAGGCCGCCGAACAGGCTGCTGCTGATACTGACCTGATCGCCCAGCTTGTGGGTGAAACCGCCGCCGGCATGGTCACGGTCGGCGGTCGGGGCGAAGAGGGTGCCGAGAAACAGCAGGAAGCCGTCCGGGTATTGATGGTTGGCGTTGAGCGCCTGGCCGGCGATGTCCGCCGGATCGCGGCTGATCTGCGACATCGAGCTTGAGCCTTTCATCACGTAGCCGTCATCGCCTTTTACCTGCAGATCGACCACGCAGTTGCGCACGTCATCCAGGGAAAAAGTTTCGTCGAACAGCCGAATGAACGGGCCGATCGAGCACGAGGCGTTGTTGTCCTTGGCCTTGCTCAACAGCAGCGCGCTGCGGCCTTCGAAGTCACGCAGGTTGACGTCGTTGCCCAGCGTCGCGCCGTGGATCTGCCCGCGGCTGTTCACTGCCAGCACCACTTCGGGCTCGGGGTTGTTCCACTCCGATTTCGGATGAATGCCCACCTGACTGCCGCTGCCCACCGCCGCCAGCACCGGCGCTTTGGTAAAAATCTCGGCGTCCGGCCCGATGCCCACTTCAAGGTACTGCGACCACATACCTTGCTCGATCAGCAGTGCCTTGAGTGTGCTGGCTTGTTCGGAGCCCGGCTTGATGTTGCGCAGGTTGTCGCCGATAGCGTTCTGCACGATGGCGCGCACGCTTTCCGCCTTGGCCGGATCGCCTGCGGCCTGTTCCTCGATTACCCGTTCGATCATGCTTGCGGCGAAGGTCACCCCTGCGGCCTTGATCACTTGCAGGTCCGCCGGCGCCAGCAGGTACGGCTTGTTGGGATCAGGCGTTGCGGTCGAGTTCGCCAGCAATTCTTCGAGGCTGGCGACACGCGTGCCCTGGGCTTCGCGCACGGCGGCCAGAGGTGATTCGAGCTCCAGCAGCTCACTCAACGTGGCGAAGCTCGACGAAAGATCGAACACCCCGTCGTTGCGCAACACCACGGGCGACGGGCCGCCGACTTTACCGGGCACCCAGGCGCGGCCGATCAGCGTGCCATTCAGGCCGTCGGCGGGGAGGGTATTTTCGGGAGTGAGCTGGATGGGCATGGTGAAGTCCTCAACGCTTTTTATGATTTATAAGCGACCCTAATCAGCACCGGCGATAAACTCCAATGACATCTGCTCAGTAATCGATAACACTGGGTTATCGCTCATCAAGGCCGCGCTCATGTCAGACATTTCCTTCTCCACAGTCTGTAACTGGCTCAAGTTCAAGCATCTGGTGCTCATCGAAACCCTCGCGCGCACCCGCAATATGCACACTGCCGCACAGCACATGAACCTCAGCCAGCCGGCGGTGAGCAAAATGCTGCGGGAGATCGAGCGGCTGCTGGGCTTTGATGTGTTCGAGCGCCTGCCGCGCAACATGCCGCCGACCGCCCTCGGCGAGCACGTGGTTCGCTACGCACAGATCGCCCTGAATGACGCGAGCAAGTTCGTTGATCAGATCAGCAGCCTGCGCGAGGGCGGTCATGGGTTCCTGAAGGTAGGTGCGATCTTCGCGGCGACCGCGGTGGTGCTGCCGGAAGCCATCGTGCAGTTGAAACAGCGCTGGCCGCTGCTGTCGATCGAGGTGGTCGAGCAGACCAGCGACCATTTAATGGAGATGCTCGACGACAAGAAACTTGACCTCGCGGTGGCGCGTTACACCAATGAAAACCAGCAGCAGGTGTACGATTTTCAGGCACTGGCGCCGGAGCCGTTCTGCATGGTGGTCAACAGCCGCCACCCGCTGACCGAACTGCCGCAGACCCCGCTGCTGGAACTCGGAAACTGGCCCTGGATTTTGTACCCGCTGGGCACGCCGATTCGCGCACGGATGGAGCAGGCCTTTGCCAAAGCCGGCATCCCCGTGCCGAAGAACACCATCGACACCATCTCGATGCAGACCTTTCTGCAAGTGCTGCAGGCGGGGCCTATGATCGCCATGTTGCCCGCCTCCATGGCGCAGCCGCACCTGGATTCGGGCCTGCTGAAAGTGCTGAACACGCCGCTGAAACTGGCGCCCCAGGATTACGGAATCCTCACCCGCCGAGGTGAGCCTTTGCTCGGGGCGGCGTCGGAATTTGCCGGAATCCTGCTGGCGAATGCGCGGCTCGCGCGTCAGTGATCGATAACTCCGCGTTATCAATCAATGGAAACAAGTCATTATCTTAATCAATACCCTTGTCAGTACCATCGCTCCGTGTTTCGACCCTCACATAACAACAATACAGGCGCCTCCGAGTGCCTGGAGGTCCCACCATGGAAACCGTTTCCCAGCGCCTGCCCGAGTCCTCGGGTCCCGGGCACGCCAGCTTTGAAGACCGCACCTACCGCAAAGTCATCCTGCGCATCCTTCCCGTCCTGCTCCTGTGTTACATGGCGGCGTATCTCGACCGCGTGAACATCGGCTTCGCCAAGCTGGACATGCTCAACGATCTGCAATTCAGCAACACCATCTATGCCCTCGGCGCGAGCATGTTCTTCTGGGGCTATTTCCTCTTCGAAGTCCCGAGCAATTTGCTGCTGCATCGCTTTGGCGCGCGGTTCTGGATCGCCCGGATCATGCTCACTTGGGCCATCGTCTCCATGGCTGTCGCGTTTACCGTGCCGCTGGCGAAGTTTTTCCACATCGAGTCGGAAACCATGTTCTACGTGCTGCGCTTTTTGCTCGGCATCTGTGAGGCTGGGTTCTTTCCCGGCGTCATCCTTTACCTCAACTACTGGTTTCCAACTCGGCGGCAGAGCCGGGTGATGGCGGGTTTCCTGATGGCGATGCCGATCAGTCTGACGCTGGGCGGTGTGATTTCCGGCTGGTTGATGACCCGCATGCAGGGCGTCAACGGCATGGCCGGCTGGCAGTGGCTGTTGATCATCGAAGGCCTGCCTTCGGTGGTGATGGCATTCGTGGTGCTGGCGTTCATGGCCAATAACATTGACGCGGCCAAATGGCTATCGCCCCAGGAAAAGGCCATGCTCAAGGCCAATCTGGAAAGCGACAGCAAAGGCAAGGCAACGAGTCTGCGCGAGGTGTTCTTCAACGGACGCGTGTGGCTGCTGGTGCTGATCCTGCTGACGTTCAACACCGGGTTCTACGGGCTGGCGTTCTGGATGCCGTCGATCATCAAGAGCGCTGGCGTCTCCAACCCGATGGACATTGGCCTGCTGACGGCCATCCCCTATGGCATCGCTGTGATCGCCATGACCCTCAACGCTCGGCACTCCAACAAGACCGGCGAGCGTCGCTGGCACGCAGCGATTCCGGCGATCATCGGCGGTATCGGCTTGATCCTCAGCGCCTACTTCGCCAGCAACGTGGTGCTGTCGATCATCTTCCTCAGCGTGTCCGCCTCCGGCGTGCTGAGCCTGATGCCCATCTACTGGACCCTGCCAGGCACCGTGCTGTCCGGCGTCGCGGCGGCTGCGGGGATTGGCATGATCAACGCCATCGGCAACCTGTCCGGCTTCACCGGCTCGATGATCACCGCCGTGGCCGAGAACCTCACGGGCAACATCAACAACGGCACCTACGTGCTGGGTGCCTGTTTGTTCATCAGCGCGGGGCTGATTCTCTCCATCCCACGGGCGATGCTGGGCAATCACAAGGCCCAGGCGCCTGCACGGGGCGAGGTGCTTTCTCACGCGTAATGGGGATAGAGCGAACACCGCTTTTCCCTGTGGGAACCGGCTTGCTGGCGAACGCGTCCTGTCAGTTGGTGGAAGGGTGACTGATCCACCGCGTTCGCGGGCAAGCGCGCTCCTACAGGTGATTTGCGCCGTCCGTTAGTCCGCGTGTCTGGTGGTCATCCGCGTTGGATGACCACCCCTCAGGTATGAAATCGCAGGTGAAATGACGCGAATCTCGATCTGCCTCTGCCCGAAGGGCGAAATGCCATGTATCCCGGTCTGCCTCTGCGCGAAGGGCGAAATGGCATGTAGTGCGGTCTGCCTCTGCCCGAAGGGCGTAGGAGCGCGCTTGCCCGCGATCTGGCGCGCAGCGGCAGTAAATCAGATGAATGCGGTGCGTCAGCAAGAAAAGCGTGCGGCGCCATGCGCAACATTTGCGCTCGCGGCAGATGCAAATCCGTAGGAGCCGGCTTGCTGGCGAACGCGCTGGCTCAGGCGATGAAGATGTCGGCTGACACGGCGCATTCGCCAGCAAGCCGGCTCCTACAAGATGATCGAGTTCACTTTGATGAGGCGGTGTCGGCATTGAGCAATGATCCGCCCCTTTTCTACCCGCCATCGCCAGTCGCGATGGCAGGCTCGCCATTGCCTGATATACGCCGCTCACGGTCACTCCTAG
Organism: Pseudomonas sp. NPDC078416; assembly: GCF_050268485.1. Lineage (NCBI taxonomy): Bacteria > Pseudomonadati > Pseudomonadota > Gammaproteobacteria > Pseudomonadales > Pseudomonadaceae > Pseudomonas > Pseudomonas sp. NPDC078416. The sequence goes on along the minus strand of NZ_JBNNGV010000044.1, from coordinate 25,015 downwards.
CATCGGTCGCACATGACCTCGCCGTCGGCGAAATGGAGAAGAACCTGTGAGAAATTTCCGGATTGGCCAGATCGTCCCCAGCTCCAACACCACCATGGAAACCGAGATCCCGGCGATGCTTACGTCCCGGTATTCCCTGTTCCCTGACCAGCGCTTCACCTTCCATTCCTCCCGCATGCGCATGATGAAAGTCAGCCCCGAGGAGCTGAAGAAGATGGACATCGACAGCGACCGCTGCGCGCTGGAATTGAGCGATGCCCGAGTCGATGTCATGGCGTACGCCTGCCTGGTGGCAATCATGTGTCAGGGCGCCGGTTACCACAAAGTTTCCCAGGAGCGCTTGAGCAAAACGGTCGCCAGCAACGCGTCCGACGCACCTGTATTGAGCTCGGCCGGAGCGCTGATCGACAGCCTCCACATGCTCGACTACAAGAAAGTGTCGATCATCACCCCGTACATGAAGCCACTCACCCAACAGGTCATTGACTACATTGAGGCGGCCGGAATCGAGGTGGTGGACGCCATCAGCCTGGAAGTTTCCGACAACCTGCAAGTCGGGCGGCTTGACCCGATGGATCTGGTTTCCCACGCCAACCGGCTCAACATCGGACAGGCTGACGGGGTGGTGCTTTCGTGCTGCGTGCAGATGCCGTCACTGCCCGCCATCCAGGTCGTACAGGATCGACTGGATAAACCGGTGCTGTCCGCGTCCGTGGCGACCGTCTACCAGATGCTCAAAACCCTCGGCCTCAAAGCCCAGGTTCCGAACGCCGGCCATCTGTTGTCGGGCGCGTTCTGAGGCGATGGCTGACGAGGTACTATGGCGGCCACTCAGGCCAGCACGCCCGGTACCCCACATGAAACTCGATCCCGTCTCGCTGCGCCTCTTCGTCAGCGTCGTCGAAGAAGGCACCATTGCTGCCGCCGCCAAACGCGAACACATCGCGGCGGCGGCCGTCAGCAAGCGGCTCAGCGAACTGGAAGAGCTGCTCGACTCGCGACTGCTCACCCGCACCAACAAAGGCATCACGCCGACCGACGCCGGCCTGTCGCTGCTGTTCATGGCCCGCAGCGCACTGAACAACCTCAACGACATCGTCTTGCAGATGCGCGACTACTCCAACGGCACGCGCGGCTCGGTGCACGTGCTCGCGAACATCTCCGCGATCACCCAATTCATGCCCGGCTTGATCAAGTCGTTTATGGCGCTTTACCCGCTGATCAACATCATCCTTGAAGAACAGCAAAGCCTGGCAATCACCAAAGCCGTCGCCGAAAACCGTGCAGAGATCGGCATCTTCACGCGCCTGCCCCATGGCGCTGACATCGAAGTCTTCCCGTTCCGCACCGACCGCCTCGTACTGATCGTGCCCAACGACCACCCGCTGGCAGGCCGCGAGTCAGTGCGCTTCAGCGACACCCTCGACCACGAATACGTCGCCCTGCGCAGCGGCACCCACCTGAATTTCCAGCTGATCAAAGCCGCCAACGACCTCGGTCGCTCCCTGAGAATCCGCATGGAAGTCGCCAGCTATGACGCTTTGAGTCTGATGGTTCAGACCGGCGTCGGTATCGGCATCATGCCCGAGGGCAGCGCAGGGATTTACCGAATGGACGGTGCGAAAGTGGTTCAGCTGGAAGAGGAATGGGCCAGTCGCGAACTCAATGTCTGCGTCAGGTCGCGAGAGGGGTTGTCGGTGGCGGGGGCGTTGTTTTTGAGGCATGTGTTGGCGGGGTGAGGTTGATCGCCGTTATCCTCGACTATCGCCGAATGGAACTGCAGGTGCGGTGACCCGCCTTGCTGTTTCCTTCGATGCGTCACGCAGGCCGGTGAGGGGCTGCCTGACACTGATCTCATCCGCCAGCCGCTGGATACCCGACAACAAGGAACGTTCACATGGTTAATTGGCCCGCCGTAACAGCTGTCTTCTCGGTCTACTGCGCCGGCGTAATCATCCCCGGCCCCAACTTCGTGGCGGTCGCGCACAAAGCGGTTTCTGCGACAACGGCTCACGCACTGATGCTGGTGGCGGGCATCGTGGTGGTGAATCTGTTCTGGGCGACGTGCGCCATCTTGGGCATTGGCGCAGTGTTTTCGCTGTTGCCGTGGCTGGCGTTCGTCGTCAAATGCCTCGGCGCGGGCTACCTCGTCTGGTTCGGCATGCGCCTGATATTCGCCTCCGGTAAACCTCCCACCCTCAATGCCCGGGCCGGCCAGATGCCCAGCCTGCGAAGCGCCTTCAAACAAGGCGTCGCAACCAACATCGCCAACCCCAAGTCAGTCGCGTTTTACGCCGCGATCTTTTCCGCTGCAGCACCCAGCCATGTCGAGTTTGAAACCTTGGCGGCGATGCTGGCGATGGTCGGCCTCGTGTCATCTGCCTGGTACGCACTGATCGCGACCGCGCTGTCACGGCCCCGAATTGCCGGTGCGTATGCCAGCAAAAAGAAGGCGATTGATCGGGTGTGTGGGGCGGTGATTGTGATGCTTGGGGTTAGGCAGATGAGTCGATGAGGGCGTGCAAGGGAACACCGATCCGCCCTGCGAGCATATGATCCTCTCGTTCCACTCAAAAAACGCTCAAACGGCTCCAACCATGACGCAGTTACTGCAAGGAAGCACAGATGGACAGACTTGAACGGATCAAAGGCTGCCTGCTCGGCGGCGCGGTGGGCGATGCGCTGGGGGCGCCGGTCGAATTTCTAAAATGGAGCGCCATTCGCGCCGCTTTCGGTGCGCGTGGCATTGTCGATTTCGCCCCGGCTTACGGCCGCGTGGGCGCCATCACCGACGACACGCAAATGATGCTCTTCACCGCTGAAGGTCTGCTGCGCGCCTATGTGCGCGGCATCTCCCGCTGTATTTGCAACGTACCCGGCGTCATCCACCATGCGTTGCTGCGCTGGCTGATGACCCAGGATTACTCGCCTGCCACCGACGTCAGCCTGAACGGCTGGCTGGTACATGAACGCGAGTTGTGGTCCCGCCGCGCGCCCGGCCTCACCTGTCTAAGCGCATTGAAGGCCAGTACGGAATTTGGCTCTTTCGCCCAAAATGACAGCAAAGGCTGTGGCGCCGTCATGCGCGTCGCGCCGTGCGCTTTCTTCCCCAACGCGTTCGACAACGCCGCCGAATCCGGCCGTCTGACCCACGGTCATCCTACGGGCTACCTGGCGGGCGGTCTTTTCGCCGACATTCTCCAGCGCATTGTCGACCGCGAGGACAGCCTCGAAGACGCCATCGCTAAAAGTCTGTCCGAGCACGGGGGCAAACCCGGTATGGAGGAAACCCGAGCCATCGTCGAGCGCGTGCTTTTCTTTAGCTACGAAGGCCACCGCCCCACCCCCGAGCGGATCGAAGAACTGGGCGGCGGATGGATTGCAGAAGAAGCCTTGGCGATTGGCATCTGGTGCGCACTCACTGCAACGTCGTTTGAAGACGGCGTGATCAATGCTGTGAACCACAGCGGCGACAGTGACAGCACCGGGCTGATTGCCGGGCATTTACTGGGTATTCAGCATGGCGTTGCAGCAATCCCGGATCGATGGCTTGAACCGCTCGAGTTGCGTGGGGTGATTGAAGCGGTGGCGGAAGATATTGAGCGAGTGCCGAGGGATTATTCGGGGTACGGCGGGGAGTTTGATGAGGAGATTTGGAAGCGGTATCCGGGGGGTTGAATTCCAGCCCTTGGCGAGGAGGACCTGATCACACGAAATTGTCCAACAGCCTGTTGGACATACTCTTCGCTTGGGCAAATCTTGTAAAACAGCTTTAGGGGGGGCAGCATCGAGCTGAGTTAGTCACTCTTTGTACTTATTATGAAGACTGATCTGTATAGGGTTGCCCGAACATCGATCCGAAGTTTTTTAAACTGTCGTCGACGTCACAAATATATGCCGCCAATGGGGTGTGATCATTAACGTTCATCAGGTGGCATCGCTTTTCATTTAAAAAAGCAGGGAGCTAACGATGTCGTTTGACGCATTTATGCAGGTGGACGGGGTAGAAGGTGAGTCGATGGATGCCGACCATAAGGGTTGGATCGAACTGCTCTCTTATCATTACGACGCAATCCAGTCGATTAGCCAGTCAGCGAGTTCCAACGGCGGGGCATCCGCAGGCGGAGTGGCACTGGGCGATTTCCAGATCAGCAAATATATAGATCGAGCAACACCCAAGCTCTTCGAGCTGTGCTGCCGAGGCTCGCACATCAAGACGGTGACGATTCGCATACATCGTTCTGGTGGTGAAAAATTCAAATACATGGACATCGTACTTGAGGAAGTTCTAATCGCAACCGTAAGCGGGCAAGGTGCCGAACAAGGTGGTTTTCCTGTCGAGGTCATTAGTCTGAATTATGGTCGTATCAAATTCGAATACTCTCAACAGCGTCGTGCTGATGGCGGTAGTGCAGGGATTGTGTCCGGAGGTTGGGACAGAACCGCCAACAAACCATTCGCGTGAGGAAACGCAACATGGCAGACGATGGAGAGTTTTGCGTGGCGCTGAGCTTTGCTCAGATGGCTGCGATCTTGACGCAAGAGTCGCTCACACCTGCGGAGATAATGTCGAACCGTATCTTCGGGAGTCTGCGCCTTGTTGGCGGTATCGTAGAGCTGGCAGGTTCAGGGGTACTCTGCGCCGTGCCCGAACCAACGATGATTACTAAAATCGGCTGTGTCGCAATGGGCGTGCATGCTTCCGACCAACTTTCCGCAGGAGCAACACAGCTCCTAACAGGCAAAGAGACTGACTCTTTTGCTTTCAAAGCCGGTTCATCTGCCGCTGAAGCGCTCGGCACCTCTAAATCGGCTGGCCAGGTGATGGGTCTTGCAACTGAGTTTGCCGTTCCGCTTTCCACCGCTTCGCTGTACAACGCGTTCAGAGTGTCGTCCGTGCGAGCGGGGCGAATATCAATTGTCACAAGCGAAAAGCTGCCCAATGTGCCTGGTAACTTGGGAGGAGGACACGCGCTGCGCAAGCATGTAGGTAAAGATATTGGCTACTTAACAAAGCGCTTTGCGTCAAAAAAAGTTAATGTTTCTTCGACGTTTTATGACATGGATACGGCAGAGTGGGCAGTTAGCAAGGTGCTTCAAAATAGCAGGCTAAAAATATTAATGTTCTCAAAGGCCAAGTTTTTATTGAGGAATAATACTAGCCGTGATTTTAAGATGAGTCTTGGAAAGAATATTGGCTGGGGGGTTGCGCGAGAAGCACCTAGTAAAGTAGTGCACATGTCTAAGGTTAACGTGACCATTCGGTTTGTTGAATATAATCGCATGCCATATTACATTGTCACTGCTCATCCAATTTTATAGGGCGTTAAAGATGAGATACGCATATTTACATGGATTCATGTTTTCTGTCGGCGATGCAGTTGGCGAGTTTCTAGATGAAGAGGAAAAGGAAGGATTTGAACCCCTCACGCTTCCCCAGATAGTCAAGAAATGTATCGGCTATGGGTTGTTGGATCTGTTGCATGCAATCCTGTTCAAACGAGAAATAAAGACCTACATCCTAAGGAATATGACGCCCGAGGGTTTGCAGTACGTCGATCCCCCATTTGGTCAAGACACCTCCTTCGCCGAAGACTACTTCGAAGGCGACCTGTATGTATTCCTGACCACCGTATCCGCATTGCTCGACAGCGAAATCAAAATCCGAAGAAAAAATCTCTTCGGATTTTGATCGGCAAGCATCACGCAGTGGTCTTAAGAGCGATTGACGCTTCAATCGCATCTACCTCCCCCAACCAACCGCCGCGCAATCTCATCCGTCTCCATCACCGATATCTCCTGCACCTCCCCAAACTCCGTCCCCCCACCCGGCAACGTCCCCGCCACATGAAAGTGCACATGCCCAATCGCCTGGCCCGCCGGCACGCCGTTGTTCTGCCAAACCGCGATCCCCGTTTTCGCGTACGCCTTTTCAATCAGCCTCGCCGCATTGCGCACTTCAACCGCCACCGCCGCCATTTCCTCGTCGGTCATTTCCAGCAATGAGGGCACGTGGCGTTGGGGCAGTACCAGCAGGTGCGGATGACCCCGTTGTTCGCGGGTCACGAACGTCGCGGTTTGCGTTGTGCAGGAGAGGATGGTGTAGGGCGGTTTACCCTTCAGGTACGCGCAAAACGCGCAGTCGGGATTGTCCGGCAGATCAAGGCTGGTTTCCGGGTTCATGAGGACCTCAATGACGAGAGGAAAGACTGCAGTTCCAGCCCATCGAGTTTTCGGTAGTCGTCGGGGCGGACGACGATGCGCAGTTCGTCGCAGACCTTCGAATTTCGGGAGGCGAACATGAACGAGAGCAGGGTGAAGCGGATGGCGTCCTGGGCGGGCAGTACGCTGGACAGTCGCGCCTGTCCGCCGACACCGGCGAACAACGCCACCAAAAAGTGGCGCCAGAAGCGCCATGTCTGCATGTCCTGAAGAATGATCATCACATGCCCAACTCGGCGTAGATTCTCCCGACATACCGATGGGGACCCTGCATCTCGCTCTTCGCGTAACCCGCAACGTAGTTGTCCAGCGTGTACTGAATGATTTTTGGCTGGAAAGACACCGAAACGTTGAAGTGTTTTTGATCAATGAGTGGCTGTGGAATGTTGTCCATGACGATGTTTCTGCTTTGGCAGAGGTTCGCGATGACGATAGGAAGATCCAGTTCGAGAATCACCTCGATTTCATGAGCAAGAAACGAATCCCCGTCGCCACCTTTGCGACGGCCATCTTCGCTGCCCAGGAATATGACTTGCCTGGTGTTGTTCAATCGCTCGCGCAATTGGCGTTTGATGGTCTCGGGCGAACTGCTGTCCCGCGCTTCGAACAGGTCATGGGCGTTGAAGAAGTCGAAGTCGATATTCTCGTTCTGCTTCCAGGCTTTCATCAGCCAATAATGCTTGATGTCTTCGCTGGCGAACGCGATGTAAGTCTTGTTGCGGTAACTCATGATGAACTTCCTGTAGTGAAACGAAGGCGGTTGTCGGCTTCGTCGGTTAAGGCGCTCAGTCCATTGATTGCCGATTGACGCGCGCGCGGAAGCGCCGCGTGGGTTAGCGGTTCGACATATTCATGGGAAGTTAAAAAGCCGGCTTGTGGCCGGCTTCTCGGTGACGGGTTTGATTAGTTTTTGGCTAACCGCACCCGTCCGCAAAAGTGCGCGCTGCGAGGAGGCGCTTGTCAGGTAGACCGGGCAGGTCGCGGAGACGGTGCCAGGTCGATCACCCATCGGCGTGTGGCCGACGGGTGCTGAAACGAAGGCGTGCAGGATACCCATGTTGCTGGCGTCTGCCCAGTTCTGAAACACGTTCATTGCGCACCTCACCGCAACGTTGCCGGATGGCGGCGGTTGTTGAGCGTCGACCACCAGAAGATCCAGCCCAGAACCTGAATGTGCTGCGCCTGCACCTGTTCGGCGCTGAAGATCTCGTCCGGGTACTCGGCGCAGTTGTGGCTGCGCAGACGCAAGCCGCCGCCCGGCAGGCGATACAGGTATTTCACCCGCAACATGCCGTCGTGTTCGAGGGCGTACATTTCGCCATCGATGACCTGCACCCGGCCGCGATCAATGCCGATCAGCGAACCGTCCTGGATCTTGTCCGCCATGCTGTTGCCGACCATCGCCACGCAGATCGCGTTGTGCAGCTCCACGTCCATGGTTTCGAGCACGCGTCGGGACAGGCGCACTTTGTGGTTGTGGATTTCGCCCACGGCCGTCCGGCCGGAGCTGTGGGTTTGCAATTCGGTGTAGACCGGCATTTCCAGTTCTTCGCGCACGTTTCGCTCGGGCCGGGGTGGTTGAGCCTCCGGCTTCTGGCCGCTGTCACGGTCCTGTCCGGGGTGCTTGGGCCCCTCGCCGCTGCGCAGCCAACGCGCATTGACGCTCAGCAGTTCAGCGACTTCTTCAATGCGCGCCATGGGGATGCCGCGCTTGAACCAGTTGTTCACGTGTTGCGGCGTCACTTTTCGGTTGGCGGCAAAGTCCGTTGCAGAGAGATGGCACTCTCGCAGAAGGCCGCGCAGTCGATCACCTGATGTATTCATGGGCCGAAGTTTACGGCGGGTTGAAGCTCGTTTAAATGAACGAAGTGTTCAAATGAGCACGCCGTCATGCTTGAACGTGAATGTAGGGATTACAACCTTCGGCTGTTTTTGTAGGCCTATTCATTCACTGTTTTCTTTTGCATCAACAATGTTGAAGCCGATGTGATTGATGGGCTTGAGCGATTAGCGGGCACAGGCGCCCGACTAAAGCCGATGTCGGGGAAGTTTGAATCAGACGGTGTTGTTCAAACAGGAAAATAAAACGGACCCATTAAACACACTGTGCGTGCAAGGCGAGTTTTAAACATGTGTGTAATGACGGAGGGCGAAAAAAAACGGGATTCACGGGGGAGGGGGGCACAAAAAACAGGGAGCGGGGGAAGTGGGTGTAAAAAGTGGCCCCGTCGAAGCGGTGAGCGCTTCGGCGGGGCACAACCGGATCAGCCCTTGTAGGCCGCGACCGATTTGGTGATCGCTTCGCGAGCGGCGTCAGCGCCAGCCCAGCCTTCGATCTTCACCCATTTGCCTTTTTCGAGGTCTTTGTAGTTCGCGAAGAAGTGCTCGATCTGCTGGATCAGCAGCGGTGGCAGATCGGTGTATTCCTTCACGTCCACGTACAGCTGGGACAGCTTGTCGTGCGGGACTGCGATGACTTTGGCATCGCCGCCGCCGTCGTCGGTCATGTTCAGCACGCCGACCGGACGGGCGCGAATCACGGAACCTGGAGCCACCGGATAAGGCGTCACCACCAGCACGTCGAGGGGGTCGCCGTCGTCAGCGAGTGTGTTGGGGATGAAACCGTAGTTGGCCGGGTAGAACATCGGGGTGGCCATGAAACGGTCAACGAAAAGGCAGTCGCTTTCTTTGTCGATTTCGTACTTGATCGGCGCGTGGTTGGCCGGGATCTCGATTGCGACGTAGATGTCATTCGGCAGGTCTTTACCGGCCGGAATCTTGCTGTAGCTCATTGGGCTTTGCCCCCTTGGTTGACCATTCAGAATCTGGCATGCAACGCCAAAAAGTGGCCCGGATTATAGGCACATTCCTGAAGCGTTGCCATGCGTGACGGCGGGCTTCAGGCGTCGTGTTGAGCCTGATAGACCGGGTTGTCGCGCTGAAGTGCCGTCAGCCGCGCCAACGGATCCTGCCGATAGAACGCTTTCAGTTGCCCGTAGACGGCGGGATAGGCCTCCACGAGCAAATCCGGGGCGCTGAAGAAGTATTCGCTGATGACCGCAAAGAACTCGGCGGGGTTTTCCGCAGCGTAGGGATCGATGGCGGTCTCGGCGTCCGGGTTGGCGTCGAGTTGCCGGTTGAGATCGTCGTACGCGCTCTGCATGGCGCTGGCCCAGTCACTGACGCGCATGTCCGGGTGCAGCGGTGGCAGCCCGTTCGCCTCGCCGTTGAGCATGTCCAGCTTGTGCGCCAGTTCGTGGATTACCAGGTTATAGGCTTCCCACCCGCCGCTGGTCAGCACACCGGGCCAGGCCAGAATCACCGGGCCCTGGGACCACGCCTCACCGCTGTGCTCGCCATCCCATTCGTGCTCGACGCCGCTGGCATCGCGGTGGCGTTGCGGGCTGATGAAATCTTCGCCGTAAAGGATGATTTCGTGAAAACCCTGATACCAGTTCAGATCGCCCAAGGCGAGCAACGGCAGCTGCGCCTGAGCGGCAAGAAACAGACGCGATTCGTCATCCAGCTCGACCCCTTCCAGTGCGGTCAGGTTTTTGGCCTGCAGAAACAGCACGCAACTGTCGAGCAGGTAACGGTCCTCATCGGCGCTCAGCCCGTCGAGGATCGGCAGGCGCTGGCGTACGCGCTCCCACACCTGCGGATCGACCGGGTGGCGGGCCAGCGTGCGCCGTTTGCGCCATTCCCGGAACGACCACATGGGATCAGCGCGCCTCGGCGGAGCGACCTGCGCGGCTGCGGATCAGGCCGATGATCATCGGCAGCAGCGAGATCAGAATGATCGCCAGCACCAGCAGCGTGAGGTTCTTCTTGATGAACGGGATATTGCCGAAGAAGAAGCCCAAGGTGACCAGCCCGCCAACCCACAGCACCGAGCCCAACACGCTGAACCCGAGAAAACGCAGGTAAGGCATGCGACCGAGACCGGCCACGAACGGCGCGAAGGTGCGGATGATTGGCAGGAAGCGCGCGAGGGTGACGGTCTTGCCGCCGTGGCGACCGTAGAATTCCTGGGTTTTGGTCAGGTAATCGCGACGGAATATTTTCGAATTCGGGTTGCTGAACAGCTTGTCGCCAGCTGTGCGGCCGATGATGTAGTTGGTGCTGTCACCGAGTATCGCTGCTGCCATCAACAGGCACGCCAACAGCACCGGGTCCATGCCGCCACCGGCCGCGACGGCGCCCGCGATGAAGAGCAGCGAGTCGCCCGGCAGGAACGGCATGACCACCAGGCCGGTTTCGCAAAAGATCACCAGGAACAGGATGGCGTAAACCCAGGTGCCGTATTGGGTCACAAGCAGGTCGAGGTAAACGTCGAGGTGAAGAATCAGATCAAGCGGATTGAAATCCATGTAGGCACCTGGTTTTGAGACCCGATCCGGGTCGTGCGGGGCGAAGAGGGGAAATGTGCGCGGCAGTATAAAGGCAAGTAATGCAATTATGGCGCTCGACATGCCGCCCCCTTTCAGTTCCGCAGGATTTGCGTCTGCTACGTGTCAGAGGCGGGTACGAACCGGTAGGAGCGTGGCTTGTCCCGCGATCGGCTGCGCAGCAGTCGTAAACCTGCCGCCGCGAGATTATGGATAGCCCGCATTGGCCGGATTGCTGCCGCTGCGCGCCAGATCGCGGGACAAGCCACGCTCCTACACGTTGGATTGCCGAAACCCTGCAACAAAAACGGCCTCCGAAGAGGCCGTTGCTTGTCGCCCGATTATGCTAAATCAAAAGAAGCCCAGCGGATTGATGTCGTAGCTCACCAGCAGGTTTTTCGTCTGCTGATAGTGCTCGAGCGCGACCTTGTGGGTTTCGCGGCCGACGCCGGATTTCTTGTAGCCGCCGAACGCCGCATGCGCCGGATACAGGTGATAGCAGTTGGTCCACACGCGACCGGCCTTGATCGCCCGGCCCACGCGATACGCGCGGTTGATGTCGCGGGTCCAGACGCCGGCACCCAGGCCGAACTCGGTGTCGTTGGCGATGGCCAAGGCTTCCGCTTCATCCTTGAAGGTGGTCACGCTCACCACCGGGCCGAAGATTTCTTCCTGGAACACGCGCATCTTGTTGTTGCCTTTCAGCAGCGTCGGCTGGATGTAGTAACCGGTCGCCAGCGAGCCTTCGAGCTTCTCGACCTTGCCGCCGGTCAGCAATTCGGCACCTTCCCCCTGAGCGATTTCGAGGTACGAAAGAATCTTGTCGAACTGCTGCTGCGACGCCTGCGCACCGACCATGGTGTCGGTGTCCAGCGGATCGCCACGCTGGATCTTCAGGACCTTCTTCATCACGACTTCCATGAACTGCGGGTAAATCGATTCCTGAACCAGGCAGCGGGACGGGCAGGTGCAGACTTCGCCCTGGTTGAAGAACGCCAGCACCACGCCTTCAGCGGCTTTGTCGATGAACTCCGGCTCGGCCTGCATGATGTCTTCGAAGAAGATGTTCGGCGACTTGCCGCCCAGTTCCACGGTGGACGGGATGATGCTGTCGGCCGCCAGTTTCATGATGTGCGAACCCACCGGCGTCGAACCGGTGAAAGCGATCTTGGCGATACGCTTGCTACTGGCCAGCGCTTCACCGGCCTCGCGGCCATAACCCTGCACCACGTTCAGCACGCCTTTTGGCAGCAGATCGCCGATCAGCTCCATCAGCACGGTGATGCCCAGCGGCGTTTGCTCGGCCGGTTTGAGCACGATGCAGTTACCGGCGGCGAGGGCGGGCGCGAGCTTCCAGGCGGCCATCAACAGCGGGAAGTTCCACGGGATGATCTGCCCGACCACGCCCAGCGGCTCGTGAATGTGATACGCCACGGTATTGCCGTCGATCTCGGCAGCGGAGCCTTCCTGTGCACGCAGCACACCGGCGAAGTAACGGAAGTGATCGACCGCCAGGGGGATGTCCGCGTTGAGGGTTTCGCGCACGGCTTTACCGTTGTCCCAGGTTTCGGTGACGGCCAGCAATTCCAGGTTCTGTTCAATACGGTCAGCGATTTTCAGCAGGGTCAGCGAGCGTTCCTGCACTGAGGTTTTTCCCCACGCATCGGCTGCGGCATGGGCGGCATCAAGGGCCTTGTCGATGTCTTCGGCGCTGGAGCGAGGGAATTCTGCGATCAGCTTGCCGGTGATCGGCGAGATGTTTTCGAAGTACTGGCCTTTGACCGGCGGCACGAATTCGCCGCCGATGTAGTTGCCGTACTGGGTCTTGAAGGAAACGATTGAGCCTTCAGTACCGGGGTGGGCATAACGCATGGTGAATATCTCCTTGCTCTTGTGATTGTCTGGGGATAACGCGTTGCGGCGCGTAGCTAGGTCGCATGGTTAGAGCGTAGAGCAAAGCGCGGGCCACTGCCGTGCGGTGCCCGTTTTATAGGGGTTTTGTCGATGAATCCTGTGGTGATGCCCGAGGGATGTATCAACGGCGGGGCGGCCAGGGTGACACTTTGTACCCTTTGCGTGACAGCTCGGCGGACCCCGCCTTTCGCAGCATTGCAATGAATCCGGGCGAAGAGGATGCTGAGTCGCAAATCCTCCGCAGAGCCCCGGCTCAGGATGAAGAATAAAAATGCACAGCAATCACCTGACGCGCCACGCCGAACAAGTGCTGACCGTTACCCAAGGCAAAACGCCCCATCAATACGGCCCCGGCGCCGACCCTTCCATCGCTCGCTCATGGCTGCGGTGCCTGGAGGATTATCACCTTGACCCCGCGCAGGCCATGGCGCCCACCGTGCTGGAACATGCGCGTGTGCTGGAGAGTCGCGAGCAGTTGCAGCAGGTCCTGACCATCGCCGGCGACGAGATGAACAGCCTGCATCGCCAGCTTGCGGGCGGCAGCGCGGTGCTGTTGACCGATGCCCGCGGGATCATCTTGAACTGCGTGACCGAGCCAGGCGATCGGCGGATTTTCGAGCGCGCCGGTCTGTGGCTGGGGGCTGACTGGAGTGAGGCGCGGGAGGGCACCAACGGCATCGGCACCTGCCTGGTCGAGCGTCAGTCGGTGACGATCCATCGCGACGAGCATTTTCGCGGCCGTCACACCGGGCTGACGTGTTCGGCGAGCCCGGTGTTCGATCCCCATGGCGATCTGCTTGCGGTGCTCGACGTTTCTTCGGCCCGCCACGATGTGTCCCGCCAGAGCCAGTTTCACACCATGGCGCTGGTGAACCTGTCGGCGAAAATGATCGAAAGCAGTTATTTCCTGCGTCATTTTGACGATCAATGGCTGCTGCGTTTTCACCTTCAGGCCGGCGCAGTCGGCTTGTTCAGTGAAGGGCTGTTTGCGTTCGACGGTGAGGGGCGCATCAGTGCGCTGAACCAGAGCGCGTTGAATCTGCTGGGCTTGAGCCGTGGCGATCTGGTGGGGCAAGGCGTGGAATCGTTGTTTGACTGCTCGCTGGATGAGCTGCTGAGCCGTGCTTCGCCGGATGCCGCTGCCAGCTGGCCGCTGCGCACCCGTGACGGGCGAGGATTCTTCGCCGTGCTGCGTGGGCAATCCCGTGCCGAGCTGAAGGGCCTTGCTACGGCGGTGGTCAGCAAGTTGGCTGTGCCGCTCTCTTCAAGTGATATCTGCCTGGGGGACGCGTCGCTGCACACTGATTTCCGTCGCGCGCTGAAGGTATTCGAGCGCGACGTGCCGTTGCTGATCAACGGCGAAACGGGCTCTGGCAAGGAGGCGTTCGCCAAGGCAGTGCATCAGGCGAGTCAGCGCTCCACCAAGCCATTCGTGGCGTTGAACTGCGCGGCCATTCCCGAAAGTCTGATCGAGAGCGAGCTGTTCGGCTATCGCGGCGGCAGCTTTACCGGCGCGCGTAAAGAAGGCATGCGCGGCAAGTTGCAGCAGGCCGATGGCGGCACGTTGTTTCTGGATGAGATCGGCGACATGCCGGTGGCGTTGCAGACCCGTTTGCTGCGCGTGCTGGAAGACCGGCTGGTGGTGCCGATTGGCGGCGAGCCGCAAGCGGTGGATGTACGACTGATCAGCGCCACCCACCGGAATCTGCTAGAGCGGGTGGAGGACGGCAGCTTTCGCGAGGATTTGTTTTATCGGCTTAACGGCCTGGAAATCGCCTTGCCGCCGTTGAGAGAACGGAGTGATAAGGCGCAGTTGCTGGAGTTTCTGCTGGAGCAGGAGGCGGATGGGCTTTCGATTGTGATCGAGGCGAAGGCCAGGCAGGTGCTGCTGGACTTCAACTGGCCCGGCAACGTGCGGCAGATGCGCAACGTGCTGCGTACCCTGACGGCGCTGTGTGATGAAGGGCAGATTTGTTTTGAGGACTTACCGGTGGCGATTCGGCAGGGGAGTGCGCAGACCAAGCCCGACGAGGCCCACTCGCCGTTGGACGATGCCGAACGCGCAGCGCTCATCGCTACTCTGGAAACCCAACGCTGGCACATGACCCACGCCGCCCGGGAGCTGGGGGTGAGCCGCAATACGTTGTACAGAAAGCTGCGCAAGCATGGGATTAATCGCTGAGGTTCTGGGTGGATGAAGCCGGTGTGGACGCTCGCAATTCTGCGGTGTGCATGCAATCCCCTGTAGGACCGGCTTCAGCCGGGAAGATGCCGGTGTGACCGCCGTCAATTCTGCAGTGTGCACTCGGTCTCTTAGTGGGACCGGCTTCAGCCGGGAAGAGGCCGGTGTGAACACCCTCAATTCCCCCGTGCGCATCCACTGCCTTGTACGCTAACCTGCGGCCCATGTTCTAAGAGGTCGGTCATGCACATTCATATTCTGGGTATCTGCGGCACGTTCATGGGCTCGCTGGCGGTGCTCGCCAAGGATCTGGGCCATAAAGTCACGGGCTCTGATGCCAACGTCTACCCGCCGATGAGCACACAGCTCGAAGCGCAGGGCATTGAGTTGATGCAGGGTTACGACCCTTCGCACCTTGAGCCGGCACCGGATCTGGTGGTGGTCGGCAACGCCATGTCGCGCGGCAATCCCGCGGTCGAATACGTCCTGAACAAGGGCCTGCCCTACGTTTCCGGGCCGCAGTGGCTGGCCGATCACGTCCTTCGCGGCCGCTGGGTGCTGGCCGTCGCTGGCACCCACGGCAAAACCACCACCAGCAGCATGCTCGCCTGGGTGCTGGAACACGCCGGCATGGCCCCGGGCTTCCTGATCGGCGGCGTGCCGCAGAACTTCGATGTCTCGGCGCGCCTGGGCGATACGCCGTTCTTCGTCGTCGAGGCGGATGAATATGACAGCGCCTTCTTCGACAAGCGCTCCAAGTTCGTCCATTACGGCCCGCGCACCGCCATTCTCAACAACCTGGAATTCGATCACGCCGACATCTTCCCGGATCTCCCAGCCATCGAACGGCAGTTCCACCACCTCGTGCGCACCATTCCGAGCGAAGGCCTGGTCATTCACCCGACCACCGAGCCCGCGCTTGAGCGCGTGATTCAAATGGGCTGCTGGACGCCGGTGCAAACCACAGGCGAGGGCGGCCAATGGCAGGCGAACCTGCTCAGCGAAGACGGTTCAACATTCGAAGTGCTGTTTGAAGGTGCGGTTCAGGGCGTCGTCGATTGGGGCATGACCGGCCAGCACAACGTCGCGAATGCCTTGGCCACCTTGGCCGCTGCCCGCCATGTGGGCGTCGTGCCGCAGCAAGGCGTCGAAGCGCTGAGTGCGTTCAAGAGCGTGAAGCGGCGCATGGAGAAGGTCGCCGAAGTGCGCGGCATCACCATTTATGACGACTTTGCTCACCACCCGACCGCCATCGCCACCACGCTGGACGGTCTGCGCAAGAAGGTCGGCGACGCGCCGATCATCGCCATCGTTGAGCCGCGTTCCAATTCCATGAAGCTTGGCGCCCACCGCGACGGTCTGCCGGAAAGCGTCGTCCAGGCCGATCAGGTGGTCTGGTATGCGCCGGCCAATCTGGGTTGGGATCTGGCGGCAACAGCGGCCCAGTGCACCATTCCATCGTGGGTGTGCGACAGCCTGGACGGCATTATTGAGCTGGTGAAAAACCAGGCCGAGCCCGGTACTCACGTGGTCATCATGAGCAACGGCGGCTTCGGCGGCCTGCACGGCAAACTCGCGGAGGCACTGCAATGAGCGGCCCGGAACGCATTACCCTGGCAATGACTGGCGCGTCCGGCGCGCAATACGGTCTGCGCCTGCTGGACTGCCTGGTGCGCGAAGACCGCGAAGTGCATTTCCTCATCTCCAAGGCCGCGCAGTTGGTCATGGCCACCGAAACCGACGTCAACCTGCCGCCCAAACCGCAGATGATGCAGGCCTTCCTCAACGAATACACCGGCGCGACCGCGGGCCAGATTCGGGTGTACGGCAAGGAAGACTGGATGTCGCCGGTGGCGTCCGGTTCCGGTTCGCCGAGTGCGATGGTCGTGGTGCCGTGTTCGACCGGGACCCTGTCGGCAATCGCCACGGGCGCCTGCAACAACCTGATCGAACGGGCCGCAGACGTGACGTTGAAGGAGCGTCGGCAGTTGATTCTGGTGCCCCGCGAGGCGCCGTTTTCCAGCATCCATCTGGAGAACATGCTCAAGCTGTCGAACATGGGCGCGGTGATTCTGCCGGCGTCGCCCGGCTTCTATCACCAGCCGCAGACGATCGATGATCTGGTGGATTTCGTCGTCGCACGGATCCTCAATCTGCTTAACATCCCGCAAGACATGCTGCCGCGCTGGGGCGAGCATCATTTTGGCGCCGATGAATAAGCTCGTCGTCATTGCGCTGGGCCTGTTGCTGACGACGGGCTGCTCGACCGTGCGCACCCTAGACGCCAATCAGCCCGGCGCGCCGGTTGTGTACGCCGGGACGCGACTGGACCTGTACGCCATCGAAGGCGGCTGCTGCGAGAAGGATCGCTTCGGCACCGAGGCGCCGAAATACCCGATGCTCGACCTGCCCGGCAGCGCGCTGCTCGACACGCTGCTGCTGCCGTTGTCGATTCTGACCGCCCTGGGTGTGGGATTTCAGGCTACGGGCGGGATGTAATGCGATCCCTGTAGGGGTGAGCTTGCTCGCGATTGCGCCATGATTGGCCCTGCCAGGGTAACTGTCAGAACGCAGTCGCAAGCAAGCTCACTCGTGCACAGTTTTTACCGGTCAGTTGGCTCAGCGCTCAGTCACTTCCCCAACCGTCGCAAATCATCCGATTCAACCACCCGCACGCCGTCCTGCTCTTCCAGCGCCAGGCGCCATAGCGCGCGGGCGAGGTTGCAGGCTTCGATGCCGCCGTATTTGCCGGGAATCAGCTTGGCAATCGGCCCGGCCAGTTGCTCCACCAGACGCTGATCCTGCCGCTCGCCAATCAACAGCGACGGCTGAACGATGGTCAGTTGCGGCCATCCCTGAAGCTTCAGCGCTTCTTCCATCTCGCCTTTGACGCGGCTGTAAAAGATGCTCGATTTCGGATCGGCATTCACTGCGCTGATCACCAGCAGATGACGCGCGCCCAGCTCGCGGGCACGTTTGCCGAACGCCACGACCATGTCCAGATCCACGGCCCGGAACGCTTCCTGGGAGCCGGCCTGTTTGATCGTGGTGCCCAGGCAGCAGAAAGCGATATCGACGGGGCCTTCCAGCGCAGGCAGCAGGTTTTGAAGATCGCCGACGGGGTTTTCCAGCCGTGGATGTTCAGCCAGAGGACGACGGCTGGGGGCGAGAACGCGGGTGACAGTGGGTTCGTTAAGCAGGCGGTCGAGCAAGTGCTCGCCAGTCAATCCGGTAGCTCCGGCAAGCAAAATGTGCTGAGGCGTCAAGTACATGATCTTTCTCCCTTGATACGCCACAAGCATAGGCGCTGTACCGGAACAGACTGCGAGCGAAGCGGGAGGGTTTCACAAAAACACATGAAATGTTCATGCACCCTGGTGATTAGGCCTGCCTCAATCCGTAGGAGCCGGCTTGCTGGCGAACCCGATCTGGCACTCACCCTCCCAGCGTCTGAAGGAATGCGTTCGCCAGCAAGCCGGCGTCCACAGGTTCCGCATCATCGGCGGCCACTCAGCGCCGCACCGTATTCAGCGCCCGCTCCGCCTGACTCTTGCGCAGCTGCCGCCAATGGTTGACCACGCCTTTCGGCGCCCACATCTGCGGCTCGGAGGCTTCGAAGCTCTCGTCCGTCTCACGCTGGGCGACGATGTCCTTTGCCTCATTGAACGCTTGCACCAGATCGTCGGTTTCCACCAGCGCCTTGCCGAACAGCGCTTCGCCGAAGTAGGTGAAATCGGCTTCTTCAGAACAGCCAAAGGACACGCGATCTTCACGGGATGCGGTAATCACCATCGTCCGCTCGTCCTTGATCGCCGGGATGAAACCGCCCGAATAGCACGCCGAAATCACCACCACCTTGTCGCGATTCTTCAGCGGCGCCAGCACGCCGGCCATCTCGTTGGCGGGCAGGTCGGACAGCTCCAGACGCGGCTGATCCAGCACCAGTTCGTGTTCATGGGTGCCGTGGCTGGTCAGGTAAATGAAGATCAAATCTTCCGGGCCGCTGCGCTTGGCCAGCGTCTGCACGGCGCGGCTGATGGTCTCGCGCGTGGCCAGTGGTCGATCGGCCATGTGATCGCGATGGTTGACCAGCGTGATCTGGCCAAACGCACCGAAGCGCGTCGCGAGCAGCTTGTTGACGTAATCGGCCTCGCGCAGAAAGACGCTCTGCTTGCCATCGCCACCCAAGACGAGGCTGTACAGCTCGATGGCCGGCGTGGAGGCGGGCACGGCGGCGAGCGCTTTCTCGACCAGGGCGCCCTGGGCGAGCAAGCCGATTTCCAGCGGATCCGGCAGCAGCTTGCCGGCCGCGTCGCGCACGCGCTGGCCGTTGGACCAGGTGCCGCTCTGGACTTCGCCGTCCGCCGTGGTCAGTACGCCGCTGCCATGATAGTTGTCGTTCTCGAACTGCCCGATGTACACGCTGCCGTCCGGAAGCTTCAGGCTGCCTCCGCCTGAGAAACGCCAGTTCTTGAAGTCACCCTGATAGCGCGTGCCGTCGGAGCCGATCAGCTCGCCCTTGCCGGTGAACGCGCCATCCTTGAACTGCCCCGACCAGACATCGCCATCGGCGTTTTCATAGCGACCGCGACCATTGAGCTGATTGTTGTGAAAGCCGCCGACGTATTGATCGCCATCGGCGCTGTTGAAATTGCCCGTGCCCTCAAGCTGGCCGTCGACAAACTTGCCGCTGAACTGGTTGCCCGCCGAATCGTTGCGCTGGCCCTCGCCGTTGGGTTTGCCGTGGGCGAACTGGCCCTGATACTCGCTGCCGTCGTCCAGTTCCAGATGCCCGGCGCCGTCATACAGATCGGCCTTGAACTCGCCGCGATAACTCATGCCGTGCTCTTTGAGCGTGCCTTCGCCGTCGCGCCGCCCCAGCTTGTAGCCGCCGACGTAGCTGCCGGCGCTGGTGGTCAGCGAGCCCTGGCCATGGAAAAGCCCGTCCTGAAAACCGCCCTTGTACACGTCGCCGTTGCTGGCGTGCCACTCGCCCTGGCCGTTCCACTGCCCGTTCTTGAATTCCCCGGCGTACCAGCTGCCATTGGGGTAATCGATCCGGCCCTTGCCTTGCAGCACGCCATTGATCACGTCGCCGCGATAGCGTCCGCCGTCGGGCAGGCGAGCGTCCGGGGGCAACAGCGATTCGCCGTCGCCGCAAGCGGTAAGAAGGAAGGTCAGGGCCAAAGGAGCAAACGCGCGCATGGTAAATCCCGAAAAAAAGATGTTTCGGCGTGATCTGATCGCGTACGTGTATCGAGTCGCTCACACAGCCGCAGCGAGTATGCCGCAGCGAGGAACGCTCATGAAACAGTCTGTTACGACTGTTTCATGTTTCGGGAGGGTTCGCGGAGGCTTTATGGAGGGACGGCGGGGGTTACACAAAGCACAGCGAAAGTGGTTCAGCAATGAACGCAGGCTTGTCCAGGCCTTCGATTTCAAGCGTTGCCGTGGCTTTGAGCAGCCATTGGCCGGGCTTTTTTTCGGTGACCTGCGCCAGCGTGACTTTTAGACGAACGCGCGAATTCACCTTCACCGGCTGAATGAATCGCACGCTGTCCAGGCCATAGTTGATCGCCATCTGCATGCCTTCGGGCACGACCATCAAGGACTCCATCAGCTTGGGCATCAGCGACAGCGACAGAAAGCCATGGGCGATGGTCGATCCGAACGGGGTTTGCGCTGCTTTGACCGGATCGACGTGGATAAACTGAAAGTCGCCGGTGGCTTCGGCAAACAGATTGATGCGCGCCTGATCGATGGTCAGCCAGTCGGAGCATCCCAGGTCCTTGCCTTCATAATGTTTGAGTTCTGCAACGGGTACGTGGGGCATCGCTACTCTCCTTGTGGGTGATTGTTTTCGCGCGGGATCTTCACGGGCAGGCCCCTGACACACCGCGCTCGCAGGTTCGCTGCCGCTTTGCGTCAGATCGCGAGCAAGCTCACTCCTACAGTTTGAACCGCAGTCGACGAGGTGGCGTCGGCGCTGTTATTGCTTGGCATTGAAGATCAGCACGCCCCACTGCGCGGGTCAACGTAGCCTCAACTGGCGAATACCACCCCATAGGCAGCGCGGGTGGCGTGTCTATAATGTCGCCGCGAATCTGCTGGAGTTTTTTATGTTGCTAAGAGGCCTGACCTGGCTCGTGCTGTTCCAATTGATCGGAACTGCGCTCAATCACCTGTTTCTGTCGATACTGCCCGGCCCGATCATCGGGCTCGTGCTGTTGATGATCTACCTGATGACCCGTGGCGAAGTCAGCCAACCCATCAGCCTGGCGGCCAGCAGCCTGCTGCGTTATTTGCCACTGCTGCTGGTGCCGCCCGCCGTGGGCGTGATGGTGTATGCCGACCAGATCGCCGAAGACTTCTGGGCGATTGTCGGCTCGCTGGTGATTTCTCTGATGGTCTCGCTGACCTTTGCTGGCTGGCTTATGCAGAAGCTCATCGACCGCCAGGCCAATCGCCGGGAGCCATCATGAGTCTGGACTGGCACGGCGCCTGGCTGTCGGTGATTCATCACCCCTTGTTCGGCATCGCCATCACGCTGGGCGCTTATCAACTGGTGCTGGCCGGCTACGAGAAGACGCGCTGGGTGTTTCTGCAACCGGTGCTCATTTCGATGCTGGTGGTGATTGGCGTGTTGGTGAGCTGCGGACTGTCCTACGTCGAATACCGCAAAAGCACTGAAATCCTCAGCATTCTGCTCGGCCCTGCAACCGTTGCGCTGGCGGTGCCGCTTTATCTGAATCTGCGGCGCATCCGGCAACTGTTCTGGCCGGTTTTGACTACGCTGGTGGTGGGCGGTGTGCTGGCCACCGGGCTGTGCGTGGGGCTGGGCTGGGTGCTCGGCGCGGACCACATGATCCTGATGACCATGGCGCCCAAGTCCGTGACCTCGCCGATCGCCATGCTGGTTGCCGAGCAGATTGGTGGCGTGGCGGCGCTGGCCGCCGTGTTTGTGTTGATAACCGGGGTGATCGGCGGCATATTCGGCCCCGGCCTGCTGACGCTGGCGCGGGTCACCAGCCCGGAAGCCCGAGGCATGGCGCTGGGGCTTACGGCCCACGCGGTGGGCACGTCGGCGGCCCTGCAGGAAAGTGAGGAATGCGGCGCCTTCGCGGCGTTGGCGATGAGTTTGATGGGTGTCGCCACGGCCTTGTTCCTGCCGTTGGCGGTGTCTCTGGTTGCTTGAGGATAGCTTTATGTCGTTGCCGTTGTTTACGCTGCCGCTGTTTCCACTGAACGCCGTGCTGTTCCCGGGGTGCGTGCTCGATCTGCAGCTATTCGAGGCGCGCTACCTCGACATGATTAGCCGCTGCATGAAACAGGGCGAAGGCTTTGGCGTGGTCTGCATCACTGAAGGCAGTGAGACGGGCGACGTGCCGGACGGTTTCTCGCTGATCGGCTGCGAAGCACGGGTCACCGATTTCCAGAAGCAGGACAACGGCCTGCTCGGCATTCGGGTGATGGGTGCCCGACGCTTTCGGGTGAAGGACTACAGCACCCAGCGCGACAACCTGCTGGTCGGCGAGGTCGAGTGGCTGGACGATCCCCAGGAGCAACCGCTGCAAGAGGAGGATGACGACCTGGTCGCGTTACTCGCCGCGCTGGCCGAACACCCGATGGTGGCTGCGCTGAACATGGGCCTCACCGCCAGCGGTCAGCACTCGCTGGCCAACCAATTGGCCTACCTGCTGCCGTTCGCGGAAGAAGACAAGATCGAGCTGCTGGAAATCGAAGACGCCGAAGAACGGCTCGATGCGATTCAGGACCTGCTGGACGAGATGCAGGGCGACATGCAGCCCTGATTGTCGATTTCGCTCGCCGTGGCGCGGCCCGGATCCTCAACCCGTCGGGCCGCCTCCAGGCCGCGTCAGTACTGATAGCGGATCAGACCGTGCGGGAACGAGTGCAGCCCGAACCCGCCGAACAGCGCCACCATCGCCGGCAGCACCAGCCACCACACTTTGATCGGCAGCGCTTCCAATGGCTTCTTGTTCTGCACGAACGCCAGGCTCGCGGCGCAGGTGAAAAACGCCAGCAGCATCCCGGCGGTGACATCCGTCGGCCAATGCACGCCCAGATACACCCGTGACATGGCGATCGCCAGCGCGGGAATCCCGCCCAGCAGCAGCCAGGTCAGTCGCAGCCGCACCGGCTGACCGCGGCCGGCCAGCACCGCCAGCGTCATGAACAGCGCAAACGATGCCGATGCATGCCCGCTCGGCATGCTGTAAGTCCCGAGGGCCTCGGTCAGTACGTCAGGTCGGGCGCGGGCGAAGGTGTATTTCATGCTCTGGTTGATCAACGCAGCGCCGAGGGTCGTACCCACAGCGAAGATCGCATGACGCCATTGTCGCGTGACGATCAGCAGAACAATCAACAAGGCAGCGGCGCAGAACTGCGTGCGAAAATCCCCCAGGCCCGTCACCATCACCACGAAACTCTCGGCTGCAGCGCTTCGGCTGGCCTGCACCACGGTCATGATGCCCTGATCGAAATCGGCCAGGTACGGCCAGCCCAGAAACACACTGCCCAGCAGCACGAAGCACGTCAGGGCGATGACTTTGGTGGCGTAGGGCTTTTGCCGCAGGCTGCTCTGGACGCTGATGCCCAGCAGGATCGCTAGCCCGGCGCCGACTACGGCAGCCTGGGGCCAGAAGTTTTCCGGCAGCGGCAGGCGGATGGCCGCACCGGTCGCCCAGCCCGGCAGGATGTAGGCCACCGACCAGCCGGCGGCGGCAATCAGGCTGACACCGGCAAAGCGCACGAACGGCATGTCGCACATCCCGGCCACCATCGGCAGCATCGGGCGCAGCGGGCCGATGAAGCGGCCGACCAACAGGCTGGCGATGCCGTAGCGCTGGAAGTAGGTCTCTGCGCCGCCGATCCACTCCGGATGATTCCGCAGCCCGGGCAATTGACGAATCCTTTGATGGAAGCGCCGGCCGAGGAAGTACGACACCAGATCGCCCAGGATGCCGCCGAGGAAACCCAGCAACAGCGCTTCGCTCAATGGGAGTATGCCGCTGCCAGCCAGTGCGGCGATCGCGAACAGCGCGACGGTGCCGGGGACGACAATGCCGGCGATGGCCAGGCACTCGATGAACGCGACGATGAAAATCGCCGCGCCGAGCCAGGAAGGGTTGGCGCTTAGCCAGGAAGTGATGCTGTCGAGCCACGCGCCCATGGGTTCAGTTTCCTTGCTCGATGAAAATATAGTCGCGGCCTTCGACTTGCCCGCGTCTGAGAGGGTTCCGTGTGCAGAAGCGGGCATAGGTGGCATCAACAAACCGGTACATCAGGTGCTCGTCGCGGCCGGCGGGAATGCCCAGACGCGTCGTTTGAATAATTCGCGGCGGTCGCTGGCCCACGTCCTCGACGAAGAGTTGCTCTTCATCGAAGCGCCTGGCGTCCCACATCGGCACTTTCAGCCCCAGCGCCTTGCACAGCAAGGTCTGCCCGGCACACAGCCGCTCTGGCGTGCGCACGTTTCCGCTGGCGTCGGGATTGTTGAGCAGCATGCGGGCGAGGGCGTTCTCATCGGACACGCCGTCGACCCAGGGGTAAGCCGATTTGATCAACACGGCATTGCCCGGACCCTCCGCACTGAAGTTAAGCGAATCACCGCCACGGGCGTAATACATATAAATGTGCCCGCCTTCCAGAAACAAAGCCTTACGTTTTTCCGTATAACCGAGGGACGCATGACTGCCTTTCTCGGCCACGTAATACGCCTCCGTCTCAATAATCCGCGCCGACAGCCACAACCCGTCGACCTTGTGACGGATGACCTTGCCGAGCAAATCCCGGGCGAGGGTTTGAGCATCGCGATGAAAGAAACTGTCCGGCAGGGCGCGTGGCGATTGGGCGGGCATAAACAAAGGCAGTCAGAGAACGGACCGCGATCATATCAACATCGGCCTTAATTGAAGCTGAATGGGTGAGAGCGGCCGCGAAACCGGGGACAGATTAATTTACGGTGAAGCGTTGTAAATAAATCAGTCCCCTACCAACGGGGAGCAGATCAAAACTCTCATTGCCCACACGTGCGCCTTCCCGGCTAAAGCCGGTCCCACTAAAAAGCAACGCGTCCCGCCAGTGAGACCGGCGGCGCTCCCCGTAGGACCGGCTTCAGCCGGGAAGCTTTTGATCTGCTTTTGATCTGCTTTTGATCTTCATACGCAAAAGGCTCAAACACCGCCAAACGTGACTTGGGTGCAGGCTGAACGCAGGTCTCGCGCAGTGGGCCGAGCCGCATGGATGCGGCGAGAGCGCCGTCAGGACATGGATGTCCGTTCGGCGC
>NZ_JBNNGV010000043.1:0-32043 GCF_050268485.1 Pseudomonas sp. NPDC078416 | reverse complement strand
GACGCTCCGTGGGCCCGCGCCGAACGGACATCCATGTCCTGACGGCGCTCTCGCGGCATCCATGCCGCTCGGCCCACTCCGCGTCGTCTGCGTTCGGCCTGCACCCAAGTCGCGATTGGCGTCGTCTGGGCGTTATGTGTTTGAAGATCAGGATCAAAAGCAGGTCAAAAGCAGATCAAAGGCTTCCCGGCTGAAGCCGTTCCTACTGACAGAACGCGCACGCCACTTTGATCGTTCCCGCGCTCCGCGTGGGAATGCATCTGATCGGTCATCGTCGTACCTGCCACAGCGCATTTTTTCTGTAGGAGCCGGCTTGCTGGCGAACGCGGTGGGTCAGGTGTGAATATATCGACTGACACACTGCATTCGCCAGCAAGCCGGCTCCTACGGTGAAATCGCCTGCAGCCAGTGGGACCGGCTTGAGCCGGGAAGCTTGTGATCTGCTTTAAACGCGCTTTTGATCTTCATACGCAAAGGGTTCAGACGACACCAATCGCGACTTGGGTGCAGGCCGAACGTAGACGACGCGCAGTGGGTCGAGCCGCATGGATGCGGCGAGAGCGCCGTCAGGACATGGATGTCCGTTCGGCGCGGGCCCACGGAGCGAGACCGGAGTGAAGGAACCCCGAGGTACGAGGGGCCTAACCAGGAGCAAGCACCCTTGGTTACTTGGGGTGCTTTTCCAAGTAACTCGCCGAAGGCGAAACAGTCTGCCGTTAGGCAGACGCTCTTGATCTCCATGACTGACCAACCCACTTTCTGGCAGACGAAAAAAATCCGCGCTGCCTCCAAGAGAACAGCGCGGATCTTTAATCAATTACTCAATCAATGCACAAACAGTGCAATCAAAATAATGATCGGGATTGGAATGCCGAGGAACCACAGAAGTAGTGAACGCATGATGACTCTCCTTGATCAGCGAGTGCTGGAAGTATTGGAATAAGCACGGGTTTCGACATACGTCACCGCATCACGGCGGCGACCCCCCCAGATGGCAGCGAGGCTGGCGACGAACGCACCGCACAGCAGCGAAACGAATGTCCACAGCGCAGCCATCGCAGCGGCCTTCGCGGCAGCATCGGCAGCCTGTTGAGCTTTCAGCTTGGCATCGGCCACAGCCTGCTTGGCCTGACCATAAACCTGATCAACCCGCGCCTGGGCATCGGCCTGACTCATGTTGGTCCGCTGAGCGACCAGCTGTGCCAGGTAGGTACGGTCTTCCGGAGCCAGCTGACCATCGTTGGCCAGGGTCTTGGTGAAGATACGCACCACAACGCCATGGGCAGCATCATCGCTGACAGCGGCAGGGCGATCATCGCGGAACAGCGAATCGATGTAATAGCCATACTGATCGCTGCTGGTATTGCCCGCTGCAGAACCGGCTGCAGTGGCGGCAGTACCTGCAACACCGGCCACAGCAGTGGCGCCGGCTTTGACGCCGCTGCCGACGATGCCGCTGACCGAACCGACGATCAACACAGCAGCTACCAGCGTAGCCACAGCCCACGACAGGAAGCCATGCGCGGTGTCACGGAAGTAAACTTCGTCACCGTGCATGTTGGCCCATTTGACGCGCAGACGGCCGGCGAGGTAACCGCCGAGGCCCGATGCCACGATCTGCGTCAGCGCAAGCCAGACGACCGTGCTAATACCGATGGTCTTCGCGCTGGCGCCTTCGTTGGCCCAAGGCGACATCGCCGAGAAACCAAGACCCGACCCCAGCAGAACCAGGATAAGGGACAAGGCAGCGGCACCGGCGGCGCCAGCAAAGATGGCACCCCAGGACACGCCCGAGACCGAGGAGGATTCTTCTACAGCGGCAGGGTAAGAATCAGGTGAGACGTTCATTGTGCTGCTCCGTGCGAATGATGTTGTACTTCTCCCCATTACGGTGCACTGCCTGTGCCAGACGCGAATCTCAATAAAAACCTATTAAAATCAATAGCCTTTAGATAAATGAAACCGCTGAAGTCGTGCAAAATGCATGAACGTCCCCAATGCGCGGATGCGTTCTGCCCGGTGAAGGGATTTCCATGACTGTCAAAGGTTTGCGACTATCTCCTTCGGCAAATTCCGCCACCTCGCAACATTCCGGCACATTTCTGCCTGAATGGTGTCTTATAACGTCAGCCCCGCGGGTTGACGGCTATAGTCCGCCCACGGCTCCTGTTTCTTCGAGAGGTAACCCAGCATGTTTGTCCATCGCCCCCTGGAAGAAAAAGACATCCCTTTCATCTGCGACATGCCCCAAAGCATCGACGAGCTCTTCTATATGTTCCCCAAGGCGGTATTTCCGCTGACCCCGGAGCAGTTGACCGAATCCATTGAGCAGCGCTCGGACAACACGGTCATCGAACTGGACGGCCAGGTCGTGGGATTCGCCAACTTTTCCCGCTATGACTTCAGAGGCCGTTGCTCCATGGGCAACGTCATCATCGACCCGCGCTTTCGCTCCAAGGGCGTTGGCCGCTACATGATCGGCTGCATGATGGAGCTGGCGTTCGGCAAGCACGAAGCGGCGGAATTGACCGCTTCCTGCTTCAACCATAACGTCCCGGGGTTGCTCTTCTACCCCAAGCTGGGTTTCAAACCGTTCTCCATTGAGGAGCGCCTGGACAAGAAGGGTGCGCGCGTGGCCCTTATCCACCTCAAGTTGCCTCGCAGCTAGGCTGCCGCAACGTTCAATGAGGTCATTCGTCGGGTGCTTCGCGAGTGCACGACGAATGGAGGAACACAAAAGTTGGCCCGACCAGGCGATAAGCCCGATTATTCCGCCAATTCAACGATGAATGCAGACCGTTCTAATGCGGTGAATCGATTTTCCTCAAACAATCTGCTTCAGGCCCAGCTAAGTGGGGGGATGGCAGTCGTTTGCCTCACTATGGGGCGCGGCGTATAACGTGAATATCCCTGATCGCCGGATAGCGGAAGGGAGCCCGGGAAACATTTCCAGCTTCGTGGAAGTGGTGACTTATAGTCAGGCGAATGGCTGAAAGCAGCACTCAGTCCTGCCTGTGGAGGATTGACGATGATTGCCTGTACGCTCTCTAACCTTGAACTGCGCAGCATCATAGAACGTGCGTTTCTGCCCCTGCGTTGCAATTGCACTGTGTGGGAGGATTTGATGACGGTGGAAGTCATCGATCCTGCGACCGAGCATGTCGAACTGTTCGTTTCCGATATTGCCCTGGACTTCCTCGATAACAGCCACGCCCTGTGCGTGCTGATCCGAGACCTCCAGGCCGAGCTCGAAAAGGCCAGGCATTATCCCCACGCATTGGCGAGCTAAGGGCAGGGCTCTAGCAAAAAATGCCGTTCGGCCTTATGTTGGTCTGCATCGGCCCACAGATGGCCAGGCGGGATATTGAGGATTTGCATGGCGCACGCGCAACCCGAGATCGAAGCGGTACAAGAGCACGAACGAGCGGCGCCTTTGCGCCGTCGGCGCAAGATCATGATCGGCGTCGGCGGCCTGCTGGGTATTGTGGTGGTGGGCGCGGCGACGATTGTCACGATGCTTGAGCATCTGGAAACACGAAATGCCAGCTTTCGACCGCCCATGACGTCGCTGGAAAGGGAGCAACTGCTGCCGCCGGAGCCGGTGCTGGAAGTCAAACCTCAGGTAGAAGGTCTGCGCTACGGTACCGCGATCGTGCCGGCCAATCAGGCTTCGAGCACGGATTCGGTCACGCCTGACCAAGCGGCAGCTTCGCCAACTGCGCTTCTGTTCAGCTCGCCAGCGTTACCGCCTCGCACATCACCCCTTGCCGCTCCTGATGCTCGTTCCGGCAAACCCCTGGGCATCGCTCAGGCGATTCACGTGCATAGCGGCACGCAGTAAGCACGACCCACCTTCCTCAATGCACCCGGCGAAGGTGCTCATTCTCGAAGAGCAGCTTGAACTGCTCTTCGCCGTTATCTTGAACCGCATAGTGCTCACGCACAGGCCCTGCTTCGATGCGGCCATCCACTGCAACGCGAATGACCGCTGATTTGGGCAAATAGTCCGGCACGTCACCGATAATCGTCAGCTCGCGCAGGGCGTGTCCGTCGTGCTCTATGTCAGCCAGTCGTACTCGGCAGGTTGCCTGCATGGGAATAGGCCCAAACAGCGTATCTCGCGAATAATCTATCTCGGCAATGCTGGACCGACGGGATTCATCAGCATTCATCAGGTCACCTCTCTGTCCATGGGAAAGCGCTCAGGCACCACAATGGAGACTTGGCAGGATGGAAAAGTTCTCATCGCTGCCTGCGATAGTTCTCCATTCATCGGAGACGGCGGTGCACGCCTCTGCCGTCCACGAAACTAATCCAAGCAAGCAGGCCTGATAATTCTGGCGTCAATAAGTAAGGCCGAACGTCAATCGTGAGAGACGGATGATTCTAACGTGCGGTGCAGCGTGCAAAAGAAAGCCACTTATATTCATGAGCGACATGCGATCGGAAATTAAATTGCCAAACCGTCTTATTTTATAAATCCATGGACGCTTGTCGGTGCGACGGCATAATGGCGTCATAATTAAATAAACTATATCAATCAATGAGTTACGGATCTAAATAACAAAATAGTACGTTTTCTCAGAAAATTGACACTTCCTCTGATCTTTGCAACTATCACTTTACGTTTTGAACTTGAATGACCCGCGCTTAGTGCAAGCGCTCGACACTTTTCGTCCCGGCACCCATGCCTTCAGACTCGCGATGAGTGGGCGGTAGCGTCCTCCGGGAAATCTGATAACGGGCAATGCAAACAGTCGGCATCCCGGCAGGCTCGGAAGAGGGCCTGCCAACCGGCAAGTATTGTCCCAGAGCCTGCGCCGATTGATTGACCACGTGTTGATCATCCGACCTTCTACAGCCGCCAACGTGACGCGAATCACCGCGGCCGTCTTGCACTGCCTAGTGCAGTAGTTCAGTAACAGCGCGTTTATTTTCAACTTGAAAGTCCAGACATCGCTTCAGCGGTAGCGGTTGAACGCGCACGTAAGTGCGGCGGTTTATAACGCACGTGGCGATACGGTAACGACCCAGCGTGGAGTGACAGTTATGCAAGGAGATCATCTGGAAACCGTTTGCGGTTGCGTAGTAGGAGGTGCCGGACCTGCGGGAATGGGGCTGCTTTTCAACGCATTGAAAAGTGGCGCCATGCCAGAACTGGCCAAGGAAGGTTTAATCATTGTCGACGCAAGTCCCACGCCGGGCACGGGTCGTCTGGGCGATTACCGGATCACCGCCAACTCGGTGGGCGATGTGTTCCTTGATTGTCTGCGCGACCCGGCTTTGCGTGATGTATTCGAACCCCTCGAACATTCGCCCGCTTACTGGCGCATCCGTCGTCAGGCGCAAAGTGCGCCGCAATTGACGGACGTCGCTGAACTGCTGGCGGAAGCTTCGAAGCTGGTACTCGACTTCATTGTCGAGCGCTACGGCGTGAAGTTATGGAGCAGCACGACGATCACCGAAATCGTCCGCGAAGGCGACGACTACCAGGTGTGGGTCGAGTCCGATGGACGCAGTCGGCGTATTCGCAGCCGTGCAGTCGTCCTCAATCTGGGTGGCTGGCAGGACCCCCAGCACCTGCTCGACAGCCTGGCGGATCAAGGCCTCGCGGTACCGCCCTCGGCGCAAATCGAGAGCGCCGATGCGCTGTTGAGGATGAATGCCGTGCAGCTGCGCCACCTTTTCGCGACCACGCTGGCGGCCAAGGGCCGGGTGTGCGTCGTGGGCGGCTCCCACAGCGCGTTCTCGGTGCTGGAAAACCTGGCCGACGCGCTGGAGTTTGCAGGCCTGGAGGAGGTCACGCTGGTACACCGTTCGCCCATCCGCCTGTTTTACGAAACCGCCCAGGCCGCGTTGGACGCGGGTTATGTGTTCGATGCAGCCAGGGATGTCTGCCCGGTTTCGGGTCGGGTCAACCGGTCAGGCGGTTTGCGTTACCGGGCGCTGGACGTGGGCCGTGAAGCCCTGTCCAAAGGCCAGATCGGCAAGACCGGCGTGCGCGTGCAGTTGCTGCAGACCCATCAGGGCCCGGCCGATCAGTTAGAGCTCGCCCGTCAGGCGCTAGCGGAAGCCGACATTGTCGTGCAGTGCACGGGCTATCAGCCGGTGCTGCCGGCATTGAGTCATGCCGGTGGCGAGGCCATCACGCTGATGGAGGTCAAGGGTGGGCTGGATTCCGATCCGTCGGGTTGTCCGCTCGACGCCAGCGGTCAGCGCCTGCATGGCCTGCACCTGTTCGGTCTGGGGGCAGGGCTGGGCGTCGATCCGCGGCTGGGCAGCGAGGCGTCGTTTGACGGCCGCATCTACGGCGTCTGGCAGTTCCATCACGACGCCAGCGGCGTGGTGATCGATTCGGTCCTGACCCGCCTGCAGACCCCGGTCGTACAGCCCGTCCCTGCTGCGCCAAGGCTGGTGTCCAGTCGCAGCGAAGAACGCCTGCCGTTCCTCTGGCCCACGCTGGTCAACGCGCAGTCCTGATGCTCCTTGCAACACTCGAGTCCCGGCGCTCCTTTGGTTAGGCAGCCCGGGATTTTTTTTGCCCGTGATTCAGCCGGCGCAAAATATGTTGGGCGCCATATAAGCAGTTCGCCAGAGTCCGGCCGCTGATCTATTCTGCTTGCCTGACCCTCGACGTTGCATCGAACAGGAACTGACCAATGCGTATTTTGATGGTGGGCGCGGGTGCGATCGGTGGCTATTTCGGTGGCCGATTGCTGGATGCCGGGCGAGACGTGACATTTCTGGTGCGCGAAGGGCGCGCGCAGGAGCTGGAGCGCGACGGGCTGATCGTGCGCAGCCCGCTGGGTAACATCGAATACCCCTCGCCGCCGCAGGTCATGGCGGCGATGCTCGATACGCCCTTTGACCTGATCATCCTCAGTTGCAAGGCCTACGACCTCGACAGCGCCATGGAGTCTTTCGCGCCTGCTGTGGGGCCGGCGACGCTGATCCTGCCGCTGCTCAATGGCATGGCGCATCTGGATCGCCTGGCCGAGCGGTTCTCTCCCGCAAACGTGCTCGGCGGCCAGTGCCTGATTTCGCTGGATCGCGATGCCTCGGGCGCCATCCTTCACTTGAACGACACTAACCAGCTGTCGTTTGGCGAGCGGGACGGCGGGCTGACCCCGCGCATTCAGCAGGTTGCCGAGGCGCTGGGCAATGCAGGATTCGACGCGATCCTGAGTGAACAGATCACCCAGGAAATGTGGGAAAAATGGTGCTTCATCGCGACCGGGGCCGGCATCACCGGATCGATGCGCGCGAGCATCGGCGATGTGGTCGCCAGTGGCGGGGAAGGGCTGATTCTGAAGCTGCTGGATGAGTGCGCCCACGTGGCAGACCACGCCGGGCACCCGCTGCGCAGTGAGGTCCGGCAACGGTTCGAGAAGATGCTGACCGCCCCCGGCTCGAAGATGACCGCGTCGATGCTCAGGGACATCGAGCGCGGTGCGCCCATCGAAGTGCAGCACGTGTTCGGCGAGATGATTGCACGGCGGCCAGGCACCGACAGGTCAGCTCAAGCATCACTGTCGGCGCTCGATTACGTGTATCTGCACCTGCGCACGTATGAGGCGCGGCGGCTCACGTAACAGGCTCGGGGAGCAGCCGTAGGTCACTTGCCCGGAGTGTGCGTCGCCAGCTCCATGATCATCCGCGTCAGCAGGTAGATGCGCGGCGATACGCTGTCGACTTCGGCATATTCCTCGGGTGTGTGAATGTTCCCGCCAACGATGCCGAACCCGTCCAGCGTCGGCACGCCGACCGCGGCCGAGAGGCTTGCATCGGCCGCGCCGCCGCTGCCTTCGATGGTCAGCTTGCGGCCGATCTCGCCGTAGATGCCCTGGGCGATATCGACCAGCTTGTCGGTTTCCGGCGTCTGGGGCATGGGCGGCAAGCCGCGCTCCAGGCGGGTGATCACTTGGGTATCCGGGATCAGTTTGTCCGCCGAGACCCGCGCCAGGTCTTTTTCGATGCGGTCGAATTCTTCCGGCACGGCGGCGCGCACATCGGCCTTGGCGGTGGCCTGATCGGGGATCACGTTGGTGCGATCGCCCGCGTGGAGCACGGTGAAGTTGATCGTGGTCTTCTTCTCGGCATCGCCCAGTTTGCCCAGTTGCAGGATCTGATGCGCCACCTCCATGGCCGCGTTGCGCCCCAGCTCCGGCGCGACGCCGGCGTGAGACGCCTTACCCTTGACCTCGACCACCGCGGTGGCGCTGCCTTTGCGCCAGATCACCAGGCCATCGGCGGGACGTCCCGGTTCCAGGTTCAGGGTCACGTCGTGCTGCTTGGCGACTTTCTGAATCAGCGCGGTGGCGGCGTCCGAGCCGGTCTCCTCGCTGGCGTCCAGCAGGAAGGTGATTTGTGCGTAGTCCTTGAAGTCGAGCTTCTTCAGAATCTTCAGCGCGTAAAGCCCGGCGACGATGCCGCCTTTATCGTCCATGACCCCGGGTCCGTAAGCACGGCCGTCCTTGATGTGGAACGGGCGGGCGGCGGCGGAGCCTTCCTTGAATACGGTGTCCATGTGCGCCATTAGCAGGATCTTTGCCTTGCCGCTGCCCTTGAGCGTCGCGACCACATGCTGGCTCTTGTCCGGTGCGGTGTTTGGGATCATCTCGATGGTTGCGCCGAGCGCCTTGAGCTGGGCGACGACGATGTCACGCACCTGGGTCAGTCCCGGCTCGTAGCCGGAGCCCGAATCGATATTGACCAGTTGCTCCAGCAGCTTCAGCGCGTCGTCCTTGTACTGTTCGGCATCCGCCTGGACCTGTTTGTCTGGCTCGGCGAAGGCAGGCGCTGCCGCAGACAAGGCGATACCGAAAGCCAGCGCGCTGGCGAGAAGAGAACGGGAAAACGGCGAGGTCATGGTCGATCCTTGAAATGGCATGAAAAGGGTTCGACCGATACCCTAGCCCGTTGTACAGGATCGTGCATGTCAAAACGCGTTATTCACATCGGCAAAAACGCCGAACCTTTAAGCTGGGCTACCCTCAACATTCCTACATCAGCCATCAGAGGAGAGGCATCCCATGCCGGTTAAGCACGATTTGTACGCGGACCTGAGCGTTACCAAAGAAGAACTCGCCAAGCTCAAAAGCGGCGACGCGAAGCTCAATGCCCTGGTCGATCATTACGATGAGCTGGACGCCGATATCGTCAGCGCCGAACAGGCAGGGGATGCCTCTGACGATGAACTGAAGAAACTCAAGGAAAAACGGCTGCAGGCCAAAGACAGCATCGCCAGTCACCTGAACACAGCGAGCTGATCGGGTTAAACGGCCTGGTCACTAAAACGGCCGACCTCTTATGGAGGTCGGCCGTTTTTAGTTGGCGGTTCCGGATGTCTGACAACTTGTCGCGACATCCGGAAGTGCATCGTCCGATACGCTGGATCTGTGTGTTCGCTCACGCTTAGTTATCAGCGGGGCGACTTCCATGGATCCAAAGTTCGGACGAAAAAAAACGGCGCCTGGTCAGTCGCCGTCGCCGATCTGTCAGCACCGGGTGGCCGCTGACAGTTATCGAATAAGCATAAACCGGTGGGTTTATTGCGGATCCTGGTCGGGTGCAGTCTCGGCCTTGATGCGTTTGTAGATTTCTTCGCGGTGCACTGAAACATCTTTCGGAGCGTTGATGCCGAGACGGACTTGGAGGCCCTGAACGCCCAGAATGGTGACGGTGATGTCGTCACCAATGTTTATGCTTTCGCCGACTTTGCGGGTGAGTATCAACATAATCTTTTCCTTGATGGCCTCATGAAGCGCCTCTACCGGGAGGCTGGCGTGAGCCTTTGGGTGGTGGTAATTGCCGATTGCATCCAAATGCGTTCATCAGTATGACGCCATTGGTACGATTTTAATTCCCCAGGTTCATCGTCTCGTCACAGTTAGCATCGCTCCTGGGTCGAACGGCATGGGAATCTTGCCTGATGCTGGCGGCAAATTCCCGTGGAAATCGGCTATCGCCGTGATAGCCGAATTCCGGGCGGCGCCTATTCCACACTCCTTTGCCCTTTATTGCAAAGAACTCGTGCCGGGTGGCGATGAAATTTTCATTAGATTGCCCCGTACGAGTTCTCTGAGAGGAGTGTAGGAGACTTCCGAAATGAGTAACGGCAAAACGCCGTAACTTTAATCGAATTGATGACGGGATGTGTGAACGGTTTTGTATCAGCCCCTGATTCAGGAGGCTTGAAGACGCGAGGGTCATCATCGAGATAAGAGCGGAGGAGGGCCAAAGGTGTTGAAACAACATGCCCACCGCGAAGGTGGGCATGGGTGTAACGGGTTGATCGCCGCGTCAATATGCCGCGATCAATGCATCAGACCACCAGCGACAACAGCATGATCAGGATGATGCCTACCACCGACAGGATGGTTTCCATCACGGTCCAGGTTTTCAGGGTTTCGGCCACGGTCATGTTGAAGTACTGCTTGACCAGCCAGAAGCCTGCGTCGTTCACGTGGGACAGGATCAGCGAGCCGGCACCGGTCGCCAGGACCAGCAGTTCACGGTTCACGCCCGGCACCATGCCAACCACCGGCGCAACAATACCGGCACCGGTGATGGTGGCGACGGTCGCCGAACCGGTAGCGATACGGATGACCGCAGCGACCAGCCACGCCAGCAGGATCGGCGAGATCTGTGCCTGCACGGCCATGTGGCCGATCAGGTTACCAACGCCACTGTCCACCAGCATCTGCTTGAAGCCACCGCCGGCACCGACGATCAGCACGATCGCGGCGACTGGCGCCAGGCTCTGGTCGAGCAGCTTGATGATGTGGTCGCGGCTGAAGCCACGGGCCGAACCGAAGGTGTAGAACGCCAGCAGCAAGGCAAACAACAGGGCAGCAATCGGGTGACCGATGAAGTCCATCCAGATGCGGAAGATGTGACCGGCTGGCAGCGCGACGTCGGCGAACGTCTTGAGCAGCATCAGGAACACCGGCAGCAGGATCGTCACCAGGGTGATGGCAAAGCTTGGCAGGTTGTCGTTGGTCGATTCCTTGGCAATCTGGTCCATCAGCTCTTTAGACGGGTTGCCCGGAATGTGCTTGGCAATCCATTTCCCGTAGATCGGGCCGGCGATGATCGCGGTCGGGAACGCAACGATCAGACCGTAGAAAATGGTCTTGCCGATGTCTGCGTTGAAGATACCGATGGCCAGCAACGGACCCGGGTGCGGAGGCACTAGCCCGTGTACGGCCGACAGGCCTGCCAGCAACGGGATACCGATCTTGACGATGGACACGCCGCTGCGACGGGCAACGATGAACACCAGCGGGATCAGCAGCACGAAGCCGATTTCGAAGAACAGCGGGATGCCCACCAGAAACGCCGAAAACATCATGGCCCAGTGCACGCGGTCCTTGCCGAAGCGACGGATCAACGTCTGGGCGATCTGGTCAGCACCGCCGGAATCGGCCATCAGCTTGCCGAGCATGGTGCCCAGGCCAAGGATGATGCCGACGAAACCCAGCACGCCGCCGAAACCGTCCTGAAACGATTTCATCACTTTGTCGACCGGCATCCCGGAGGTCAGCCCGAGAAAACCGGCAGCGATGGTCAATGCAATAAAAGGGTGGACTTTGAACTTGGTGATCAGAAGCACAAGGCCAATGATGGTCACCAACGCATCGACCAGCAGATACGTGTCTTGAGTCATACCGAACATGGGGGTGTCTCTCCGTTGTATTTTGTTTTTTTGGAGCTACTGCTTGACGCTGTTGCTCTCTGCCCTGTGAAGCAAGGGCAGCGTCATCAGAGACAGCGCTACCTTTGCCGCTCACGCCTGATCGAAGATCAAGAGCCGGTGCGCGCGGTGACAGATGGGGTGTGTGGCTCGGAGCCAGATTCGCTCCACCAGGTGGCCGCTT
The DNA here is from genome assembly GCF_050268485.1 of Pseudomonas sp. NPDC078416. NCBI lineage: Bacteria > Pseudomonadati > Pseudomonadota > Gammaproteobacteria > Pseudomonadales > Pseudomonadaceae > Pseudomonas > Pseudomonas sp. NPDC078416. Next base: position 20,164 of record NZ_JBNNGV010000043.1, on the reverse strand, counting down.
CCTTACCGATGGTCTCGATCGATTTGGTCGCGTCCACCACCAGCGTGCGGTCTTCGTTGTACGGAGGCTCGAGGGTGGCGAACTGGCTGTCGACCAGACTGGCCGGCATGAAGTGCCCCGGGCGATGGGAGCAGCGTTCGGTGGCGAGTTCTTTGGTCAGCTCCAGGAACACGAAGCCCAGGCCCGGCACGGCTGCACGCAGACGTTCACGGTAGATGAGCTTGAGGGAGGAGCAGGTGAGAACGGGCTTTTCGCCGTTTTTTACAGCGGCGGCAACTTCTTCGCCGAGGCGGGTCAGCCAGCCGGCGCGATCATTGTCGTCAAGCGGATGGCCCGCGCTCATCTTGTCGATGTTGGCTTGAGGATGGAACGCATCACCCTCGATCAGGCGGCCGCCGCTGTTTTTAGCGATGGCCTCGCCGACGGCACTCTTGCCGCAGCCGGAAACACCCATTACCACGATGGCGGAAATTGCATGTGGAGCAGTAGTCATAAAAACCTCGTCCCGGAGACAGCGCTGTCTTCGCCGAATGGTGTGCAAGTCCGGCGAGACTGTTTCCAGGTGTAGTCATTGTTATGGGTATCTCGCTGATCCATGAGATGCATCAATCCAGTCGTTTAGACGATCGAAAAGTTGCGGGCCTCCGTGAGATAGCGCTACCTTAGAGCCCATCCCACACAATCGCAACCCCCGCAGCTTTCTTCCAATCAGTTGGCAACGCATGACACGTATTGGTTCCCGCTCCACCGGTCGTCCCACCCTCAACGAAGTCGCCAAACTGGCTGCCGTCTCGCCGATTACCGCCTCCCGGGCCTTGCGTGGCGTGGCCACCGTGGCACCGGATTTGGTGGAAAAAGTCCGCGCTGCTGCGCTGAGTCTAGGCTATGTCGCCAATCCTGCCGCACGGGCGCTGGCGTCTTCGCAAAGTCAGTCGGTGGTGGTGCTGGTGCCGTCGCTCTCCAACCAGTTGTTCATTGAAACCCTGGAGGCTATTCAGACGGTTCTGCGGCCGCGCGGGCTGGAAGTGGTGATCGGCAATTATCACTACTCGCCTATAGAAGAAGAGAACCTGCTGCGCAGTCATCTGTCCCACCGCCCGCGCGGCATATTGCTGACAGGGTTTGATCGCAGCGTAGCGGCGCACCAGTTACTGGCGTCCAGCGGCGTGCCCTGCGTACACATGATGGAGCTGGACCCGACCCGCGCCGAACCTTGCGTGGGGTTTTCCCAGCAGCAGGCGGGTGCCGAAGCGGCGCGGCATCTGTTGAGCCGTGGCCGTCGGCGACTGGCGTACGTGTCGGCGCAGCTGGACCCACGGGTGATTCAACGCGGGGTCGGCTTTCGCGGGGTGCTGGAGCAGGAAGGGCTGTATGACGAGGCATTGCAAATGGCGTCGCCGCTGCCGTCGTCCATCGGTCTGGGCAGTGAGATGTTTGCCCGATTGCTGGAGGCACACCCGGACGTCGACGGGGTGTTTTTCTGCAACGACGACCTGGCCCAGGGCGCATCGCTGGAAGCCCTGCGGCGGGGTATTCGCATTCCGCAACAGGTGTCGCTGATCGGTTTCAATGACCTGCCGGGCTCGGCGCACATGGTGCCGCGCCTGACCTCCATCCGCACCCCGCGCGAACAAGTCGGCCAGCGCGCCGCGCAGTTACTGCTCGGCTTGCTGGACGGCACGGTTCACGAAGCCCAGGTGGATCTAGGGTTTGAACTGGTGGTGCGGGAGAGCACCTGACGGGACTTGGTGTTGCGGGGGGCAGGCTTGCGGGTGATTGGGTTTAACCTCGACTGTTGATGCGTTCAGACCTGACGCGTTCGCCAGCAAGCCGGCTCCTACGGTGGTTTGCGGCGAGCGATGAGTCCGGGTCGGGCACAAAATCCGTAGGAGCCGGCTTGCTGGCGAACGCGTTGCGTCAGGCATCGCTGTTCGCCAGGTCGTAAGCCACAGCAGCCTTCACAGCTGCTGCGTGGCCTGGCCTCGGCTACCGGCCAATCAATGTGCCTTCTTGAACGCCAACCGGAACTCGTGCAACAGCGGTTCGGTGTAGCCGCTCGGCTGCTCGCGGCCTTTGAACACCAGCGCGCTGGCGGCCTGAAAAGCCACTGACTTCTCGAAATTGCCGGCCATCGGCGTGTAAGCCGAGTCCCCGGCGTTTTGCCGGTCGACCACCTTCGCCATACGTTTCAACGCATCTTTCACATAGTCCTCGGAGACCACGCCGTGGCGCAGCCAGTTGGCGATGTGCTGGCTGGAAATGCGCAGCGTCGCGCGGTCTTCCATCAGGCCGACGTTGTGGATGTCCGGCACCTTGGAACAGCCAACGCCTTGCTCCACCCAGCGCACCACATAACCCAGCAGACCCTGGGCGTTGTTTTCGACTTCTTCGCGAATCTGATCCTCGTTCCACTCGGCTTTCTCGACGACGGGAATGGTCAGCAGGTCCAGCAGAATGTCTTCGCTGATGCTGTCCAGATCGACCTGTTCCAAGTCCTGCTGCACCGCTTTCACGTCCACTTTGTGGTAGTGCAGGGCGTGCAGGGTGGCCGCGGTTGGCGAGGGCACCCACGCCGTGGTCGCGCCGGATTTCGGGTGCGCGATCTTCTGCTCCAGCATGTCGGCCATCAGGTCCGGCATCGCCCACATGCCCTTGCCGATCTGCGCACGGCCGCGCAGCCCGCAGGCCAGGCCCACCAGCACGTTGTTGCGCTCATACGCCTTGATCCACGGCGTGGCCTTCATGTCGCCCTTGCGCAGCATCGGCCCGGCTTCCATCGAGGTGTGCATCTCGTCGCCGGTGCGGTCGAGGAAACCGGTGTTGATGAACGCGACCCGGGATGATGCGGCTTCGATGCACGCCTTGAGGTTGACGCTGGTGCGCCGCTCCTCGTCCATGATCCCCATCTTCAGGGTGTTGCGCGGGATCTTCAGCGCGTCTTCGATGCGGCTGAACAGGGTGTTGGCGAACGCGACTTCCTCCGGGCCGTGCATCTTCGGTTTGACGATGTAGACGCTGCCGGCGCGGGAGTTGGTGCGGTTGTGCAGGTCGTGCAGGGCAATCAGGCTGGTGATGACGCCGTCGAGAATGCCTTCGGGGATTTCCTTGTTGCCGTCGTAGAGGATCGCCGGGTTGGTCATCAGGTGGCCAACGTTACGGATGAACAGCAGCGAGCGCCCGTGCAGGGAGATCGCGCTGCCGTCGGCGGCGGTGTATTGGCGGTCGGCGTTCAGGCGACGGGTGATGGTCTTGCCGTTCTTGACCAGCGCTTCGGTCAGGTCGCCTTTCATCAGGCCCAGCCAGTTGCGGTAGATCACCAGCTTGTCGTCGGCATCGACGGCGGCGACCGAGTCTTCGCAGTCGATGATGGTCGACAGGGCAGCTTCCAGCAGCAGGTCCTTGATCCCGGCCGGATCAGTGGCGCCGATCGGGCTGGCGGGGTCGATCTGGATTTCGATGTGCAGGCCGTTGTTCTTCAGCAGGATGGCATTGGGCTGCAGCGGATCGCCCTGGTAGCCGACGTATTTCTCCGGCTGGGCAAGGCGAGACGGGCTGCCGTCGGCGAGGGTGACCACCAACTCGCCGCTGTCCACTGCATAGGCCTTGGCGCCGACGTGGGAACCGGACGCCAGGGGCGCGGCTTCATCCAGCAGGGCGCGGGCGAAGGCGATGACTTTCTCGCCACGCAGCGGGTTGTACCCGGCCTTGATTTCGGCGCCGTTCGCCGAGGAAATCGCATCGGTGCCGTACAGCGCGTCGTACAGCGAACCCCAGCGCGCATTGGCCGCGTTCAGGGCGTAACGGGCGTTGGCCGCAGGGACTACCAGTTGCGGGCCGGCCTGTTCGCTGACTTCGATATCCACTTTGTTGGTGGACACCTGAACCTGCGCCGGCACCTGCTTGAGGTAGCCGATGCTGTCGAGGAAGGCGATGTACGCCGGCATGTCGGTGACCGGTCCGGGGTTGGATTTGTGCCACTTGTCCAACTGAGTCTGTAGGCGGTCACGCTCTTTGAGCAGCTCGCGGTTAGTCGGCGCAAGGTCGTGGACCAGCGAATCGAAATCGGCCCAGAACAGTTCCGGGCTCAGGCCTGTCCCGGGGATCACTTCCTCGTCGACGAAGCGCTTGAGGTTGGCCGCCACTTTAAGGTTGTGGCAATTGACGAATTCGGTCATCTGGGGTCTCCATCGTAAATATGTGTTGGCACCCTTGGGTGCCAGCGCCTAGAGGGCTATCGCCGGTAGCGTTACTGCGAGCTTGCCGCCGCCACACCGGCCTTGGCCACTTGTGCATCCTGGTCGGCTTTCACCCCGGAGACACCCACCGCGCCGATGGTCTCGCCGTCGATGATGATCGGTACGCCGCCTTCCAGCGAAGTCAGCAGCGGGGCGGTGACGAATGCGGTGCGGCCGCCGTTGACCATTTCCTCATAACCCTTGGATTCGCGACGACCCAGCGCCGAGGTGCGGGCTTTTTCGATGGCGATGTAGCCACCGATGGGCGCGCAGCCGTCGAGACGCTCGAAGCCCAGCAGGTGACCGCCGTCGTCCGTTACGGCAATGGACACTGCCCAGCCGTTGTTCTGCGCTTCGGTGCGTGCCGCGGCGAGGATCTGGGTGACTTCGGTCTGGGTCAGTACGGATTTGGTTTTCATGCAGTTCTCCTGAAGGGCAAAGGGTGTCATGAGTGTCGATCTGAAACGGAGCCAGGGCGCCTGCAATCAACTTGGAGGCAAGGCGTCCTCGATGAGTTCGATCCAGTGTTTGACTGGTGTCCGATTGGCGCTGGCCAGATGGGTCTGACAGCCAATGTTGGCCGTCGCGATCACGTCCGGGTTGCCGCTTTCCAGCGCGTTCATCTTGTTGTCCCGCAGCTGTTTGGCCAGTACCGGCTGGGTGATCGAATAGGTGCCGGCCGACCCGCAGCATAAGTGACTGTCGGGCACCGGTGTGAGATTGAAGCCCAGCCGGGTCAACACGGACTCGACGGCGCCGCCGAGTTTCTGCGCGTGCTGCAGCGTACACGGGCAATGGAAGGCCAGGGTCTGGCGCGTGCAGCCGCCGAGCTGCTCCAGAGGTTCGGCGCGCAGTACTTCGACCAGATCCTTGGTGCGTTCGCTGATGGCCGCGGCTTTTTGCGCGTAAGCCGGGTCGTTGCGCAGCAGGTGGCCGTAATCCTTGACGAAGGCGCCGCAGCCGCTGGCGGTCTGCACGATGGCCTCGGCACCGGCCTGGATGCGAGGCCACCACGCGTCGATATTCCGACGGGCGCGCTGGAGGCCCTGCTCCTGCGCATTCAGGTGGTAATCCACGGCGCCGCAGCATCCGGCCTGGGCGATGGATGTGACGCTGATGCCCAGCCGGTCGAGCACTCTCGCCGTGGCGGCGTTGGTGTTGGGCGACAAACCGGGCTGTACGCAGCCTTCGAGTATCAGCATCTGCCGCGCGTGTTGCCGGGTCGGCCGAGGCTTGGCGGGACGAATGTTGCCCGGGAGCTTGGTTTTCAGGGCGCCAGGCAACAGTGGCCTGAAGGAGTTGCCCAACTGGGTCAGTGACTTGAACAAGCCGGCGTTTGGCACTACGGCGCGAAGGCTGTCGCGCAGCAACCGTTGGCCTAGCGGGCGCGGCACGGCGGCGTCGACCACTTCGCGGCCAATGTCCAGCAGGTTGTGGTAATCGACGCCGGAAGGGCAGGTGGTTTCACAGTTGCGGCAGGACAGGCAGCGGTCCAGGTGCAGCTGGGTTTTCTCGGTGACTTCCTTGCCTTCCAGCACCTGCTTGATCAAGTAAATACGCCCGCGCGGGCCATCCAGCTCGTCGCCGAGCAACTGATAGGTCGGGCAGGTCGCGTTGCAGAAACCGCAGTGCACGCAGCTGCGCAGAATGCTTTCCGCTTCTTCGCCACGGGGCAGGCTTTTGGCGTGTTCGCTCAGGGTCGTCTGCATGGTTCAGATCTCCGCGTACATTCGGCCCGGATTGAAAATTCCGTGCGGATCGAGTTGCGCCTTGAGCTGGCGGTGGTAGCGCAGCAATGGCGTGGCCAACGGCTGAAACGGACTGTCGTCGAGGCCATGGCTGTAACAGGTGGCGTGACCGCCCGCAGCACTGACAATGCGGCGAATCTCGCTGCCGCTGGCATCGGATTTCAACCAGCGTTGCGCGCCAGCCCAGTCGATCAATTGATCCCCCGGCAGCTCCAGCGCCGCCGTGCTGACGGGCAATGACAGGCGCCACAGCGGACGGCCATCGGTGAAGAAATCCAGGCGGTGTTCGTTCAGCGCGCGCCAGTAAGCCGGGTCGATGGATTCGCCGCCCAAGCGGTCATGGGCCGCCGCGACCGAGCCTTCGCCGCCTTCGAGACGCAAACGCAGCACGCGGCCGTCGTGGCTGGCGGCGCTGATCGGCAGCGGTTCCTGACCCCACTGCGCCAGGCGGGCGAGTGCGGTGGCGCTGTCCATCTCCAGCGCAATGCTGGTGCATAGGCGCGGCTTGGGCAGGACTTTCAACGAGACTTCGGTGATCAGGCCCAGGCAACCAAAACTGCCGGCCATCAGGCGCGACAGGTCGTAGCCGGCGACGTTCTTCATCACCTCGCCGCCGAAGCGCAAGTGCTTGCCGAGGCCTGTGATCACCCGCGTGCCCAGAACGAAATCCCGCACCGAGCCTGACCACGGCCTGCGCGGCCCGGACAAGCCGGCCGCGACCATGCCGCCGACGGTTCCATCGCCTGCGCCGCCATCGCTGTAGCTTGGCGGCTCGCATGGCAGCATTTGCCCGGCTTCCTCCAGCGCGGCATTCAGCACCGACAACGGCGTGCCGGCGCGGGCGGTGATCACCAGTTCGGTAGGGTCGTAGGTGACGATGCCACTGTGGATGCGCGTATCCAGCACTTCCCCGGCCACCTCGCGACCGAGGAATGCCTTGCTGTTGGCGCCTTGAATGCGCAGCGGCAGGGCGGACTGAATCGCCTCATTGACCTGTTCCAGCAGCGCATCGCTGGCATCACGGTCCTGAGCCACGAAGGCTGGCTGACGTTGGGCATCCATCAGAAACGCTCCAGTTCAGGGAAGGGCAGCTTGCCCATGTGCACGTGCATGGCACCGAATTCGGCGCAGCGGTGCAGGGTCGGGATGTTCTTGCCGGGGTTGAGGGTGCCGGCCGGGTCGAACGCGGCTTTCACCGCGTGAAACAAGGTCAGCTCGTCGCTGTTGAATTGCGCGCACATCTGATTGATCTTCTCGCGGCCAACGCCGTGCTCGCCGGTGATGCTGCCGCCGACTTTCACGCACAGCTCCAGAATCTTTCCGCCCAGTGCTTCGGCGCGGTCGAGCTCACCGGGTTGGTTGGCATCGAAGAGGATCAGCGGGTGCATGTTGCCGTCGCCGGCGTGGAAAACGTTGGCGACGCGCAGGCCGTATTCTTCCGACAGCGTGGAAATGCCCTTCAGCACGCCCGGCAACTCCCGACGCGGGATGGTGCCGTCCATGCAGTAGTAATCCGGCGACAGCCGACCGACTGCGGGGAAGGCATTCTTGCGCCCGGCCCAGAAGCGCACCCGTTCGGCTTCGTCTTTCGCCTGGCGAATCTCGGTGGCGCCGGCGTTTTCGAGCACCGCGCGGACCCGGTCGCAATCGGCGTGAACGTCAGCTTCTACACCGTCCAGTTCGCACAGCAGGATGGCTTCGGCGTCGACCGGGTAGCCGGCGTGAATGAAGTCTTCGGCGGCGCGAATGGCGAGGTTGTCCATCATTTCCAGGCCACCGGGGATGATGCCCTCGGCAATGATGTCACCCACCGCGCGACCGGCTTTTTCCACCGAGTCGAAGGCGGCCAGCAACACCCTCGCCACCTGCGGTTTGGGCAATAGTTTGACCGTGACTTCGGTGATCACGCCGAGCATCCCTTCGGAACCTGTGAAGAGCGCCAACAGGTCGAAGCCCGGTGAATCCAGCGCCTCGGAACCCAGCACCATGTGCTCGCCCTCGACCGTGAGGATGTCGACCTTGAGCAGGTTGTGCACCGTCAGGCCGTATTTCAGGCAATGCACGCCGCCGGCGTTCTCCGCGACGTTGCCGCCGATGGAGCAGGCAATTTGCGAGGACGGGTCAGGGGCGTAATAGAGGTCATAGGGCGCGGCGGCCTGGGAGATCGCCAGATTGCGCACGCCGGGCTGCACGCGGGCATAGCGCCCGGCGGGGTCGATGTGGAGGATTTTGTTGAAGCGCGCCATCACCAGCAGCACGCCTTTTTCCAGGGGCAGTGCGCCGCCTGACAGTCCGGTCCCGGCACCGCGCGCCACCACCGGCACACCCCGCTCGTGGCAGACCTTCAGCAGCGTCTGCACCTGCTCGATGCGTTGGGGCAGCACCACCAGCATCGGCGTCGTGCGATAGGCCGAGAGCCCGTCGCATTCGTAGGGGCGCAGTTCCTCCTCGCGGTGGAGGATGTCCAGGTCAGGCAGCCGGGACTGCAGTGTTTGCAACAGCAGTTGTTTGTCGATGACCGGCAACACGCCGTCGACGCGTTCGTCGTACAGGATATTCATGATGGGTTCGCAACCCTGTCTTGTTTTTATTGGAGGCCCGTTCCGGGGGAACGTGAATGGCTGGCTTGCATCATTGGCTCAGCGGGGCTTAGTGTCTACCGGGTGGAGCAGTGGTCGAACCAGTTTCGCGCGGTGTGATCCCGGATCGATCTTTTAATACATATGCTGATCAATGGTTTAGCGAGGTTCAGGTTGTTCGCTGATTTCGTGTCGGCAGGAGGTCCTACCAGTGATGCGTGACTACCGCTTCCATGGACGTCGTGGATTTCGTTTAGGAGCGCGCTTGCCCGCGATAGCGATTTGTCAGGCAAAGATGTGTTGGATGTGCCGACGCTTTCGCGGGCAAGCGCGCTCCTACACTGGTTTTGCGGTGACTGATGAATCCCGGTCCGCCGCAGAACCCGCTGTTCGGTTCGCCCCCGGCAAGCCGGCCGTGTCCACCCCTGAGGAAACTGAACCATGGAAGCCACCCAGCACCAAACCCAGCCTAAAACCCAAAACAAACGCCCCCAACAGGTCGCCGATGTCGTCAGCGAGCGCATTGAGCGGCTGATTGTCGACGGGGTGCTCAAGGTCGGTCAGCTGTTGCCTTCCGAGCGGCGGCTGACCGAAAAGCTCGGTGTGTCGCGCACCGCTCTGCGCGAAGGCCTGCAGCTGCTGCGCGCCAGGGGCATCATCGAAACCCGTCAGGGCAAGGGCTCGTTTGTCGCACAGATGGGCGGGCTCGGGCTGACCCCCACTTCGCCGCTGATGCACTTGTTCGCCTCTCAGCCACGTACTCTGTACGACCTGTTTGAAGTGCGCAGCCTGCTGGAAGGGGAGTCCGCCCGACTGGCGGCGCTGCGCGGCACTGACGCGGACTTTGTGCTGATCACCCGGGCCTACGACGCACTGGTGGCCGGTCATGACCACCCGTTGCCGGCCTCCGAGCACGCACGGCTCGACCATGCTTTTCACCTGGCCATCTGCGAAGCGTCCCACAACCCGGTACTGGTGCAGACCCTGCGTTCGCTGACGGATCTGCTGCTCAACACGGTATTCGCGTCGGTCAACAACCTCTATCACCGCGACGCGCAGAAGCGGCAGATCGACCGCCATCACGCCCGGCTCTATAACGCGGTGACCGGGCGTTTGCCCGAGCAGGCGCGCAAGGCGGCGGTGGCGCACATCCAGAACATCTGCGACAACCTGCGGGAGATCGAGAGCGAGGAGCAACGACTGGTGCGCGCCACGTTGCGGCTGGAGGGTTGGGCTTGAGTCATGCCGGGTCTGAGCTTGACAGGCATTCCGCATTGCCGCAGTTTACGCATTGCGTAAGCCGCTTACGCCGTAGTGAAAAAACCAGAACAACAATAACAGGCCATTCCCGTGGATCTTTTCACCTACTACCGATCGACCTCCAGTTACCGGGTGCGCATTGCTCTGGCGCTGAAAGGTCTCGCGTTCGACGCACTGCCGGTCAACCTGATCCGCAACGGCGGCGAACATCACCAGCCCGACTACCTGGCGATCAACCCCCAGGGCCGCGTTCCCGCCCTGAGGCTGGACGGCGGTGAGGTGATCATCCAGTCCATGGCGATCATCGAATACCTCGAAGAATTCTCCCCCCAACCTGCATTGCTCCCCGCCGCGCTGCTGGACCGCGCGCGCCATCGGCAGGTCGCCGCCCTGATCGGCTGCGACATTCACCCGCTGCACAACGTCGCGGTGCTCAATCGTCTGCGCGGCATGGGCCATGACGAAGGCGATGTGACGGCGTGGATCGGCCACTGGATCGGGCAGGGCTTCGGGGCAGTGGAAGAACTGATTGGCGACGCTGAATTTTGTATTGGCGCCGTAGGCCTGGCCGATGTGTACCTGCTGCCCCAAGTGTATGCAGCACGACGCTTCAACGTGGACATGGGCCCTTACCCGCGTATTTGCCGGGTCGAAGCGCTGGCGTTGCAGCATCCAGCCTTCCAGACCGCCCATCCCGATGCGCAATCGGACAAGCCGGAGTAATCTTTCCCCCATGAAAAGCTTCGGTCTGCAATTGATCTTCGGCGACTTCCTCGCCCGCAGCGTGCGGGGGATCTCCTGCGCGCCACCCGCTGAATCGTGATCCGAGCCGCTGTGCCTCTCACTTTTTAGCAGGAGCAAGACCGTGACTGATCTCTACGAAAACCCGATGGGCCTGATGGGCTTTGAATTCATCGAATTCGCCTCGCCCACCCCGAACGTGCTGGAGCCGGTGTTCCAGATCATGGGCTTCACCAAAGTCGCTCATCACCGTTCCAAGAATGTGTCGCTGTACCGCCAGGGCGCCATCAACATCATCCTCAACAACGAGCCCAACAGCGAAGCGTCCTACTTCGCTGCGGAGCACGGTCCTTCGGTGTGCGGCATGGCATTCCGGGTCAAGGATTCGCAAATGGCCTACAAGCGCGCGCTGGAACTCGGCGCGCAACCGGTCGAGATCGGCACCGGGCCCATGGAACTGCGCCTGCCGGCGATCAAGGGCATTGGCGGCGCGCCGTTGTACCTGATCGACCGTTTCGGTGAAGGCACCTCGATCTACGACATCGACTTCGTGTACATCGAAGGCGTCGACCGTCACCCCAAAGGCGCCGGCCTGCAATTCATCGATCACCTGACCCACAACGTCTATCGCGGGCGCATGGCCTACTGGGCGAACTTCTACGAAAAGCTGTTCAACTTCCGCGAGCTGCGCTATTTCGACATCAAGGGCGAGTACACCGGCCTGACCTCGAAAGCGATGACCGCGCCGGACGGCATGATCCGCATCCCGCTGAACGAGGAATCGTCCAAGGGCGCCGGGCAGATCGAAGAGTTCTTGATGAAGTTCAACGGCGAAGGCATTCAGCACGTCGCGTTCTTCACCGAAAACCTCATCGACACTTGGGACCGTCTCAAGGCGCTGGGCATGCGCTTCATGACCCCGCCGCCGGACACCTATTACGAAATGCTCGAAGGCCGGCTGCCTAATCACGGCGAACCGGAGCACGAGCTGAAGGCGCGGGGGATCTTGCTGGACGGCAACTCGGAGGGCGGGCATCAGCGCCTGCTGCTGCAGATCTTCTCGGAAACCCTGATGGGGCCGGTGTTCTTCGAATTCATTCAGCGCAAAGGCGACGATGGCTTCGGCGAGGGCAATTTCAAGGCGTTGTTCGAGTCGATCGAGCGCGATCAAGTACGCAGGGGTGTGTTAGCGGTGGATTGAGGCTTAGTTCGGTACACACTTTGTAGGAGCCGGCTTGCTGGCGAACCCGGTGCATCATTCACTGAAGCGGCGCGGGATGAAACGCGTTCGCCAGCAAGCCGGCTCCTACGGAATTGTGCCCGCCGCAGATAATGGGAATTGTCGAGATCCACTCTAGGAGCGCGCTTGCCCGCGAACGCGATCAGTCTGTGGCATCGATTTCGCTGACCCACCGCATTCGCCAGCAAGCCGGCTCCTACAGGTTCGTGTTCATGCCGGGTGCAGTGCCTGGCCATGACCTATTGGCGCAGGCATGTTCCCAAACGTTATTCATGAACGCGAGTTGACGCCAACTGCGGCATTTCCCCACCCATCCGCGCGCTGATCGCCTGCGCCGTCTGTAGCAGTTTCTGTGCGGCGATGGCCTGGCGCTGATCGGTAAACACCGACGCCGAACCCACCACCGTCACCACGCCCACCAGCTTGTTGCCCATGGCGAACACTGGCGATGACACGGCGTTGACGCCGGCCATCAGCAGGCCATGAATCTGATGCACCCCGGTGCCGCGGATTTCGTGGACGTGTCGATCGATCTCCTTCAACTGCGCTGCGTTCAGTGACGCCGATTCCACGTCTCTCAATGCGGCGGTTTCAGTCGGCGACAGGAAGGTATCGAACACCAGCCCGGTGGACGAACTGAGCAGCGGCAGCACCGAACCGATCTGCGTGACCAGGGTGACCGCCCCCAGCGACTGCTCGACGTACACCACCGTCGGGCCTTTGTTGCCCCACACCGCCAGAAAACAGGTTTCGTTGAGTTCGTCGCGCAGGGCGATCAATGCGGGGGCAGAGGTCTTCAACACATCCAGCTGGCTCAGCGCCGCCAGGCCGACCTGCAACGCCGAACGCCCGAGACGGTAGTGATTGCTGGCCGGGTCCTGCTCGGCAAAACCGCTGTCCACCAGCGCTTGCAGGTAGCGATGCACCTTGCTGGCCGGCATGCCGACGTAATCGGCGAGTTTCGACAGTGATGTGGCGGGCGCCAGTTCGGCCAGCGCCTTGAGGATGCCGACGCCGACCTCAGCCGACTGGACTTTCTGCTGGCGTGGCGCGGTGGCGGGGGTGGAATCGTCGGTCATGGAAGGGAGGCCCCCGGTCTGGAAAGGCTGCTTTATAGCTTGACCCTTCTTCAAACTCAAATTACGTTATGCGTAAGCTGGTTACGCATAAGCGGAGGGAGTGTGTAGGAGTGAGCTTGCTCGCGATAGCGTTATGTCTGTAAGCGATACGTTGGCTGAGATGATCAGATCGCGAGCAAGCTCACTCCTACACCTAAACCGTTGCGCGCCGGTAGATAGCAGACAAAAAGCGGGTCACCAAAAATAAGAGGTCGCCATGTCGACAGCACCCCGGTCCGAGCCCCTGCGCTATCAGCACGGTTTCGGCAATCAATTCAGCAGCGAGGCGATGCCGGGTGGTTTGCCCCATGGGCAGAACTCGCCGCAACGTCACCCGCTGGGCCTGTATGCCGAGCAATTCTCCGGGACTGCGTTCACCGTCCCCCGCGCCGAAGCCCGGCGCACCTGGCTCTACCGCATTCAACCGTCCGCCGCGCACCCTCGTTTTCAGCGCCTTGAGCGGCAGATTACCGGTCAACAGCAAGGCCCCGTGACCCCCAATCGCCTGCGCTGGAATGCGTTCGACATCCCCGCCGAACCGACCGACTTCATCGATGGCCTGCACGCGCTGGCCAGCACCTCGTCCGCCGAGCAGGCCGAGGGCGTGGGTGTCTACGTCTACACCGCCAACCGCTCGATGCAGCGGGCGTTCTTCAACGCCGACGGCGAATGGCTGATCGTTCCCCAGCAGGGCCGACTGCGCATCACCACCGAACTGGGCCTGCTCGATGTTGAGCCGCAGGAAATTGCCGTGCTGCCGAGGGGTTTGAAATTCAGCGTCGAACTGCTCGACGACACAGCGCGGGGTTACATCTGCGAGAACCACGGCTGCGCCTTGCGGCTGCCGGACCTCGGTCCGATCGGCAGCAACGGCCTGGCCAATCCCCGGGATTTCCAGGTGCCCCATGCGCATTTTGAAGACAGCGCGCAACCCACCGTACTGGTGCAGAAATTTCTCGGCGAACTGTGGGCGACCACGCTCGGTCATTCCCCCTTCGACGTCGTTGCGTGGCACGGCAACAACGTCCCTTACAAATACGATCTGCGCCTGTTCAACACCCTGGGCACGGTGAGTTACGACCATCCCGATCCGTCGATCTTCACCGTGCTGACCTCGCCGGGCGCTGTTGAGGGTCAGGCGAATGTCGATTTCGTGATCTTCCCGCCGCGCTGGATGGTGGCGGAAAACACCTTCCGGCCGCCGTGGTTCCACCGCAACCTGATGAACGAATTCATGGGCCTGATCGATGGCGCCTACGATGCCAAAGCCGCAGGCTTCATGCCCGGCGGCGCGTCGCTGCACAACTGCATGAGCGCCCACGGTCCGGACAACGCCAGCGCCGAGAAGGCCATCGCCGCCGATCTCAAACCGCACAAGATCGAGCAGACCATGGCGTTCATGTTCGAGACCGGCAAAGTCCTGCGCCCCAGTTATCACGCGCTGGAATGCCCCCAGCTGCAAAGCGACTACGATGCCTGTTGGGACGGCATCGCCAGAACGTTCAAGCCTTTCGACACGGACAGCCAACGATGAGCACTTCACAGCACCCGCGCAGCTGGGTTGCCAGCGCCAACGACCATCCCGATTTCCCCCTGCAGAACCTGCCCCTGGGTGTGTTCAGCCGACCTGGTTTCGGCAAGCGCGGCGGCGTTGCCATCGGCGATTTCATTCTCGACCTGCAAACAGCCCTTGAGGCCAGCCTGTTCAACGGCGCCGCACGCGTGGCCGTCGAAGCCGCCTGTCGCGGGCAGTTGAACGATTTTTTCGCCTTGGGTGGTTCGTCCCGGCAGGCGCTGCGTCATGAATTGCTGCACCTGCTCGACGAAAAAACCTTGCAGCGTGAGCGCTTGCAAGCCATGGGGGATCGTTTGCTGGTGCCGATGGCTGACTGCCAGATGCACATGCCGGCGCAGGTCGGTGACTACACCGATTTTTACGTCGGCATTCATCACGCGATGAACGTCGGCAAGCTGTTCCGCCCGGACAACCCGCTGCTGCCAAACTACAAGTACGTGCCGATCGCGTACCACGGGCGAGCGTCGACGCTGGGTGTGTCTGGAATGCCGGTCAAGCGCCCCAGCGGGCAGACCCTGAAACCGGGCGCTGATACGCCGGATTTCGGCCCGAGCAAGCGCCTGGATTACGAACTGGAAGTGGGCGTGTGGATCGGGCAGGGCAACGAGGCGGGCGAGCCTGTGGCCATCGGCAGGGCGGGCGAGCACATCGCCGGTTTCTGTCTGCTCAACGATTGGTCGGCCCGGGACCTGCAAGCCTGGGAATACCAGCCGCTGGGGCCGTTTCTGTCGAAGAGCTTTGCCACCAGCATTTCGCCGTGGGTGGTCACGGCCGAGGCCCTGGCGCCGTTTCGCGCGGCCCAACCGGCGCGTCCCGAGGGTGATCCGCAGCCCATGGCTTATCTGTTCGACGAGCAGGACCAGGCCGGCGGTGCGCTGGACATCGAGCTGGAAGTGCTGCTGCTCACCGCGCGCATGAAAGAGCAGGGCGTCGCGCCCCAGCGTCTGTCCCTGAGCAATACGCTGAATATGTACTGGACCGTCGCGCAGATGGTGGCCCACCACAGCGTCAACGGCTGCAAGCTGCAAGCAGGCGACCTGTTCGGCACCGGCACTTTGTCAGGCCCCCAGCCCGACCAGCTCGGCAGCCTGCTGGAGATGACCGAAGGCGGAAAACACCCGATCGAGCTGCCCAACGGTGAGACCCGGACCTTTCTGGAGGCGGGCGATGAGGTGATCCTCAAAGCGCGCTGCCGCAAGGAGGGCGAAGTGAGCATCGGGTTTGGCGAATGCCGTGGGGTGGTGATTGTCTAAACCCGCATCCCATGTCTTAGTGGGACCGGCTTCAGCCGGGAATAGGCCTGTGTGTGCGCCATCAATTTTGAGCTATGGCCGCTTACGTCTTCCCGGCTAAAGCCAGTCCTACTGACATAAACCAAACCCACCCACCAGAGATCCACTTCGCGGCAAGAACCTCCCTTGCCGCTCCCCTTGCGGTTTGCCTTCGGCGTAACTCAGATGGCCGTTGACCCACACTGCATCAATCCCCTCGGCCGCACGCTTGGGTTCTTTGAAATCCGCCACATCACGCACGGTGTCCGCGTTGAACAGCACCAGATCCGCGCAATACCCTTCGCGCACGAAGCCGCGATCGTGCAGACCGAAGCGCGTGGCGGTCAGTCCGGTCATCTTGTGCACGGCGGTGTGCAGCGCAAACAACCCCAAGTCACGAGTGAAATGCCCGAGCACCCGGGGAAACGCACCCCACAGGCGCGGGTGCGGAAACGGGTCTTCCGGCAGACCGTCCGAACCGATCATCGACAGCGGGTGTTTCATGATCCGCTGCACGTCGTTCTCGTCCATGCCGTAATACACGGCGCCAGCCGGTTGCAGTTGTCGCGCGGCGTCCACCAGTGAGAGGCCCCAGTCGGCGGCGATGTCCTTCAGCTCGCGTCCGCCCTGATCCGGATGCGGCGTCGACCAGGTGATGGTGATCGGAAAGGCATCGGTGACCTGCTTCAAATCCAGCGTCGAAGAACTGGCCGCATAGGGATAGCAATCACAGCCCACCGGGTGGGTCAGCGCGGCGTTTTCCAGGGACGCCAGCAGCTGCGGACTGCGACCCCAGTTGCCGGCGCCCGCGCATTTCATGTGGGAAATCACCACCGGCGATTTCGCGTGACGTCCAATCGCGAACGCCTCGTCCATGGCCTCCAGCACCGGCTCGAACTCACTGCGCAGGTGCGTCGTGTACATCGCGCCAAACGCCGTGAGTTCTTCGGCCAGCTGTTTGACTTCGTCGGTTTCGGCCGCGTAAGCCGAGGCATAGGCCAGACCGGTGGACAGGCCCAGCGCGCCGTCGGTCAGGCTGTCGCGCAACTGCCCGCGCATGGCGCTGATTTCATCAGCGCGCGCCGTTCGAAAAAGATCGTCCATGTGATTGCTGCGCAGCGCGGTGTGGCCGATCAGCGCCGCCACATTGACTGCCGGGCGCGCCGCGTCCACCGCGTTGCGGTAGTCGATGAAGCGTGGATACACGAACGCGGCAGCGGGGCCGAGCAGGTTCATCGGGTCCGGCGGATCACCCGCCAGGGAAACCGGCGAGGCGCTGATGCCGCAGTTGCCGACGATCACGGTGGTCACGCCTTGAGTGATCTTTGGCAGCATCGCCGGCTGACGAATCACCACGGTGTCGTCGTGGGTGTGCACGTCGATGAAACCCGGCGCCAGCACGCGGCCGGCGGCGTTGATTTCTTCGCGGGCGGAGACGTCGTGGAGGTCGCCGATGCGCTGGATGCGGCCTTCGCGGAGGGCCACGTCGGCGCGGTAGCCGGGGGTATTGCTGCCGTCGATCACCAGCGCGTCGCGAATGATCAGGTCGTAAAGCATGGGGTCAGTCTCCAAGGGGCAGGCCGTCGTCGCCGCCGCGGTAGTCATCCAGCGCAAGCTTGATCCGCCGCAGCCGTTCGCGGTTGGCGTCGGGGGCCGTCAGCGCCAGTTCGGTGGCCAGCACGTCGATGGTCAGCAGCATGCCGTAGCGCGCGGCCGTGGGTTTGTAAATGAAATTGGTTTCGGCGATCTGCAGCGGCAGCACGACATCCGCCCGATCCGCCAGCGGTGAGCCGGGCAGGGTGATGGCGAGAATCTTCGCGCCATAGCTGCGGGCCAGGTCCACCGCGTCGAGCAGTTCCGGGGTGCGCCCGCTGAGTGAGCAGACAATGACGCTGTGCTCGGGGCCGAGGGTCGCGGCGATCAGGCGCATCATCACCGGGTCGCGGCTGGCGGCAATCGGGTAGCCGAGGCGTACCAGCCGGGTCTGCAGTTCTTCGCTGCACAGGCTGGACGCGCCGCCCATGCCGAAGCTGTGAATCATCCGCGCCGGCGTCAGCAGGGCCACCGCCGCCTGGAAGCGCGATTCATCGAAACCGGCCAGGTGCTGACGCAGGGTCGATTCAATGTCGCCGACGATCTGAGTGAAAAACGCCGACTGTTCCGGCGCCTGCTCCGCCGTGAGGAAGCGGTTGCCCACGGCGCTGGCCTGGGCCAGTTGCAGGCGCAGGTCGCGCAGGTCCTTGCAGCCCACCGTGCGGGCGAAACGCGACAGCGTGGCGCTGCTGACCTCGGCGCGGGCGGCGAGGTCGTCAAGGCTGGCGCTGGCGGCAAACGCCACGTCACTGAGCACCAGTCTGGCGATGCGGCCTTCGCCGGCGCTGAACGACTCCTGACGGGCGCGGATCTGGTAAAGAATGTCCACTCAGATCACCTGCGCCAGCCCGAGGGTCAGGACGAAAGCGATCACCGAAATCAGCGTCTCCAGCACTGTCCAGGTTTTGAAGGTCTGTGCTACGGTCATGTTGAAGTACTCCTTGATCAGCCAGAACCCGCCGTCGTTGACGTGGGAAAAAATCACCGAGCCGGCGCCGGTCGCCAACACCAGCAGCTCTGGATGGGGATAACCCAGGCCCAGCGCCACGGGGGCCACAATGCCAGACGCGGTGGTCATTGCCACCGTGGCCGAGCCGGTGGCGACGCGCATCAGTGCGGCGAACAGCCAGCCCATCAACAGCGGCGACAGATGCCAGTCCTGCGCCAGGCCGACGATCTCGTTGGTCACGCCGCTGTCGACGAGAATCCGGTTCAAACCGCCGCCGGCACCGACCAGCAGCGTGATGCTGGCGGTTGGCGCCAGGCATTCCTGGGTGAATTTCAGGATTGAATCCCGGGAGAAGCCCTGGGCAATGCCTAACGTCCAGAAGCTTAGCAACGTGGCCAGCAGCAGCGCGATCACCGAGTTGCCGATGAACAGTAGAAAGCTGTTGAAACCGCTGCCCGGGGTGGAAATCAGGTTGGCCCAGCCACCCAGCAGCATCAGCACCACCGGCAGCAGAATGGTCGCCATGGTAATGCCGAAGCTCGGCAGTTGGGCGCGGGGTTCGCGGTCGAGAAATTGCTTGGCCAGCGGGTTTTCATCGGGCAAATAAATGTGCGGCACGATGAAGCGCGCGTAGACCGGGCCGGCGATGATCGCGGTGGGGATGCCGATGAGGATGGCGTAGAACAGGGTCTGGCCGACTGACGCCTGGTATGCCTGCACCGCCAGCATCGCGGCAGGATGCGGCGGGACCAAAGCGTGGACCACCGACAAGCCGGCGACCATCGGCAGGCCGACCATCAGAATCGATACCCCGACCCGGCGTGCGACGGTGAAGGCGATCGGCACCAGCAACACGAAGCCCACTTCGAAGAACAGCGGCAGCCCCACCAGAAACGCGATGCAGACCATCGCCCAGTGCGCGTTGCGCTCGCCGAAGCGGTCAATCAAGGTGCGCGCCACCTGCTCGGCGCCGCCGGACTCGGCCATCATCTTGCCGAGCATGGTCCCCAGCGCCACGACCAGCGCGATGTGCCCCAGTGTCTTGCCGACGCCGCCCTCATAGGACGCGACGACGGCATTGGCCGGCATACCGGCGACCAGCGCAAGGCCCACGGACACCAGGGTGATGACGATAAACGGGTTGAGGCGAAAGCGCGCGATGAGCACGATCAGGGCGATGATCGCGACGGCGGCATAGACCAACAGAGACAGGCCGGTTGACGGAGGCATGCAACGGATTCCTTGCTGAGAATGAGGAGGTCAGGGCTTGGGGGCGGCGGGGCTGAGGCTGTTCATTTGAAAAAACAGGGCAGGGCCACCCGCGCAATGGCGTTAACCGGTGCGCAGCCAGGCGGTGAAGACGATCTCGGCAGTGGGTGTTGCAAGCGCCATCAACGGCGAAAGAAAAGCGGGGGCGGGACGATCACAGGCAGTCATTATTGTTATCTCTGATTTCGTGATGGAAATTAAATTACACGAAACAGGATAAAAATATCAATTCATGAAAATTAATTTCTTCACGCTTATCCCCGTATTTTGCTCGCTACGCCTACGGATTTCGTGTGCGCCGAATATTTCCTGCCTTGCCGCGCTCCCACAGGGAATCCGGCTGGGCGAGGTTCAGCGTCAAGCACGGGATCTGCGGGAGCCGGCTTGCTGGCGAAGGCGTCCGTCCAGACACATCGCCGTCAGCTGTTACGCCCCGTTCGCCAGCAAGCCGGCTCCTACGGATTCGGCGTGCGCGGACGATCGCCCGCTTTGCCGAGATCCCTTGTAGGAGCGCGCTTGCCCGCGAACGCGGTGGGTCAGCCGAAATCGATGGCGTGAGGCAAATGGCATTCGCGGAGAACCGGC
>NZ_JBNNGV010000042.1:0-36808 GCF_050268485.1 Pseudomonas sp. NPDC078416 | reverse complement strand
CGTTCGAGTAAGAAGTACGCATGCCCATAACACCTCGGATTTGGGCGCCATCTTAGCGCCCGATTGAGATGTCCAAAATCATTAGGCCAGTTCAGGCTTGTCCCGCGCTCTGGTGCGCAGCGGCAGCAGGTCTGCCATCGGTTTCTGCCTGATCCACCGCGTGAACCGATTCCACGACAGGTTCCCGGCCGATCGCGGAACAAACCACGCTCCTACAGGGGGATTTGCGTCCGACCTAAATGGTTGGCATGCCGTGTACCAGTAGGAGCGACCGGGGTGGCGCTCCACCTTGCTCGCGAACGCGGTGTGTCCGCCAACATCGATGTCACAGACCCACCCCCATCGCGAACAGGCGCGCTCTAGCGTAGATTGGCGTGCGCCGTAGATTCCGGCAGAGTTTAGTGCCCCAAGGAACCCTGATGTACGCTCACAGTCGCATGATCACATCGCAATAGCGTCCGGCAGCGCGGTGTCGCAACGGCATTGGCACAAGGAGCTTGCATGCCCGCCCAACCCTTTCTTTTTAATGGTCGTCTGACCGTTTTTTCCATCGGTCTGTGCCTGGCTGTTCTTGCCGGCTGTGACAAGGAAAAGCCCCAGGAACCAGAGCGCGCACGCGTGCAGGCGCAGGAGGTCAAGACGGTCGATTACGCCGCAGACGTGGCGCTGACCGGCGATGTGCAGGCGCGGGTGCAGACGCAGCTTTCTTTCCGGGTGGGCGGGAAGATCATTCAGCGGTCGGTCGATGTAGGCGATCGGGTGTCGGCCAAACAAGTGCTGGCTAAACTCGACCCCAAAGACCTGCAAACCAACGTCGACTCCGCCATCGCTGCCGTCGCCGCCGAGCAGGCGCGCGTGAAACAGACTTCCGCCGCCTTCGTGCGCCAGGAAAAGCTCTTGCCCAAGGGTTACACCAGCCGCAGTGAATACGATTCAGCTCAGGCGCAATTGCGCAGCAGTCAAAGCGCGCTCAAAGCCGCCCAGGCGCAACTGGCCAACGCCCGCGAGCAACTGGGTTACACCGCGTTGATCGCCGATGCGCCGGGCATCATTACCGCGCGACAGGCCGAAGTCGGTCAGGTCGTGCAACCCACGGCACCGATCTTTAGCCTGGCCCGAGACGGCGAGCGCGATGCCGTGTTCAATGTTTACGAGTCGCTGTTCGTCAACCCGCCCACCGACCAGCCGGTCGAAGTCACGTTGCTGGACAACCCCAAGGTCAAGGCCGTCGGTAAAGTCCGCGAAGTCACCCCGGCCGTTTCAGCGCAGACGGGCACGCTGCAAGTGAAGATCGCGCTCAGCTCACTGCCGCCGGGCATGGACCTGGGTTCGGTGGTCAGTGCCGCCCTGAACATGCCGGCCCGAACCAGCGTCGAATTGCCATGGTCCGCACTGACCAAAGGCCTGGGCGATCAGCTCGGCAAACCGGCGGTGTGGGTGGTCGATGGTGACAACAAGGTCAGCTTGCGCGGCGTCACGGTCGGGCGCTACCTGACGGGCAAAGTGATCATTGTCGACGGTCTGAAGAATGGTGAAAAAGTGGTCGTTGCTGGTAACCAGTTGTTGCACCCGGACATGCAGGTGGAACTCGCCGACGTGCACCCCGAGGCCGCGAAGCAAACGACGGGAGCCCAGCAATGAAGCGCTTGTCAGGGGTTGTGTTGGCCGGTCTGCTGTTAAGCGCCTGCAGCAAGGAAGAGCCGCCACCGGAGCCGGTTCGGCCGGTCCTGTTTATCGAGGTGAAGCCACAGGCCCAAGAAAGCCTGGGTCGTTTCGCCGGCAACATTGCCGCGCGTTATGAAAGCACCCTGGGCTTTCGCGTCTCGGGCCGCATCGCCCAGCGCAGCGTCGATGTCGGCGCACAGGTGAAGAAGGGCGACATGCTGGCCGTGCTCGACCCGACGGACCAACAGAACCAGGTGCGCTCAACCCAAGGCGATCTGGCCCGGGTCGAAGCGCAGTTGATCAACGCCCAGGCCAACGCCCGTCGGCAACAAGAATTGTTCGATCGCGGCGTTGGCGCCCAAGCCGCGCTGGATGTCGCGGTCACCGACCTGAAAACCACCCAGTCTTCCTACGATCAGGCCAAGGCCGCATTGCAGCAGGCCAAGGATCAGCTGAGCTACAGCGAGCTGCGCGCCGATCACGATGCCGTGGTCACCGAATGGAAAGTCGAAGCCGGCCAGGTGGTCAGCGCAGGTGAGCAGGTGGTGACACTGGCGCGCCCGGACATCAAAGAGGCGGTGATTGACCTGCCGGCGCAACTGGGCGATCAACTGCCCAGCGACGTGGTGTTCACAGTCGCCAGCCAGCTGGAGCCAGAGATCAACACCACCGCGACCGTGCGAGAGCTCGAACCCCAGGCCGAAAGCACCACCCGCACCCGTCGCGCACGTTTGACCCTGGCGGATACGCCGGCGGCCTTCCGTTTGGGCACAGCGATCAGCGTGACCCTCAGCTCGGCGATCAAACCGCGCATCGAACTGCCCGCCACGTCCTTGCAGGAGGTCGATGGCAAGACGCAGATCTGGGTCATCGATATGCAGAATCAAACGGTTTCTCCACGCGTCGTCACGGTCGTCAGCCGCAGCGATGATTCAGTGGTACTGGCCGGTGGCGTCAACAACGGCGATCGCGTGGTAACCGCCGGGGTCAACAGCCTCAAGCCGGGTCAGAAAATCAAAGTCGATAAGGAAAGCCCGCGATGAAAGGGACGTTCAACCTCTCCGATTGGGCGATCAAGCATCAGTCTTTTGTCTGGTACCTGATGTTCGTCGGCCTGCTAATGGGCGTTTTTTCCTACATGAACCTGGGCCGCGAAGAAGACCCTTCGTTCACCATCAAGACCATGGTCATACAAACCCGCTGGCCGGGCGCGACCGTGGATGAAACCCTGGAGCAGGTCACCGACCGCATCGAGAAAAAGCTCGAAGAGCTCGACTCCCTCGACTACGTAAAGAGCTACACCCGACCGGGTGAGTCCACTGTTCTCGTTTACCTGCGCGACACCACCAGCGCCGAGGCTATTCCTGAGATCTGGTACCAGGTGCGCAAAAAGATCGACGATATTCGCGGGCAATTCCCACAAGGTATTCAAGGCCCGGCGTTCAACGATGAGTTCGGTGACGTCTACGGTTCGATTTACGCTTTCACCTCTGACGGCCTGACCCTGCGCCAGTTGCGCGACTACGTGGAGCAAGTGCGCGTCCAGATCCGCGACGTGCCAGGCCTGGGCAAAGTCGAAATGATCGGCGAGCAGGACGAAGTGCTGTACCTGAACTTCTCCACCCGCAAACTGGCCGCCCTGGGGCTGGATCAGCGTCAGGTCGTACAAAGCCTGCAGTCGCAAAACACCGTGACACCGGCTGGGGTCATCGAGGCCGGCCCTGAGCGCATTTCCGTGCGCACCTCCGGCCAGTTCGCGTCGGAGAAAGACCTCGAAAACGTCAACCTGCGTCTCAACGATCGCTTCTATCGCTTGAGCGACATCGCCGAAATCACCCGCGGCTACGTCGATCCGCCCAAGCCGCTGTTCCGCTTCGACGGCAAGCCCGCCATTGGTTTGGCCATTGCCATGAAGAAAGGCGGCAACGTTCAGGAGTTCGGCAAGCAGTTGCACGAGCGCATGACCGCCGCGACCGCCGAGCTGCCGATCGGCGTCGGCGTGCATGTGGTTTCCGATCAGGCGCAGGTGGTCGAGAAAGCCGTCGGCGGGTTCACCAGCGCGCTGTTCGAGGCGGTGGTGATCGTGTTGATCGTCAGCTTCATCAGCCTCGGCATGCGCGCGGGTCTGGTGGTTGCCTGCTCGATTCCGCTGGTGCTGGCGATGGTCTTTGTGTTCATGGAATACAGCGGCATCACCATGCAGCGTATTTCCCTCGGCGCCCTGATTATTGCCCTCGGCCTGTTGGTCGATGACGCGATGATCACGGTGGAGATGATGGTGTCGCGCCTCGAAAAAGGCGACACCAAAGCCCAGGCCGCGACCTACGCCTACACCTCGACGGCCTTCCCGATGCTCACCGGTACGCTGGTGACGGTTGCGGGCTTCGTGCCGATCGGCCTGAACGCCAGCTCGGCAGGGGAATACACCTTCACGCTGTTCGCGGTGATCGCTGTCGCGATGCTGGTGTCGTGGGTCGTCGCGGTGCTGTTCGCCCCGGTGATCGGCGTGCACATTCTCAGCGAGAACGTGAAAAAACACGACGAGAACGCCAAGCCGGGACGCATCGCACGGGCCTTCAACGGCTCGATGTTTTGGGCCATGCGTCACCGCTGGCTGACCATCATCATCACGATTTTGTTGTTCGCCACCTCGCTGTTCTGCATGCGCTTCGTGCAGAACCAGTTCTTCCCCTCATCGGATCGCCCGGAGATTCTGGTCGACCTCAACCTGCCGCAGAACGCGTCGATCAACGAGACCCGCCGCGCGGTGGACAAACTTGAGGCGACCCTCAAGGACGATCCGGACATTGTCAGCTGGAGCACGTACATCGGCGAAGGCGCGGTGCGTTTCTACCTGCCGCTCGATCAGCAGCTGGAGAACCCGTACTACGCGCAGTTGGTGATCGTCAGCAAAGGGCTGGAAGAGCGCGGCGCGTTGACCGAGCGTTTGAAAAAACGCCTGCGGGATGACTTCGTCGGCATCGGCACCTACGTTCAGGCGCTGGAAATGGGGCCGCCGGTGGGGCGCCCGATTCAGTACCGGGTCAGCGGCGAGAACATTGATGAAGTGCGCCAGCACGCCATCGAACTCGCCACGCTGCTCGACAAGAATCAGCACATCGGCGAGATGATTTACGACTGGAACGAGCCCGGCAAAGTCCTGCGCATCGACATCAATCAGGACAAGGCGCGGCAACTGGGGCTGTCGTCCGAGGACGTCGCGCAGTTGATGAACAGCATCGTGACCGGCTCGGCGGTGACCCAGGTGCGCGACGACATCTACCTGATCAACGTCGTCGGTCGCGCGGTG
The DNA here is from genome assembly GCF_050268485.1 of Pseudomonas sp. NPDC078416. Classification (NCBI taxonomy): domain Bacteria; kingdom Pseudomonadati; phylum Pseudomonadota; class Gammaproteobacteria; order Pseudomonadales; family Pseudomonadaceae; genus Pseudomonas; species Pseudomonas sp. NPDC078416. The sequence goes on along the minus strand of NZ_JBNNGV010000042.1, from coordinate 31,833 downwards.
GATTCCGAGCGCGGATCGCCGGAAACCCTGCAGAACCTGCAGATCGTCACGCCCCAGGGCACGTCGATTCCGCTGCTGGCCTTCGCCAATGTGCGCTATGAATTGGAACAGCCGCTGGTGTGGCGTCGTGATCGCAAACCGACGATCACGCTCAAGGCCGCCGTGAGCGACGACATGCAGCCGACCGATCTGGTCAAGGAGCTCAAGCCCGAGATCGACAAGTTTGCCGCCGGTTTGCCGGTGGGCTTCAAGATTGCCACGGGCGGTACGGTGGAGGAGAGCGGCAAGGCCCAAGGGCCGATTGCCAAGGTCGTGCCGTTGATGATCTTCCTGATGGCGACCTTCCTGATGATCCAGCTGCACAGCGTGCAGAAGATGTTCATCGTCGCCAGCGTGGCGCCGTTGGGGCTGATCGGCGTGGTGCTGGCGCTGGTGCCGACCGGAACGCCCATGGGTTTTGTGGCGATCCTCGGCATTCTGGCGCTGATCGGCATCATCATCCGCAACTCGGTGATTCTGGTGACGCAGATTCATGAGTATGAAGTGGCCGGCTATCTGCCGTGGGATGCGGTGGCGGAAGCGACTGAACACCGCCGTCGCCCGATCCTGCTCACCGCTGCGGCGGCAAGCCTGGGCATGATCCCCATCGCCCGCGAAGTGTTCTGGGGGCCGATGGCTTACGCGATGATCGGCGGGATCATCATCGCGACCCTGCTGACGTTGCTGTTCCTGCCGGCGCTGTACGTGGCCTGGTACAAGATCAAGGAGCCGAGTGACGAGGAGCGGCGCAAGCATCAGGAACGCCAGCAGGAAGAGCAACATCGCCGTGATGAAGAGGCGGACGACGGAGCGCCCTCTCCCGCGCATTGATGCATTGAGGTAAAGCGCAAGCGACCTGGTCCCACTGAGGCGATGTACGCACCTGGTGGGACCGGCTTTAGCCGGGAAGGCGTTAAACGTCACACCTCAACACTTCCGGCTTTTATGGATGTTGATGCCAGGACGCGTGCTATCCGAGGAGTTGGAAATTCCTGAAATGCACTGTCCCTGCCTGAACTTTCAATCTTTCCGGGTCGGAGGCGGTAAAGAACTGCACAGTCACCATAGTGGCAGGGGTCGGTTTGCGGTCGATTGTGAACGTGACTGTTCGCCACTCTTTGGTCGCTCCCGAAACGTCGCCGAACCCTTGAGCTTCTCCGGTCGCATAGACCACTAATCCAAAACCGAACACCACGAGATCGCCGGGTTTTACGACTTCGCCTGCCCGGACCTCGAACGTCAGCGTTGTGGGTTTATAAGTGCCTTGCGGGGTGGTCTGGGACAGGTCTGCTGCCTTGGTCAACTGGATGTAGGCTCCCACGTCGTCTGTCTTAATCGTCCAGCTTGCCTCGCCGGTCGTACTGGTCCAGGGCGCAAGTTCGCCTGTGTGGAAGTCCCCATTTTCCAAAATATTTTTCATAGTCATTCCCTTGCTTGCTTGAGATTAGCGGCAGGTGCTGACTCAGCACATGAACCGTCATTCACGCCGATGGCGCAGGTTCAGTGTGTGCTTGAGGAACGGGGCGGGCTACTGTCAGAAGTGACAGTCCAGTCGCCCATTCGAAACGTGGACGATGGCGAGTCGTCAGCTTCTGCGCCAGACACTCGCCAGCCACGGCTGCTGGTCCCTTGGCAATCCCGGCGGTCGGTAGTAGTGCTCGACCTCAATGAACCCGGCTTCAGTCAGCAGTACGGTCCATGACGCCAGGTCATGAAAGGCGCCATAGCGCTCGCCTTTCCAGCCTTCCTGGTTGTCGCCTCGGGGATTGGAGCTGAACAACACGCCGCCGGGCTTCAACGCGGCGTGCAATTCGCGCAGCACCCGAGGCAATTCCTGACGCGGCACGTGAAACAGCGAGGCATTGGCGAAGATGCCGTCGAAGTGTTCAGCGGGGAGGTTCAGTTCAAGAAAGTTCTGGTGAAGCACGTCGCAGCCGCTGTCGGTACGGGCCATCTCGGCGAAGCGTTCGGAGCCATCCAGGCCGGTTGCAATGTGGCCCATGGCGGTGAACGTCTGCAGGTCACGGCCTGGCCCGCAGCCGAAATCGAGAATCTGAAACGGCGCCGGGCCGGTGATATTGCGCAGCAGCGCATCAATGTTCTGGCTCACATCATGGTCGCGGGTCCCTTCGCGAAAGCCCTCGGCCACCTCGTTGTAATTGCCGAGAGTAGTGGCCGTGATCTGGGCGAGGTCTTCTGAGTCGAGTTTCATGGGACGAGTGTCTGGTCGAATAAGGCCGCCAATATACCCCGCTCGCGGACTTCAACGCCGCTCTGGCATCAGATTAGCGCCCGACGTAAAGGCTGGTGCAGGGACGAACCGGTAGGGGTGACCGGGGTGGCGCTCCACCTTGCTCGCGAATGCGTCGTGTCAGTCAGCATCCAGGTCACAGACCCACCGCTTTCGCGACCGTCGTAACCTCCGATTGCTCCTACAGTTGATTTGCATCGGACACGGATTCGGGAGGCGCGGCACGAACCTGTAGGAGTGAGCTTGCTCGCGATCTGGCGCGAAGCGGCAGTAAATGGCCAATGCAACGTCGGCAATCGCTGCTTGCTAGCGCTTGTTCAGCCGCAACGCCAACCGATCCCCGCCCAACTGAATCACCGCCACCAATATCACCAGCAACACGATCACGGTGAGCATCACTTGCGTGTCGAACCGCTGATAGCCGTAGCGATACGCGATGTCGCCTAATCCACCGGCGCCAATCGCGCCCGCCATGGCCGATGAATTGATCATCGTCACTATCGTGATGGTAAAGCCCCCAACGATGCCCGGCAGCGCTTCGGGCAACAGCACATGCCAGACGATGTGCCAGCGGCGGCAACCCATCGCTTGTGCCGCTTCGACCAAACCGTGATCGACCTCGCGCAGGCTGACTTCCGCAATGCGCGCGAAGAACGGCGTCGCCGCAATGGTCAGCGGCACCACCGCCGCCCACACGCCGTAAGTCGTGCCGACGATCAGCCGCGTGAACGGGATCAGCGCGACCATCAGAATCAGGAACGGCACCGAACGGAAAATATTCACGAACGCGCCCAGCACCCGGTTCACGTTGGGCGCTTCAAAGATGCCGCCCTTGCCGCTGGTGACCAGAATCACGGCCAGCGGAATCCCCAGAATCAACGCGATCAGCGACGACACACCGACCATCAGAAAGGTGTCGATGACGCCCTGCCACAGACGATCAAGCCACATAACCCAGTACCTCCGCGTGCTGCGCGTGTTTGCGGGCGCGATTGAGCAATTCGTCCGCCGACAGCGGCGAATGACTCACCGCCAGCAGCAGGTGACCCAGCGCACGCCCTTGAATGCGTTCGACGCCGCCGTGCAGCAGGCTCACGCGCCCGCCAAATGCATTGAACAGCGCCGACAGATCAGGCTCCTTGCCATCGCTGCCGGTGAACTGCAGATCCAGCACAACGCTGGCGTGAAGCTCTGAAGGATGCGGCTGCAGACGCGCCTGCACATCCTCCGGCAGCGCATGTTGCAGCGGCGCCAGCAGCGTCTTGCTCACCTCATGCTGCGGATTGCCGAACACCTGCCAGACCGGGCCCTGCTCGACGACCTCACCTTTTTCCAGCACTACCACGCGATCACAGATTTCCCGGATGACCGCCATCTCGTGGGTGATCAAAATGATCGTCAGCCCTAGACGCTGGTTGATCTCGCGCAGCAGGCCGAGAATCGATTGCGTGGTCTCTGGATCGAGGGCCGAGGTCGCCTCATCGCACAGCAGAATCGCCGGATCATGCACCAGCGCCCGGGCAATGCCGACGCGCTGCTTCTGCCCGCCCGACAACTGCGCCGGATAGGCCTTGTGCTTGCCTTCCAGCCCCACCAATTCCAGCAGCTCGGCGACCTTGCGCTGACGCTGCGCTTTCGGCACGCCCGCCACTTTCAGAGGCAATTCGACGTTCTGCCAAACGGTTTTGGCTGACATCAGGTTGAAATGCTGAAAGATCATGCCGATGCGTCGGCGCAGCGCCACCAGCGTGTCCTCGTTGAACTCGCCAATGTCCACCTGATCGATCAGCACGCGCCCGCTGCTGGGTTTTTCCAGACGATTGATGGTGCGGATCAGCGACGATTTGCCTGCGCCGCTGCGGCCGATGATGCCGAATACCTCACCGCGTTGGATATCCAGATCGATGCCCTGAAGCGCCGGCACCGGCCCTTGCGGACCTTCATAGACCTTACTCAGATTGAGGAAACGGACATGGGCGTGCTGCTTCTGCGGATGCAGTTCGGCTTGTTCGGCGGCATGGGGGGCATCACCCCCAGGCGCTAAAAAGCGTTGCGCGGATGCACTCATGATCAATTCTTCCAGCCAACCTGATACAGCGAGCCATTGACCTTATCCAGGGAGGCGCGCACGACCGGTGAGTGTTGGTAGATGTCGATGAACTTGGCCAGGCGCGGGTCATCTTTGTGGTCCGGTTTGATGACGAACTGAATCACGTATTCCGGGTGGTCGAGCCCGTCGAACAGAATCGCCGAGCCGGCATCGAAGGTCTTCGACAAACGAATGTAGGCCGGGTAGCCCTGCACCAGATCAGCATCGTCATAGGCGCGTACCAGCTGCACGGCTTCGACCTGAATCAGCTTGATCTTCTTCGGGTTGGCGGTGATGTCGTCTTCGGTGGCCTTGTAACCCACGCCCGGTTTCAACGTAATCAAGCCGGCCTTGGCCAGCAGTTGCAGGCCGCGGCCGCTGTTGATCGGGTCGTTGGCGATAGCGACGGTGGCGCCGGTTGGCAGCTCATCGAAGCTTTTGTACTTCTTCGAATACAGCCCGACGTTGTTGATGATGCCCGGCGCGTAGGGCACCAGATCAAAACCCGACGCGGCCTTTGCATTCTCCAGAAACGGAATGTGCTGGAAGTAATTCACGTCGATGTCGCCGGCGTTGAGGCTGACGTTGGGCGCGATCCAGTCGGTGAATTCCACCAGCTCGACCTTCAGGCCTTGTTTCTCGGCTTCGGCGACGGCCGCTTCCAGCGGGATGGCGAACGCCGCCGTGGTGCCGACTTTGAGCGGTTGATCGGCGGCGTGGGTGACGCCGGCAAACAGTCCCAGGGACAGCGCGAGGGTAAGAAGGATTTTGGTCATGGCGAGTAATCCGGGTCAGTGGTCTGGTTTGAATTTGGGGTGCTTGTGAGGCCGTCTCGCGAGCAAGCTCACTCCTACAGATTGCTACGTGTTCTATAAGCCGCCCCCGCGTGCCGTTCCGGCAGTCGCGCTCCGCCTTCAAACAGCTTCTCGCGCAAGGTGCCGTGTTCGTACGCGGTCTTGTATGAGCCCCGTCGTTGCAGCTCCGGGATGACCAGGTCGATGAAATCCTCGTAGCTCTCCGGGGTGACGATGCGGGTGAGGTTGAAGCCGTCCAGCCCGGTTTCGGCGATCCACGATTCCAGCTCGTCGGCGACGTGCTCGGGCGAGCCGATCAACGTGATGTAACGGCCGCCCAGTGCGTGTTGATCGAGCAGTTTCTGGCGGGTCCAGTCATTGTTCTTGAGGATCTTCGTGGCTGACTGAATGGCGTTGCCTTTCACGTGCTGGATCGGCTCGTCGAGCGCGTAGTCGGCGAAGTCGATGCCGGTGGACGCGGCAAAATGCGCCAGTCCTGCCTCGGCGCTGGCGTAGGTCAGGTACTCCGCATGCTTGGCCCGCGCCGCTTCTTCGGTGGGGCCGACGATCACGTTGAGGCCCATGAACACTTTGATGTCATCCGGATTGCGCCCGGCGGCCACGGCACTGGCGCGGACCTTGTCGACCTGCTCCCGGGTCGCGGGTTTGTTCTGCGCGCTGATGAACACGCACTCGGCGTTGCTGCCGGCGAACTGCAAACCGCGCTCGGAACTGCCCGCCTGAAACAGCACCGGCGTGCGCTGCGGCGAGGGCTCGCAGAGGTGATAACCCTCCACCTGATAGAATTCGCCGCTGTGCCGCACGTAATGGACCTTTTCCGGCTGGGCGTAGATGCGCGCCCGACGGTCCTCGATCACCGCGTCGTCCTCCCAACTGCCTTCCCACAGCTTGTACAAAACCTCCAGGTACTCATCGGCCTGATCGTAGCGGCGGTCGTGTTCGATCTGCTCGGTCAGGCCCATCGCGCGCGCGGCGCTGTCCAGATACCCGGTGACGATGTTCCAGCCCACGCGGCCGCGGGTCAGGTGATCCAGCGTCGACATGCGCCGGGCGAACAGATACGGCGCCTCGTAGGTGAGGTTGGCCGTCAGGCCGAAGCCGAGGTTTTTGGTCACGGCGGCCATGGCCGATACCAGCAGCAACGGATCATTCACCGGCAACTGGATCGACTCCTTCAGCGTCACGTCCACCGACTTCTGATAGATGTCATAGACCCCGACGATGTCCGCGATGAACAAGCCGTCGAACAGCCCGCGCTCCAGTAACCGCGCCAGCTCTGTCCAGTATTCAAGGGTCTTGTACTGGGTCGACGTATCCCGGGGGTGCGTCCAGAAACCGTGATTGATGTGGCCGATGCAGTTCATGTTGAACGCATTGAGCAGGATCTTTTTCTTGCTCATCAGATCGTCCCCCGGCGTGGCGGGTTGACGTCATTGAGGTAGTAATTGCCGATGGCGTGATACTTCCAGCGCACCGGGTCGTGCAGCGTGTGAACCCGCGCGTTGCGCCAGTGGCGGTCAAGGCCGTGCTCCGCCAGCGTGGCTTGGGAGCCGGCGAGTTCGAACAAGGTGCTGCCGGCTTCCAGAGAGATTTCGGTGCTGATCGCCCGCGCTTCCGCGACCGCAATCGATGCCTGGGCCAGGTTTTCGGGCGTGGTCTCGGCCTGCGCCCGATCCAGGACTTCGCCCGAACGTTCGAGCAGGGCTTCGGCGGCGTGCAGACGAATGCCGAGTTTGCCAAAGCTGTGCAGCGTCAGCGGGTCATCGACGGCTTTTTCGATGCCGGAGTCGATCCATGGCCGGGTGCGCGTGCGTACGAAATGCAGCGCGTCTTCAAAGGCAGCGCGAGCGATGCCGGTGTCGATAGCGGCATGGAGAATCTGCGCCAGCGGGCCGACAGTGGTCGGGCGCTCGAACGCCGTCTGGAAAGGCACCACGTCATCGGCCTCGACAGAGACGTTATCGAACACCACCGAGCCGCTGCCGGTGGTGCGCTGGCCGAAGCCGCTCCAGTCGTCGATCACGCTCAGCCCGGCGGCGTTCGCCGGCACGAATGCCAGCTGCTGCACGCCGTTGTCATCAACGACCGAGGTCGGTATGCGTTGGGCGTAAAGCGCGCCGGTGGCGTAGAACTTGCGCCCGTTGATGCGCCAGCCTTTGCCGTTGCGGCTCAGGCGAGTGGTGCGGTCGTGGGCGGTTTTGGTGCCCAGCTCGGCCAGCGCGTTACCGAAGCGCTGACCGGCGAGGACCTCGGCGTACAGTCGTGCCTGCTGCGCCGGGCTGCCGTTCACCCGCAGCACTTCCAGCGCGTAAAAGTGGTTTTGCGGAATCTGCCCCAGGGAGGCGTCGGCGGCAGAGATGATACGAATGACGTCGGCCAGGGTGACACTGGACACGCCTGCGCCACCAAAGGCCTTCGGCACGCTGATGCCCCACAGGCCCGAGCGGGAAAACGCTTCCAGTTCCTGATGGGGCAGGCGCCGTTCACGGTCACGCGTGACGCTCTGTCGTTTGAAATCTTCCGCCAGCGTGTGGGCGATGCGCAGCGCTTCGGCGTCGTCACGAATGATCGCGGTCACGGCGGTCGCCTGCGTGCCACGCGGCAAGGTTTGAAGGCTCATAGGTGTGCTTCCAGTGGTCTGGTTATATCCAGGAATGACGGGCGGGCAGGGCGCCGTTCAGGTGCCAGGCGCCGACGGCGTGAACCTTCCAGCGCACCGGGTCGTGGAGGGTGTGAACCCGCGCGTTGCGCCAGTGACGATCAAGATTGAATTCGGCCAGCGTCGCGCGACTGCCCGAGAGCTCGAACAGCTTTTCACTGGCGAGCAGGGCGATCTGGGTGGTCAGCACTTTGGCTTCGGCGACCACGATGGAGGCCCGCGCCGCTGATTGCTCGTCGATGGGTTCGGCGGCAATTTCATCCAGCACGCGGCCAGCCCTGCGCAACAGTGCTTCGGCGGCGTGCAGTTCGAGCTTCAATTTGCCGATGTCGGCGATCACATAGGGGTCGTCGCCGGCACGCTCGACATTGGCGTCGATCCACGGGCGTGAGCGCTCGCGCACAAAACGAATGCTTTCGTCGATGGCTTCCCGGGCAATGCCCGCATCGGTGGCCGCCTGAATCAGTTGCGAGACCGCGCCCTGAATGTTCGGCGACAGGCCCAGCTTCCAGTTATCGACGACGAGTTCGCCGTTCACGCGCACATTTTCCAGCAGCACGCTGCCGCTGGCGGTGGTGCGCTGACCGAAGCCGGACCAGTCGTCGATGATGTGCAAACCGGGCGTACCGCGTGGCACGAATACCAGCACCTGTTTGCCGTCGTCATTGATGGCTTTGACCGCCACCCAGTGGGCGAACAGCGCGCCGGTCGAGTAGAACTTGCGGCCGTTGAGCAAAAAATGATCACCGTCGGCGGTCAGGCGCGTGCGGATGTCGAGGGTATTTTTTGTCCCGCGCTCGGGGCCGCCATTGCCGATGCGTGCACCGCCGAGAACGCTGGCGAACAGGGTGTGTTTCTGCGCCTCGGCGGCGCTGCCGATCAGCGAGTTGAGAATCCCGAAGTGGTTTTGGGGAATCTGGCCCACCGCAGGGTCAGCGGCCGACAGGATGGCGAAAACCTCCGCCACGGTCACGAATGACACCTGCGGCCCGCCATAGGCGTGCGGCACCGAAATGCTGCCCAGACCGCTGCGGGTAAACAGCTCGATTTCCGACCAAGGCAATTGCCGCTCTCGGTCTCGGATGGCGGCATGGGTGCGCACGACGGCGGCCAGGTCATGGGCCGCCGCAATGGCGTCGGCGTCATTGCGCAATATCGCCGCAGGGAGCAGGGGAGGAGCCACGTCCAGGGTGTGCTGGACAGAAGGGGCGCTCAGATCAGTCATGGTGGTGACCTTCACGAGCGCGAGCACTGGGATCATTGTGCTGAACCATTCGAACCTCGAATCAATACCGCGGTGGCGGCGAGCAAATTGACGATGGTCCGGTGGTCCGGTGCATATACCGTAAGCGTGTATAAAAATTAAATAAACTCACATTTAGGAATAAGCATAGAAGGCGAAATGGCGGTTGCCGTCGCCAGCGCCGTGGCTTTTGTGTAGGTCAGGCATGAACCGAAGGCCAGCGCCAGAATCATGTACTTGACGATATGTCTGCAGGGCATGGCGAATACCTCATGAAGGCTTTCACCGCAGGCTAGCAGTCTGTTTTCGCGCGGGGAGGGGGAAAGCTGTAGGACGCAGTTGCAGATGATGTGGGAGGTTTCTTCTCCGTTGCCGATCTGTGGAATTGTTCACGGTTGCCGGTTGCCGGTTGCCAGATGGCGAGGAGCAGACGTGTCGCAGCGCGAAGAGGGTGCGCCGCGACAGCATCCTGGACAGGTCCGATATCAAGCTTCGGTCTCATCGGTCGTGTCGGTCGATACCTTGATCAGCCTTGCCGGTGCCCACCGCGAGTTGTTGCCGACCCGGTCAATCACGCAGTAGCTCACCTCCAGATGGGGATCATCGCCGGCCTCGCGCACCAACTCTGCCGGTACTTCAACCACGATGGGCCGGCCAACGTCGTTCTGGGTGAGCGCTGGCAAGTCCATACGCAGGTCGCCCCAGCGCAGGGTGATCTCATCGTAGGCATCCATGTTGGGATAAGCGTCGAGGGTGAGTTGAACGCCCTCATGGAAGTGGCGCGCAGTCAAACCGTTCTGCATGACCGACTCGGCGAACGTCACCGGTGCCAGCCCTTGATTCTCATCCCCCTGGCCGCTGACCAATTGACCGCCTGGAGTCTCCAGTTTGACCCACAGCTTGGCACCAGGAGACTTGATGGGTTCGCTGCCAATTTTAGTGACGCGATAATAGGTTTTTACTTTCCCGCTTCGAAGAAAACTTTCAGGTACGTGTAGGACGGATGTATGCCCGATGTCGGACTCCGATAAAAGTTTTGACGCGGCATAACAGCCTCCCCAAAACAATTCGATCAAGTCACCGCAGTCCATCTCTGGCCAGGGGTCAATGTGTACCTGCAGATCGGCCGCCGCCAGGGCGCCAATCCCGTGCTTGTTCGACTGCGGAATATACGGGGCCATCAACTTGAAAGACTGAGTCATTACAGGGGTGTGGATCATCTTTTAATACTCTTCGAATGTGTGCCTGGATCAAGGCAAGTCAGGTGGTTAGTTCATCGCAACTGCAACGTGGAAACGACTGGCACTAGTACACGTCGGGATGCGCAGGCATGGCAAACATTACAAATGGTGGCAATTAGTGAGTTGCTGTTTGGGAAGGAAAGTAAACAGCTGAGCGATTTCAGCTAATTGTGTTGCGGTGTTTGTGTCAACGGCATTTAAGTGTTTAAAGTCTGTGTGAGGAAAATGCAGAACATTCCTACACTCGAGCGTTGCTTATGGGCAGGGAGTTGCGACTGTGGTCCTACCCGAGCCGCCGAACGCTCTACATTCCACGGCCAGCAAGCCCATGAAAAAGTGTCAGCGGCAGTTATTTACGGGCGCAGAAATGGTCAATCAACGTTGCGGGGGAGCGGGGAGAGTGAGCGTCGCTCGTATAGAAAAAATAGATAGATGGGTGCCGATTAGCCGGTGTCGAAACAGTAGGACTTTTAGTGGATCAAGGCTTTTCTAAATATGAACGGCTAAGAAAACGGCGCCTGTTGGCGCCGTTTTGAACACATATCGTGTCGGACTAATTTCTGCTGCGCTCAAGAAACTGCCTTGTGCGTTCTTCTTTGGGATGGGCAAACAGCTCTTTCGCTTCACCCTGCTCAACGATGACGCCCTTGTCGATGAAGATCACCCGGTTGGCGACGTCCCGCGCGAAGCTCATCTCGTGGGTCACGATCACCATCGTGCGTTTCTCCAGGGCCAGGGCGTGAATCGTATTGAGCACCTCGCCTACCAACTCGGGATCGAGCGCCGATGTCGGTTCATCGAACAGAATGACTTCAGGCTCCATGGCCAGCGCACGGGCAATCGCCACGCGCTGTTGTTGGCCGCCGGACAGACGACGCGGATAAGCGTCCTCTTTACCCGCAAGGCCGACTTTGGCCAACAGCGCGCGGCCCAGCTCGATGGCCTGCTCGCGGGGCATCTTCTTGACCACGGTCGGGCCTTCGATGACGTTTTCCAGCGCCGTGCGATGGGGGAACAGATTGAAGTTCTGGAAGACGAACCCGACATGCTGGCGCAACTGCCGGATCAGGCCCTGCTGCTGGCTCAGCGGGCGGCTCAAATCGACTTTGATGTCGCCCACGACAATGCTGCCGCTCGTAGGCACTTCCAGCAGGTTCAGGCAGCGCAACAGCGTGGTTTTACCTGACCCGCTGGGGCCGATGATCGCCACCACCTCGCCGGGCTCGACCTTCAGGTCAATGCCCTTGAGCACTTCGTTGCCCTTGAATTGCTTGGTCAGTTTTTCAACCGTGATCATGCTTCAGGACTCCACATCGTGGCGGTTGGCCCGTGCTTCCAGGCGATTCTGAAAATGCGCCAGGATGCTGCACAGCACCCAGTAAATCACCGCTACGGTGAAATACATGGTGAAAATCTCCAGCGTCCGCGAAGAGATCAGTTGCGCCTGGCGGAACACTTCCGGCACCTGAATGGTGGCCGCCATCGCCGTATCCTTCACCAGCGAAATGAAGCTGTTGCCCAGTGGCGGCAACGCGGTGCGTGCCGCTTGCGGCAGGATGGCGCGGCGCATGGTCTGGGCGCGCGTCATGCCGATGCTCGCAGCGGCTTCCCATTGCCCTCGGTCCACCGAACCGATCGCGGCCCGAAGGATTTCGCAGGCATACGCGGCCATGTTCAGCGACAGGCCGATCAGCGCTGCGGTGATCGCATCCAGTTCAATCCCCAGGTCCGGCAAGCCGTAATAGATCATGAACAGCTGGACGAGAAGCGGCGTGCCACGGAAGAACGACACGTAAACCCTGGCGACGGCACTGATGACCCAGATCTTCGACAGACGCATCAGTGCCAGGCCGAAGCCCAGCACCAACCCGAAAAACATCGACCCCAGGCTCAAGCCCACCGTGTAATACGCGCCCTTGAGCAGAAAGGGCGCGGAGTCCAGCGCGAGCTGAAGGCTCTCCGGGATCATTTGGTCACGTCAGCCTTGAAGTACTTGTCCGACAGCTTGGCAAGGGTGCCGTCGGCGCGCAGCTTGTCGATGGCCTTGTTGATTGCGTCCAGCAATTCAGGCTCGCCCTTGCGCAGTGCGACACCGGACTCCTGACGGGAGAACGGTTCGCCGGAAACGGCCAGCTTGTCCTTGGTCTTGGCGACCAGTTCCAGTGCAGCAAGGCGGTCGACAAGGATGGCGTCGATGCGGCCGACGCGCAGGTCCTGATACTTGGTCGGATCATCGTCGTAGGTTTTGACGATGGCATCAGGCACGTTGGCTTTCAGCCACTCTTCGTAGTTGGTGCCCAGGCCGACACCGACTTTCTTGCCTTTCAGGTCCGCAGCCGTTTTGATCACGCCCACGTCTTTGGTTTGCACCAATGCTTGAATGCCCGACACGGTGTAGGGTTCGGAGAAGTCGTACTTTTTCTTGCGCTCGTCGGAGATGGTGACCTGGTTGATCACGACATCCAGACGCTTGGATTCCAGCGCGGCCAGAATGCCCGCCCACGGCGTGGCTTGCAGCTTGACCTTGACGCCCAGTTCCTTGGCCAGCGCTTCAGAGAACTCCACTTCGAAACCGGTCAGCTTGCCGTCCTCACCCACGAAGCTGAACGGGGGATAAGTGCCTTCCAGGCCGACGTTAAGGGTTCCGTTCTTCTTGATCGTTGCCAGTTGATCACCAGCGACAGCCTGGCTGACGAGACCGGTGCCCAGCACCAGGCTGAAGGCCGACAACAGAAAGGTGCGGCGGATTGCAGACATGTTCATGAAAGACCCCTGTTTTAATTGGAATGTCAGGCAAGTATCAGACCCGACGAAGCTACGTTGGCATCACTCGTTTATCCAGCTTTTTCAGTCGCCTGCGTGGTGCTGCGCGCCGGCTGGCGGCGATCATAAGACCCGAAGCGAGGCATGAAAAATAATAAAAAGCGGATTGCTTATCAGTTTTTAGAATATAGCGCCCGCATCACCATTTGAGCGGGCGAGTGACGAAGCCTCTATCCCGCCGAAAAGACGCCCTGATACGCAAACAAGGCAGGTGCGCCGCCGGTGTGGAGAAAGACGATCGGGCCGTCTTCGAAACGCTGCCGGCCGATGCCGTCGAGCAGCCCGGCCATGGCTTTGCCGGTGTAGACCGGGTCCAGCAGCAGCCCTTCATGACTGGCCACCAGCCGGATCGCCGCCAACGTGCCGGCATTTGGCTCGCCGTACCGCGGGCCGAAGTATTCATCCCACAGCTGCACCTTGAACGCGGCCGGCAATGATTCGCCCAGCAGCTCGACGGTTTGCTCGGCCAGGCGCTGAACCTTGGGTGCCTGGGTTTCTTCCGGTCGCGACACGGTCACGCCAATCACCGGCAGCTCGGGCAGCTCTTCAGCCAGCGCAAGTGCCAGGCCGCTGTGAGTGCCGGCACTGCCCGACGCGAGCACGACGGCTGCGAATGACAGGCCGCTTTGCTTGAGCTGCTCGGCCAATTCAAAACCGGCCTGTACATAACCCAGTGCGCCGAGGGCGTTCGATCCGCCGATCGGTACCAGGTAGGGCTTCTTGCCGCTCATACGCAGTCGGCTGGCCAGGGCTTGCAATTGGTCGTCGGCATTGTCGAGGTTCTCGACCAGCTCGACCTTGGTGTCGAACAAGTCCAGCAGCAGGCGATTGCCGTTGCCCAGGTAATTGCTGTCGTCGGTTGCAATCGGGTTTTCCAGCAGGGCGACACAGCCCAGGCCAAGGCGGGCGGCGAGGGCAGCGGTTTGGCGCACATGGTTGGACTGAATGGCGCCCGCGGTGATCAGGGTGTCGCACCCTTGAGCCAGGGCATCGGCCGCGAGGTATTCCAGCTTGCGCAGCTTGTTGCCGCCCATGGCCAGCGGCGTGATGTCGTCGCGTTTCACGTAAATGTCGCGGCCGGCCCAGGTCGAAAGGCGTTCGAGCTTTTCAAAGGGCGTCGGACCGCCGAGCAATTCCAGACGATTAAAACGGGCAAGCTGTTGTTTGATCATGGCGGCGTCGACAGGTCTGCAATTGAGTCGCAGGACTATAGGCAGACGTTTCCCACAGGGCAACCGCCCGCAGTCCTTCGTCCCCTGAGCAGAAGCCCCACAAAAATAGTTATTTTTTTGCCGCGAATGGATGTCGTAGAGTGATTCCACTTCGGCCGTTACAGCCTGACTCGCCGTTGAATTGAGGAGAAATCTGCGTGAGCACTATTCCCGACCTGTCCCCGGAATCCTGCGCCGAGGGCGTGACCGGCCACTGGCAATTGCAGCGGATTGTGGGCGAATTGCGCGCCGCGCGTGATGACTGGCGTACCAGCAACGGCCGGATCAGCGGCGAGAAGGGCGGCCGCGAGCTGCCTTCACGCGAGGCCATGCGCGACATTCTCGATGCGCTGTGCGGCGCGCTGTTTCCGATGCGGCTGGGGCCGGTGGACCTGCGCGAAGAAAGCGAGGACTTCTACGTCGGCCATACCCTCGACGTGGCGTTGAACTCGTTGCTCGACCAGGCGCGGCTTGAACTGCGCTACGCCGCGCGACAGAAAGGCGAGGATGCCAGCTGCGCGGATGTGCATGCGGAACGGCTGATTCAGGATTTCGCCAGCGCGCTGCCGACCATTCGCCGCATCCTCGACACCGACGTGCTGGCGGCGTATCACGGCGACCCCGCCGCGCGCAGTGTCGATGAGGTGTTGCTGTGCTACCCGGGCATTCTGGCGGTGATTCACCACCGTCTGGCCCATCACCTGTATCACAACGGCTTGCCCCTGCTGGCACGCATCAGCGCCGAACTGGCACATTCTGCAACCGGCATCGACATCCACCCTGGCGCGCAGATCGGCCCGAGCTTCTTCATTGATCACGGGACAGGCGTGGTGATTGGCGAGACCGCCATCATCGGCGAGCGCGTTCGCATTTATCAGGCCGTCACGCTGGGCGCCAAACGCTTCCCTTCCGATGAAGACGGGCAATTGCTCAAGGGCCATGCCCGTCACCCGATCGTCGAAGACGACGTGGTGATCTATGCCGGTGCCACGATTCTGGGGCGCATCACCATCGGCAAGGGCTCGACCATCGGCGGCAACGTGTGGCTCACGCGCGGCGTCCCGGCGGGCAGCAACGTCAATCAGGCGAGTCTGCAGCACGAGGACGGCTGTCCGAAGTAGCCCGTCATATCGCAAATTTCGGGCTGCGCACGCTGGCCTCTTCCCGGCTGAAGCCGGTCCCACTAATCGATCGCGTACATCGTGTAGGACCGGCTTTAGCCGGGAAGGCGGCGTGTGTCACTCCGCAATTTATTCAGCGCTTTAAAAACCCTCCCGAACCCACGGAACGAAAGGCTTTCGTCGT
The DNA here is from genome assembly GCF_050268485.1 of Pseudomonas sp. NPDC078416. Taxonomy (NCBI): domain Bacteria; kingdom Pseudomonadati; phylum Pseudomonadota; class Gammaproteobacteria; order Pseudomonadales; family Pseudomonadaceae; genus Pseudomonas; species Pseudomonas sp. NPDC078416. The sequence continues at coordinate 16,157 of NZ_JBNNGV010000042.1, read as the reverse complement.
CCGTCCTACCCTCGCCTGAGAGAGCGTCACGCCACTGTGCATTAGTCTCCAGCCGTCTTTTCGTGTTTTAATTGAACGTTCAATCAAGTTAAACCGGTGGTTCGCTGCCCGCTGATCTCAGGAGGCCTACCTTTGCCGCATACACGTTGCATGATCGATCCCCTTGCCCGCGCGGCGGTATTCATATGAATAATTCGAGCGCTCCAAGTAGCTCGCCCGTTCGCATGAACGGCCCTGTTTTCTACTTTGCCGCCAGCTTCATCCTGATCTTCGGACTGGTCGTCGTCGCCTTTCCGGAAGCCTCGGGCGCCTGGTTGCTCGCCGCGCAGAACTGGGCCGCCAACACCGTCGGTTGGTACTACATGCTGGCCATGACCCTGTATCTGCTGTTCGTGGTGGTCACCGCGATTTCAGGCTACGGCAAGATCAAGCTGGGCGCTGACCACGACGAACCCGAGTTCAGTTATCTGTCCTGGGCCGGCATGCTGTTCGCTGCCGGGATCAGCATCACCCTGTTCTTCTTCTGTGTGTCGGAACCGCTGACCCATATGCTGCAGCCGCCGCAGGGCGAGGGCGGGACTACACAGTCGGCACGTCAGGCCATGCAGCTGCTGTTTCTGCATTGGGGCCTGCACGGCTGGGGCGTGTTCGCGTTCGTAGGCATGGCGCTGGCCTACTTCGCGTATCGCCATAACCTGCCTCTGGCATTGCGTTCAGCGCTGTATCCGCTGATCGGCAAGCGCATCAACGGCCCGATCGGCTATGCGGTCGACGGCTTCGGCATTATCGCCACCATCTTCGGCCTCGGCGCCGACATGGGCTTTGGCGTACTGCACCTGAATTCCGGGCTGGACTACCTGTTCAACGTGCCGCACACCCAATGGATTCAGGTGGGTTTGATCACCCTGATGATGGGCGCGGCAATCCTGGTGGCCATTGCGGGCGTCGACAAAGGCGTGCGCGTCATGTCCGATATCAACATGCTGCTGGCCTGCGCGCTGCTGCTGTTCGTGTTGTTCGCCGGGCCCACGCAGCATCTGCTCAATACCCTGGTGCAGAACATCGGTGATTACCTCGGCGCACTGCCGGTCAAGAGCTTCGACGTCTACGCGTACGACGGCCCTAGTGACTGGCTGGGCGGCTGGACTGTGTTCTATTGGGCGTGGTGGATTGCCTGGTCGCCGTTCGTGGGCCTGTTCATCGCGCGCATCTCCCGTGGTCGCACCATTCGTGAATTCGTCTGCGGCGTGCTGTTGATCCCGTTGGGCTTCACCCTGGCCTGGATGTCGATCTTTGGTAACAGTGCAATCGACCTCGTGCTGAACCACGGCATGGCTGCGTTGGGCCAGTCGGCCATCGATGATCCTTCGATGACCCTGTACCTGATGCTGCAAACCTACCCGTGGAGCCGAACGGTCATTGCCGTGACGGTGTTCATCAGCTTTGTGTTCTTCGTGACCTCGGCTGACTCCGGCACCGTGGTGCTGTCGACGCTGTCCGCCAAAGGCGGCAGCCCGGACGAAGACGGCCCTAAATGGCTGCGCGTTTTCTGGGGCGTGATGACGGCGCTGATCACCAGCGGCTTGCTGTTCTCGGGGAGCATTGATGCGCTGAAGTCTGCGGTGGTGCTGACCTCGTTGCCGTTCTCGCTGATTCTGCTGCTGATGATGTGGGGGCTGCACAAGGCGTTCTACATGGAATCCCAGCGCAAGATTGCGCAGCTCTATTCGCTGGCACCGGTCTCCGGCGCCCGGCGCGGTGGCTGGCGCCAGCGTCTGACCCAGGCGGTGGCATTCCCGTCCCGTGATGAGGTTTACCGCTTCCTCGATCAGACCGTGCGCCCGGCGATTGAAGAAGTGACGGCAGTGTTCGTCGAGAAGGGCCTGACCGTCGTGACTCAGCCGGACCCGGCCAATGACACGGTGGGCCTGGAAATCGGCCACGGTGAAGAACGTCCGTTCGTGTACCAGGTGACCATGCGTGGCTACTTCACGCCTTCATTCGCACGGGGCGGCATGGGCTCCAAACAGCTGAACAACCGCCGTTACTACCGCGCCGAAGTTCACTTGAGCGAGGGCAGTCAGGACTACGACCTGGTGGGCTACACCAAGGAACAGGTTATCAACGACATCCTCGACCAGTACGAGCGCCATATGCAGTTCCTGCACCTGGTGCGTTGAGGCTGATTGTTTGGCAGGAGCACGGGTGCCCGCGACGGCGTCGTGTCGGTCCCCCTGACCGGGGGCTGCCACGAAATCTTCGCGGGCACGCGCGTTTCTACAGCCTGGTTTTTTACGCCAAGCCACCATTGGCTCGCAGCACCTGACCGTTCACCCAGCCTGAATCCGGGCCGGCAAGGAAGGACACGACGCTGGCGATATCTTCCGGCTGCCCAAGGCGCTGCAACGGCGGCATGTTGGCGAAGTGCTGGATTTGCTCTTCGCTTTTGCCATGCAGGAACAGCTCGGTTGCCACCGGTCCCGGCGCAACCGCATTGACGGTGATATTCCGTCCACGCAGCTCCTTGGCAAACACATGGGTGAAGGCCTCGACCGCCGCCTTGGTCGCGTTATAGATCGCGTAGCCCGGAAGGTTCAGCGCCAGCGCTGTTGTAGAGAAGTTGATGATGCGGCCGCCGTCTTTCATCCGCGCGCCGGCTTCGCGCAAGGTGTTGAAGGTGCCTCGGGTATTGATATTGAACGCCTGATCGAACTGCTCATCACTGGTGTCTGCCAGCGGCAACGCCTTCATGACGCCCGCGTTATTGACCAGCACATCCACCTTGCCCAACTGCGCTTCCGTTTGCTCGAACAGCGCACGGACTTCGTCGGCCTTGGCAATATCAGCCTTGATTGCGATGGCCTGACCGCCATCGGCATCGAGCTGCGCAACGAGGGCGTCCGCCTCCGCCGCGCTGCTGGCGTAGTTCACGACCACTGCGAAACCGTCACGGCTCAGTCGCCTGGCGATTTGCGCGCCGATACCACGGGAGGCGCCGGTGACGATGGCGACAGGGCGGGAAATGTGTGGAGTTGACTGCGTCATGGTGAGTCTCCGATTCATTTGAAAGTGAATGCAGCTTCACACGCCTGGGCGCGGCGATAAACGCCCCAAAAATGCCTTCGTTGTTCGGTCGAAGCGAACAATAGGATGCCAATTGCTGCGTATCAGCGCTGAGGCCCGGCATCCATCAACTCGTTTGAACCCCCTCGTCGCAGAGAAATCCGAGTAATCTCGAAGGTTCGTTTTGTGACCTGACTTCCAAACAAGAAAGAGAGGATCGGATGACTTACATCGCTGCCGAAAACCGTTATGAACGCATTCCCTATCGTCGCGTTGGCCGCAGCGGCCTGGTGTTGCCAGCACTCTCCATGGGGCTGTGGCACAACTTCGGCGACAGCACGCCAATCGACACCCAGCGCGCGATGCTGCGCACGGCCTTCGATCTGGGTATCAACCACTTCGACCTCGCCAACAACTATGGCCCGCCCTACGGCAGTGCCGAGATCAACTTCGGCCGCCTGCTTAAAGAAGACTTCAAGCAGTACCGCGACGAGCTGATCATTTCCAGCAAAGCCGGCTGGGACATGTGGCCGGGGCCTTACGGTCAGGGCGGTGGATCGCGCAAGTACGTGCTCGCCAGCCTCGACCAGAGCCTGCAGCGCATGGGTCTGGACTACGTCGATATTTTCTATTCCCACCGCTTCGACCCGGACACCCCGCTGGAAGAAACCGCGAGTGCACTGGCCACCGCTGTGCAGCAGGGCAAAGCGCTGTATATCGGGATTTCGTCGTATTCGGGCGCCAAAACCCGGGAAATCGCAGGTCTGCTGAAAGAGTGGAAAGTACCTCTGCTGATTCATCAGCCGGCGTATAACCTGCTCAATCGCTGGGTTGAAAAAGACCTGCTGGACACCACCGAAGAACTCGGCTCGGGCGTCATCGCCTTCACCGCGCTGGCTCAAGGGCTGCTGTCGGACAAATACCTGAATGGCATTCCTAAAGATGCACGGGTCAACCGTCCCGGTGGCGGCTCGCTACAGGCGGCGCATTTGTCGGATCAGAACATCGAGCACGTGCGTGCGCTCAACGAGATTGCCAAGCGTCGCGGCCAGAGCCTGGCGCAGATGGCACTGGCCTGGACGCTGCGCGACCCACGCGTCACCTCTGCGCTGATCGGTGCAAGCCGTCCGGAGCAGATCATCGAGAACGTTGGCGCCCTCGACAATCTTGAGTTCAGTCAGGAAGAACTGGCCGAGATCGACCGGTTTGCGGTGGAAGGCGGGATCAATCTTTGGGAGAAGCCGTCTTCGGCGGAATAGGCAAGCCGTTGACCACCTCTTCGTTTTGCACGAAGGGGTAATACGCTGTTCCCTCTCTTGCCCGCCATTGCACGGACATGAAGGGGGGCGGCGGTTGCCCGGAAGATGCGGGCAACAAGCCTGAGTTGGTCGCCGGCATCCACTCGATCCGGAAAAATGGCGTGGGAAGGGTCAATGCCATGGCCGGCTCCTCACTCTAGACACAGGATCGGTTGAAGTATCGGGCGTGACCGGCCGCACGCGGGGAATGTGCTCAGGACGTTTTGTTCGTGATCCAAACACAGGGTCAGGCGGGGCGGCATTGTGATATTCAGGGAAGCGTTGCTGATAATCGATCGCGGCTTGAATAATCATTGCCTCGCAAAACCGAGGGCCCCAGAACGCGGCGTTGATGGGCAGCGGCATGTCTACACCCGTGCTGCCGTACCCAATCGGAAAACTCAGCATCGGCCATCCGTGCGCATTGGGTATCTCATAATGGAAGCGGTAGGCTCCAAGCCCGATTTTTTCGCCCTCAAAACGCGCTCCCACGTGTGAACCCAGCGGCATGACCATCATGAAATCCACGCCCGCCGTATCGATCGCCTGCTGCATCAGGATTTGCTCCTGACGCCGGCGCATTTCGCCAGCGGTGCGCATCGCCACCGTGATTCCACCTGCCGCCACCTCATCGAACAGCCCGTAATGGCGCAGGATTTCATCGCGCACGGCATCCGGGCGACTGTTCGCGAATGTCTGGATCGCCTGGGAGTGCTCCGTCTCCACACCGTTACTGTGAACGACGGCCGTGATCGGAATGATGGGCTCCAGCTGCCCCTCACTGTTCATGACTTCGCCCAAAAGCGTCGGATAAAGAAATGGGGCGTTTGAGGCTAGCGACGGATCGAGGCCCGGAAAGTCGACGACGGTTGCGCCCAGACTGCGCAATTGTTCCTTGAATCGGTCGAATGCTTCGCGGTAGTCGCTATCGTAGTTTTGAGCAGGCGCAACTGTGACGTCGGGCATCATCCAGTCTGTTTGCGGAACGCCGATGGTAAGCCCACCCAGGGGCAACGCTGTTGCGCGCGCCTTGATCGGCAGTTCGGGCAATGGAATCGGAGCGGCCAGCGTTTGAGGATCGTTAAGCTGATCGATGCCGGAGATAACAGACAGGACCAGCGAAGCATCTCGTATCGAGCGCGCTGACGGGCCGACGACATCAATGCCGTTGCGCAACGGCATGAGACCTGCGACGGACACCAGACCCAGGGAAGGCTTGATACCGCTGGCACCATTGGCCGCGAGGGGAAAGATAAGCGAGCCGCCGGTTTCCTCGCCGAGCGAGGCCGCGATGAGTCTCGCAACTGGCGCGACCCCCGATCCCTGGCTTGAACCACCGCAGACACGAGCCGGGTCCCAGGCGTTTCCGGCGAACGTGCCGTTGATGTCCCCCGACCATGCGGAACAGGTGTTATGTCCGATCAGTACGGCGCCTTGAGCGCGTAGCCTGGCGACACAGGTCGCGTCCTTGAGTGCGAAATTTTCGCTGAGCGACTGTGTGCCGTTTTTACTCTCGCGCCCTTCGATGCCAATTGAATCCTTGACCCCCATTGGAATTCCGCACAGCGGCGGCGCGGGACCACGGAGGTCAGCCGGATCGCTCAACCAGATGTCGGCAAGCCGAGCTTGTTCAAGGGCCTGCTCGGCATCGATCCGCACAAACGCGTTGTAACCTCCGTTCTCATCGTAGGTTTCGAACGTGCCGTTCAACAGAAGGATGCGGTCCAGGTATGCGTTGGTCACTGACAGGGACGTCAATTCTGCGGTGCGGAACAAGACCGCCATCTCGACGATGTCGTAATCGACTATCCGGGCGCGACGCTTGATGGCGTCAACCGGTGGAAGCGATGCCAGAAGTCGGGCGTTAAGGGCGGCGTCCAGGAGGGGAGTGGAGGGTGCGATAGGCATGACTGTCAGCTCCATTGACTTGGCACTCGCGGGCGAAGTCAAAGGAGCTAACCAGCTGGCAGTCCTTGCGTAAACTGTCACAAATGACAGTGCAATCAGCCCTCATCGCCCTCGTCATCATCCCCGCCATCGATCTTCATGCCCAATTCCTTGATCTTGCGAGTCAAGGTGTTGCGGCCCCAGCCCAGCAGTACGGCGGCGTCGCGTCGACGGCCGGCGGTGTGCTTGAGCGCGGTCTCGATCATGATGCGTTCGAACGTCGGCACAGCGCTGTCCAGCAGGCTGGATTGGCCGCGTGCCAGCGCTTGATCGGCCCATTGGCGCAGCGCTTGTTCCCAGTTGGTCACCGGGGCCGCGTCTTGCGGCAGGCTCAGCAGTTCGGGCGGCAGATCGCTGACATGCACTTCGCGACCTGACGCCATCACGGTGATCCAGCGGCAGGTGTTTTCCAACTGACGGACGTTGCCCGGCCACGGCAGGTGCTTGAGGTATTCCTCGGTTTCCGCCTTCAGCAGCTTGGGCTCAACCGCCAGTTCCTGTGCGGCGCGGCTGAGGAAGTGGCGTGCCAGCGTCGGGATGTCCTCGCGACGGTCGGACATGCGCGGGATGTGAATGCGGATGACGTTCAGGCGGTGAAACAAGTCTTCGCGGAACTTGCCGGCCTGGACCAGCGTTTCCAGATTCTGGTGGGTTGCCGCAATGATGCGCACGTCGACTTTGACCGGCACGTGGCCGCCCACCCGGTAGAACTCGCCATCGGCCAGCACGCGCAGCAGTCGGGTCTGGGTGTCGGCCGGCATGTCGCCGATCTCATCGAGAAACAGGGTGCCGCCGTCCGCCTGCTCAAAACGCCCGCGGCGCAGGTTTGCCGCGCCAGTGAACGCGCCTTTTTCATGGCCGAACAGCTCGGACTCCATCAAGTCTTTCGGAATCGCCGCCATGTTCAGCGCAATGAACGGCGACGCCGAACGCGGGCTGTGGCGGTGCAGGGCGTGGGCAACCAGCTCTTTACCGGTCCCGGACTCGCCGTTGATCAGCACGGTGATATTGGAGTGACTCAAGCGGCCGATGGCGCGAAACACCTCCTGCATCGCCGGCGCTTCGCCGATGATTTCCGGGGTACGGGTCAGGGCTGGAGGAACGGCCAGGCCTTGTTGCTCCTGAGCGTGCTGATTGGCGCGTTTGACCAGCGAAACGGCTTCGTCCACGTCGAACGGCTTGGGCAGGTACTCGAAGGCACCCCCCTGATAGGAAGCCACGGCGCTGTCGAGGTCCGAATGGGCAGTCATGATGATGACCGGCAGGCGCGGGTGCTGTTCGCGAATGCGCGCCAGCAAGTCCAGGCCGCTCGCGCCAGGCATGCGGATATCGGAAATGATCACGTCCGGTTGCTGGCGGGCCAGTCGGCTCATCACGCCATCGGCGCTGTCGAAGCTCTGCGTGGTCATGCCCTCTTGCTGCAGGGCTTTCTCCAGTACCCAGCGGATGGAACGGTCGTCATCGACGATCCAGACAGTTTCACTACGGCTCATGTCGACGCTGCTCCTTGTTCCAGCGGCAGGAAGATCGAGAATGTTGTATGGCCAGGATGGCTATCACACTCGATCAGCCCCTGGTGCTGACTGATGATGTTCTGGGTAATGGCAAGGCCCAGCCCGGTGCCATCCGGGCGGCCGCTGACCATGGGATAAAAAATGGTTTCTTGCAGCTCCGGCGGAATGCCGGGGCCGTTGTCGATGATTTCGATCTTGCTGACCAGACGATGGCGCACGTGGCCGATGGTGAACTGGCGCATGGCGCGCGTGCGCAGGCTGATGCGGCCCAGACGCAGCTCGTTCTGGCTGCTGATGGCCTGCATGGCATTGCGCACGATATTGAGCACCGCCTGAATCATCTGCTCGCGGTCGATCAGCACATCGGGAATGCTCGGATCGTAGTCGCGCACGATGGTGATGCATCCCTGACTTTCGGCTTCCACCAGACTGCACACACGCTCCAGCACTTCATGCACGTTGGTCATCGCCAGCATCGGCAACTTGTTGGAGCCCAGCATGCGGTCGACCAGATTACGCAGACGGTCGGCCTCTTCGATGATGACGTTGGTGTAGTCCTTGAGACTCTCCTCCGGTAGCTCGCGTGCCAGCAACTGTGCGGCGCCGCGAATCCCGCCGAGAGGGTTCTTGATTTCATGGGCCAGGCCACGCACCAGCATCTTGGTGGTTTCCTGCTTGGACAGCTGAGCCTCTTCCTTGGTGATCCGCAGCAAGCGATCACGGGGATGGACCTCCAGCAGCAGCATGGTCTCGGCTTGGGAAAGTATCGGGGTGACGGCGTAATCCACCGTCAGCGTCTGGCCGGTGAGTGCGGTCAGCATGGCCTCTCGCTTGGTAAACGGATGGGCCTGTTCGACGGCCTGACGAAGCGAGCTGAGCGCCTCGGCAGATTCGGTGAACAGCTCGCTGATGAACTGTCCGTGGCTGCGCTGACCGCTGATGGCCAGCAGCATTTCGGCGGCAGGATTCATGTACTCGAGGCGCAGATCCGAGTTGAGCAGAATCGTGGCAGTGGTCAGGTTGTCGAGTAACAACCGATGCAACGCATCGCTGATAGTCATGAATCCCGGTGACCTCTTTTGGCTCTATGCAAACGGCTGGGCCGTGAGTGCAGGCGCTGATTGGTCTTTGCCAGCGTGTGGAACCCGCTGAAACGTGTGATGTGCTCGCGCATTCATTACAAAATGCAAAAACCAAACCAAGGCTCCGAAAAGAAGCGCGGATTGAGGAATTGCGAGCATTTTTTGGACGACAGGCCCGGCGACAGTGCATGGAATCCTGAATGCCGAACCAAAATGGGCTTTTAAGGCGAAACCTCGTTCAGGTTGCGCACCACAATGAAGCATAGCCTGTCGCGCACGGGTTAGCGGAAAAACGGAAAGAAGCTTGATTCTTCTTCCGGCTTGTCCTTGAGGGGGCATTCGGGGCGCACGCCGTACTCATCGCTTTTGCACGGCTGTGCGAGTCGCTTCTGGGCCAGAGAGATGCGTATCAGGTGAAAAGGCTGATTGGGGGTTCGTTCCAGCACTCGGCCGTATTGATCAATGATCTCCACGGACAGCTGGTGAGTGCCGCGGTCGATGTTCGTCAGCGGAAAGACCGGACTGCGCGTCGGCTCGCCATAGGGCTTGCTGTCGAGCAGTAACCGGTACAGATGGTCTGGCTGCAACTCGGGCTCATTGCTGACGGTGACGTTCAGGTTGCCCTCAATGTCGCGAATCGTGCTGTCAGGCTCCGGCGCCAGAATGCGCAGCAACTGATAATGAAAGATGGGGCTGGCCGCTGGCTTCGCTTTGGATGCCCTGGTGGGTGCTTTGGTAGGCTGGTCGACCCGGTTGGTCGGCGCAATGTCGACCTTCTTCGCATTGCGGTGAGGTTGATCGGTAAAGACCCGATTCCCGTTCGCGTCGATGTAGGTATACACCTGGGCCAAAGCGGTCTGGCTCACGCTGAACAGCAGGCACAGAGCAACGGCCAACTGGCAGAAGTATTTAAGGCCGGCCGACATGGACTCGCTGCACTGTCAGGTTGACCGTCTCGCTTTGCTGGATTGAACGCTGGTTTTCCAGCACTTGAACCGAAAAGCTGTGCTCCCCCCGTTCAAGCTCCATCACCTGCAGTCGCGGAATATTGGTGGGCTGTCCGTAGGGCGCGCCGTCCACAATCAACTGCAGCAAATGCCCGGGCTGTAAACGGGGCTCAATGGCGACGCCAACGGTGAACGAGCCGTTATTGGCACGAAGGGCTTCGTCCTGAGGCAGGTCTTTCAGCGCCAGCACCTGATAGGCAGCGGCGCTTCGCTGGTTCTGGTTCTGGTTCTGCGACGCGGGGAGTGGCGGCGGTGCGGCGGGCACTACAGTGTCGACGGTGTTGAGTGGCGGCAACTCGACGGTTTCGGCTTTGGTGCCGCTCGGCGGCTGATTGCTGTACGCCGTGTTCCCGGAGGCATCGGTGTATTTGTAGATCTGCGCGGCAGCAGGCAGTGCAAACACCAGCAACAGAAGGGCGAGACATTGACGCATGAACACTCCAATGCAGCGATCAGGACAACCCACAATGGTGCCGCGCTCAATGCATGGCGCGGCACAGGGTCAGCATAGAGGAATACTGATCGACGGTGTCAGTTGAGAAACGGATCTGCGGCGCCTGCTCACTGGCCTGCCCTGATCCGGCAGAGGTCGCCTGCCGCCCGTTGCAGCGCGGTCACGATGACAGGATCACTTGCCTGTCGCTGGATTTCCGACTGCACCCACCCTGGGCAGTTGGCATCGCTGCGGTAAGGCTGAAACGCCGAGTAACTTTGCATCAGCACCGGCAGCAGCGTGTCCAGCCGACCCCGAATGCCATCAGTGAGACTGGATTCCGGCTTCTCCGGGGAGTGACCGGTTTCACGCCACTGCTCGATGCGCGCGTACTGCACCATCTTGTTGGCTTCCATCTGGGCGGTCATGAAATCGCGTACGTCGTCGGCGGCCAGCTTGAATTCGCCTGCCCGTGACTCGGCATTCTGAATTACCAGGCGCTCGCGCTCACTGTCCTGCACCGGCTTGCCGCTGTGCCATTTGCTGTGTGCTACGTCGTTGGCGATTTCCAGCCTATGCTCCATGGCCGCAATAAGCGGCTGAAGTTGCACAGGCGGCTGCTGAGCAGGCGCCGCGTGAAGGCCGGTCGACACCAGGCCGCAGGCCAGGGCAGCGAGTTGGAGCTGTTTAAGCATTAGTTATGTCCTCACGTATGACCGAGCGATCACTGTTTAACACTTTGGCGCGTAGAAAGTGGCATTCCCGGGGTCCCGGCGTAAAAAACGACGAGTTCCACTGCGGTGTTCCCCGTCAGGCCTCGATGCTCCCTGTTGACCATTTCAGGCAGCACATCGCCTGGCTTGAGCAGAATCGATTTGCCGCCTTCGCGGGTTTCAACCGTGAGATTACCGGACAGGACATAGGCCGCATTGGGCATTGGGTGCTCGTGCCAATTGAGTGCGGTGTTGGCGGGGATCTTGATGTTGAGGACAGTCAGCTCAGGCTTGCCGACGGGGTAAGCGTCATAGGCCGTTCCATCCCAGGACCTTGAGCTTTTGAGCAAAACGGTGGATTCGACCGTTGAGGCCGGAACGGAACTGGGCGGTTGGGCGGTGGCGCATCCGCCTAGGGCAATCATCGCCAGCAGCACGCAAGTGACGGGAATGTTCAGCATGAGCGAAATCCTTGTGCTTGTTGAAAAGCAGAAAACACAAGGTTGCCGGAAGCGTCATTCCCATCTGCGGTACATATTTATAGCGACTGAATCAGGGGAGCTCAATAACGAAAAAGGCCTCCCGAAGGAGGCCTCTCGTTCACGCAGCTTTCGCCGGCGCGACTGGATCAGCAGCTGTAGTACAGCTCGTATTCCAGTGGGTGTACGAAGGTGCGCACTTTGATTTCTTCTTCGGATTTCAAAGCGATGTAAGCGTCGATGAAGTCGTCGCTGAATACGCCGCCTTTGGTCAGGAACGCACGACCTTTATCCAGCTCTTCCAGGGCTTCTTTCAGGCTGCCGCAAACTTGTGGGATCTCTTTCGCCTCTTCAGGCGGCAGGTCATACAGGTTTTTGTCAGCAGCATCGCCAGGGTGGATCTTGTTCTGGATGCCGTCCAGGCCAGCCATCAACAATGCAGCGAACGCCAGGTACGGGTTGGCCGCCGGGTCCGGGAAACGTGCTTCGATACGACGGCCTTTAGGGCTGTTGACGTAAGGAATACGGATCGACGCCGAACGGTTGCGAGCCGAGTAGGCCAGCATGACCGGCGCTTCGAAACCTGGAACCAGACGCTTGTAGGAGTTGGTTGCCGGGTTGGTGAAGCCGTTTAGCGCCTTGCCGTGCTTGATGATGCCGCCGATGAAGTACAGAGCGGTGTCGGACAGGCCGGCATAACCTTCGCCTGCGAAGGTGTTCTTGCCATCTTTGGAGATGGACATGTGAACGTGCATACCTGAACCGTTATCGCCGTACAGAGGCTTTGGCATGAAGGTAGCGGTGCGGCCGTAAGCGTCGGCAACGTTGTGCACGACGTACTTCAGGGTCTGAACTTCGTCAGCCTTTTTAACCAGCGTGTTGAATTTCACACCGATTTCGTTCTGGCCAGCGGTTGCCACTTCGTGGTGGTGAACTTCGACGACCTGGCCCATTTCTTCCAGGGCGTTGCACATTGCGGTGCGGATTTCGTGGTCGTGGTCGAACGGTGGAACCGGGAAGTAGCCGCCTTTGATGCCTGGACGGTGACCCTTGTTACCGCCTTCGATGTCAGCGTCGGACATCCACGAACCTTGTTCGGAGTAGATCTTGAACATGGAGCCGGAGATGTCGGACTTGAATTTCACTTCGTCGAAGATGAAGAATTCTGGCTCAGGGCCGGCGAATACAGTGTCACCGATGCCGGTCGACTTCAGGTATTCCTCGGCGCGGTGAGCGATGGCACGTGGGTCGCGATCGTAACCTTGCATGGTCGAAGGTTCGATGATGTCGCACACCAGGATCAGGGTAGGCTCTTCGGTGAACGGATCCAGGACGGCGGTTTCGTCGTCCGGCAGCAGGATCATGTCGGAGGCTTCGATGCCTTTCCAGCCCGAGATGGAGGAACCGTCGAACATTTTGCCGACTTCGAAGAAGTCGTCTTCCAGCGCATCGCGGGCCGGCATGGTCACGTGGTGCTGAGTGCCTTTGGTGTCCGTGAAGCGCAGATCAATCCACTTAACGTCATGATCTTTGATGAGTTGAACCGACTTCGACATGTTGTCCTCCGGGGTGGATTAGGGCCTGAGTAGTGGTTGGCCCTTCAATTTGGGTGATGCCGGGCGCGATACTCGACCAAGGCAACCTGCCTCACAAGGGAGCAATTTGCATGCCAGTGCCCTGTGTTGGGTTTCCCACGGGAATACTTGCCTTTAAGCGCGTTAAACGTCGCATATTCGAAAACAGGCGCACCCTTATGGTGCTAAGTAATTGTATACAGGGCCGTTTTGGTGCGTAGACGATTGGCCGTACGATAACTGGTTAAACCTTGAGCAATTTCCGCTATAATCCGCGCCCCCCTTTTTCGACCGGGACCTAGCGCGCTGTTTTCATGAAATTAATCGTCAAAGTCTTCCCAGAAATCACTATCAAAAGCCGGCCTGTGCGCAAGCGCTTCATCAAACAGCTGGCCAAGAACATCCGCACGGTGCTCCGCGATCTGGACCCGGCGTTGGTGGTGGATGGCGTGTGGGACAACCTTGAGGTCGAAACCAGGGTCGAGGATGCCAAAGTCCTGCGCGAGATGACCGAGCGGCTCAGCTGCATGCCCGGCATCACGCACTTTCTGCAGGTCGACCAGTACCCGCTGGGCGACATGGAAGATATCTACGAGAAGTGCAAGCTGCACTTCGGCGATGCAATTCCCGGCAAGATATTCGGCGTGCGCTGCAAGCGTGCCGGTCATCATGACTTCAGCTCCATGGACGTCGAGAAGTACGTCGGCAGCAAGCTGCGCCGTGAGTGCAGCGCCGCCGGCATCTCGCTCAAGGCCCCGGAAGTCGAAGTCAGAATCGAGATTCGGGACCAGCGCCTGTTCGTGATCCACAGCCAGCACAACGGCATGGGCGGTTATCCGCTGGGTTCGCTTGAACAGACCCTGATCCTGATGTCCGGTGGCTTTGACTCCACCGTGGCGGCGTACCAGATCATGCGTCGTGGCCTGATGAGCCATTTCTGCTTCTTCAATCTGGGCGGACGTGCCCACGAGCTGGGCGTGATGGAAGTCGCGCACTTCATCTGGAAGAAGTACGGCAGCTCCCAGCGGGTGCTCTTCGTCAGCGTACCGTTCGAGGAAGTTCTGGGAGAAATTCTCGGAAAAGTCGATAACAGTCATATGGGCGTAGTATTGAAGCGTATGATGTTGCGCGCCGCGACGAACATTGCCGACCGGCTGGAAATCGACGCGCTGGTCACCGGCGAGGCGATTTCCCAGGTGTCCAGCCAGACGCTGCCCAACCTGTCGGTCATCGATTGCGTAACAGAGAAGCTGGTCCTGCGACCGCTGATCGCCAGTCACAAGCAGGACATCATCGACCTGGCCGATCAGATCGGCACCGGCGATTTTGCCCGGCACATGCCCGAATACTGCGGTGTGATTTCGGTGAATCCGAAGACCGCCGCCAAGCGCAACCGGGTCGAGCACGAAGAAAAATCGTTCGACATGGCCGTGCTCGAGCGAGCGCTCGAAAACGCTCGTCTGGTACCGATCGATCGCGTGATCGAGGAATTGGGCCAGGACATTCAGATTGAAGAAGTCAGTCAGGCGCTGGCAGGGCAAGTCATCATCGACATCCGTCACCCGGATGACGCTGAAGACCGTCCGCTGGCGCTGGCTGGCGTTGAAGTACAAACGCTGCCGTTCTTTGCATTGAACAGCCGTTTCAAGGAACTGGATGACACGCGCCAGTACCTGCTCTATTGCGACAAAGGCGTCATGAGTCGCCTGCATGCTCATCATCTGCTCAGTGAGGGGCATGCCAATGTGCGCGTTTATCGACCGAGCTAAGTGCCCGGGGCTGTTTGCCTGTGGCTTGCGTCACCGGCCCCCCGACACCAGTCGTCAGCCGTAACGGCTTTCGCCGGCTCCACCGTTCATAGCTGCCTACAATCAGACAGCTGACCGAATCCTCTGATCGAGATACACAAGTGATCGAAAATCTACGCAACATCGCCATCATTGCTCACGTTGACCACGGTAAAACCACCCTCGTCGACAAGCTTCTGCGCCAGTCCGGCACCCTTGAGCGCAACGAGCTCAACGACGAGCGCGTGATGGACTCCAACGACCAGGAAAAAGAGCGCGGTATCACCATTCTCGCGAAGAACACCGCGATCAACTGGAATGGCTACCACATCAACATCGTTGACACCCCGGGTCACGCCGACTTCGGTGGTGAAGTAGAGCGCGTGATGTCGATGGTTGACTCCGTTCTGCTGCTGGTCGACGCTCAAGACGGCCCTATGCCGCAAACCCGTTTTGTGACCAAGAAGGCGTTCGAAGCCGGCCTGCGTCCGATCGTCTGCATTAACAAGGTTGACCGTCCAGGCGCGCGTCCGGACTGGGTTCTGGACCAGATCTTCGACCTGTTCGACAACCTGGGTGCCACCGAAGAACAGCTGGACTTCAAAGTCGTCTACGCCTCGGCCCTGAACGGCATTGCCGGTCTGGATCACACCGACATGGCTGAAGACATGACCCCGCTGTACCAGTCGATCGTCGACAACGTCCCTGCGCCTAAGGTCGACCGTGACGGTCCGTTCCAGATGCAGATCTCGGCACTGGACTACAACAGCTTCCTGGGCGTCATCGGTGTTGGCCGTATCGCTCGTGGTCGCGTCAAGCCGAACACCCCGGTTGTCGCGATCGGTGCTGACGGCAAGCGCCGCAACGGCCGTATCCTGAAGCTGATGGGTCACCACGGTCTGCACCGCATCGACGTCGAAGAAGCTGCTGCCGGCGACATCGTCTGCATCAGCGGTATGGACTCGCTGTTCATCTCCGACACGCTGTGCCACCCGGACGCTGTTGAAGCGATGAAGCCGCTGACCGTTGACGAACCGACCGTTTCGATGACCTTCCAGGTCAACGACTCGCCGTTCTGCGGTAAAGAAGGCAAGTTCGTGACCTCCCGTAACATCAAGGAACGTCTGGACAAAGAGCTGCTGTACAACGTTGCTCTGCGCGTTGAGGCGAGGGTCACGCCGCGCAGAATGAAGGGTGCCACCGATGCCGGAAAGTCCATGCCTTGGGCCAGACCGCAGGTTGCGACCGTGCCCCAATACC
>NZ_JBNNGV010000041.1:0-38350 GCF_050268485.1 Pseudomonas sp. NPDC078416 | reverse complement strand
CCGGTCGTCTTCACGCCTTTCCCTCGATGATCAGTCGAGAACTTTACCTTCTGTGAAGACAAAGTCGAGATACAAGGAGCCGGCTTGCTGGCGAACGCGGTGGGTCAGGCACTTCAAGGGTGACTGATCTCGCGGGTTCGCCAGCAAGCCGGCTCCTGCAGGTCCCGGTTTGATCCTAAATGCCAGCGGCAGCTGAAATCGTCGGCACCCCGGCACGTTCCGTCCCTCTGGTCACGGCTTGAGTGCGTCGTAGGCTTCCAGCGCGTGCATCGAGTAGATGTACGCAGCGCCGGCGTTCAACGAGATCGCGGTGGCCAGGGCGGCAGCAACTTCTTCGCGGGTCGCACCGGCAGCGATGGCGGCCTGGGCATGGCTGCCGAGACAGCCATCACAACGAGTGGTGACCGCGACGGCGAGGGAAATCAACTCGCGGGTCTTCGCATCAAGGACGTTGTTTTCCGCAGCGGCTTCGCCAAGGGCCATGTAGGCCTTGACCATTTTCGGGTTGGATTTGGACAGCGCACCAAACGATTGCTTGATGGTGGAAACCAGATCGGGCCAGTTGCTGAACATATTGGTATCTCCTGAGGGCGGCGACTAGACTGCGCCGGAACACCTTCAGTCTCCGCCAGCCACAGCGCGGCGGCTTGCTCGTTTGGCTCATTTTTTTGTCCGAAAGTCGCCTATGACCGCCATCGATACGCTCATCGCCCTCGCCGACGTGCGCGGAAGCCTCGACCTGCGCTGCCAGTTCCAGGGCGATTGGGCCCTGGACCACAATCAGGAACCCGCAGGCATCGCGCCTTATCACATCGTGCTGGCCGGCCAGTGCCATGTTGAAATGGCCGATCGACAACGATTGACCCTGACCGCAGGGGACATTCTGGTGCTGCCCCGAGGCAGCCGACATGTGTTGTTAAGCCCCGGCCAGCGCGTGACGCCTTCACGGCCCCGGCGTGGGACTGACGCAGGGTTACTGCCGGTGCAGCGCTTCGGCGACGGGGTGGAGCTGGATTTACTCTGCGGCCGCTTCATCCATCAGCCCCACGCGATGCTGTTCTCATCCCTCACCGACCCGGTGAAGGTCTCGACCCAGGCGCTGGGCCACGGCGACCCCTTACCGGCGCTGGTCGCACTGCTGCGCAGTGAAGCGGACGCCAACCTGGCGGGGGGCCAGTTCATGGTCAATGCGCTGACCTCGGCGCTGTTCACCCTGGTGTTGCGGGAGCACCTTCGTCAGTCGCCGCAACATAGCGGCAGCCTCGCGCTGCTGACAGACAAGCGTCTGGGTCGGACGTGGCAAGCGATGCTGGAAAACCCGGCCCATGACTGGAACATCGACGCCCTGGCAGAACTGGCGAGCATGTCCCGGGCGACCTTCATGCGCGCTTTCGCGAAACTCAGCGGCAGCTCGCCGTGGACATTGCTGACCCAGGTCCGGATGCAACGAGCTTATGGGTTGTTGAGTCGGTCGAAAGAAGGCCTGAGCGACATCGCCGCCCAGGTCGGTTACCAATCCCAGGCGGCTTTCAGCAAAGTCTTCAAGGACACCTACGGCATGGCGCCCGGTCAGTTGCGGCGCAGCCTGATCAGCAAGGTCGAAAGCTGACCCGACCCTTCATGCCGGCGGTGTTGCGCCCAGGCGTTTCCACATCGGTTTGGTCAGGCGCTGGTTGTGCTTGTAGCCCGCCCACGGATCTGCCTTCAGCTTGCGCAACCGCTGCTGCAGGTTGGCGATGTTCCACTGCGCCGACGACTTCACCTGGGTCAGCTCGTCACGGCTGATCGGCACCGACACCGGCAACCCCGGCCGCGCCCTGGCTGAATAAGCCACGACTGTACTGGCGCCCCGGCTGTTGCGCAGGTAATCGATGAAGATCTTGCCGACCCGATTCTTCGGCCCGGACGTGGCGGTAAACCGGTCGGGCAGCTCCCGCGCCATGAACTGCGCCAACGCCTTGGCGAAGGCCTTGACCGACTCCCAATCGGCCCGGCGCGCCAACGGCACGACGATGTGCATGCCCTTGCCGCCACTGGTTTTGACGTACGCATCCAGGCCCAGCTCGTCGAGGGTCGATAGCGTCAATTGCGTGGCTTCAATCATGCTGCGCCAGGGCAACTGATCGTCCGGGTCGAGATCGAGGACGAAGTGGTCCGGCAGCTCGATCTGATCGTAGGTCGCGCCCCAGGTGTGCAGTTCAATGGTGCCCATCTGCGCCGCGCCGACCAGCGCCTTGACGCTGTCGATCTCCATCAGACGCGCGTGGCCGGGGTCGAGCTTGGGGTCCAGCTGCTTGATGTTGGGGATCGCCATGCGCTCGGAATGCTTCTGGAAAAACTGCTCGCCTTCCACGCCTTCGGGGCAACGCAACAGTGCCACGGGACGGTGGTCGAGGTGCGGCAGAATCCAGTCAGCCACCGACTCGTAATACTGCGCCAGCTCGATCTTGTGCAGACCGCTCTGCCCATCGATCACCCGCTCGGGATGACTGACCATCACGCCGGCCACCTCGATGCGGTCCTTGCCAGCGCGCTTGCTGGCCGGCTTGGGTTTCGCGGCTGAAGCATCGGCGCTGGTCGCGGATTTTGTGCTCGACGCTTTGGCCTTGGCGGCGCTGGGCTTGAACGGCGCCTTGATGTCTTTCGGCGTCCTTGGGTATTCGTGGACCACCTCGCTGGCCGGCTTGTCGCTGCGCAACGAGACAAACGCCGAGTGACGAATGATGCCGTCGCGGGTCCATTCGCCAAACTCGACTTCCGCCACCAGTGTCGGTTTTATCCAGTGCACGCCCCGGGCCTGGGCACTCGTGACTTTCTTCTCCAGCGGCGAGGCGTCCTGTTCCAGCGGCTTCATTTGCTCAAGCAAGTCGCCGAGCATCTGCTGATTGAACCCGGTGCCGACCCGGCCGGCATACACCAGGCCCGCGCCCTCCTCGTTCACCGCCAACAACAGCGCGCCAAAACCATTGCGCGCGCCCTGGGGTTTGGTGAAGCCGACGACCACGAACTCCTGGCGCAGCTTGCACTTGAGCTTGATCCAGTCGGCATTGCGTTTGGACTGGTACACGCTGCCAGCCCGCTTGCCGATGACGCCTTCGAGGGACATCAGGCTCGCGCTTTCGATGATGTCGCGATGGCCGGCGGAGAAGGCTTCGGAAAACCGCAGCAAACCCTTTTTCTGTCGCCCCAGCACTTTCTTCAACGCCGCGCGACGGTCTTCGACGGGCATTTCGCGCAGGTCTTCACCGCTCAGGAACGGCACGTCAAACAGGTAATAAATGATGTCCATGCTGCGGTCGATGTCGAACGCATTTTGCAGCGCCTGGAAATCCGGCAACCCGGCGTCGTTGAGCACCACGACTTCGCCGTCCAGCCAGGTGTTGTCCAGTTTCAGATCGCCAATGGCCTTGGCCTGCAACGGCAGGCGCTCGGTCCAGTCATTGCCGTTGCGGGTGAAGAACTTCACCTCGCCATCGCTGATGCGGGTCAGGATCCGGTAACCGTCGTACTTGATTTCGTAGAGCCATTTGCCTTCGGGCGGGGCGTCCATGAGCGTCGCCAGCTGTGGCGAGAACTTGGCCGGCACGCCGCTCTTTTTCCTGGATTTCTTTTCCACTGGCTTTTTTGCAGGCTTCCCGCCGGTCAAGGTTTCAGTGGCGGGTTCAGACGCCGCCGATTGACGTTTGGCGCTCTTGGCCGGGTTGCGTTCCTCGCCCACCGTCGCGCCACTGACCACGCTCTCCGGCTTGTCGACGACGATGTCGTATTCCTCGCCCGAGCGCACCGCATCGTCCTTTTCCTTGATCAACAGCCACTGTTCTTTGTCGCTATTGCCCGGCAACCGGGTGCGCACCAACGCCCAGTCGCCGGTGAGTTTTTCGCCGATCAGGGTGAATTTGAGTTTGCCGGCCTTGTAGGTTTCCTGCGGGTCGCCATGGGGCTGCCAGATGCCGCGATCCCAGACGATGACATCGCCGGCACCGTATTCGCCCTCGGGAATGCTGCCCTCAAAGCTGCCGTAGCCGAGGGGGTGGTCTTCGACGTGCACCGCCAGGCGCTTGTTTTTCGGGTCCAGGCTCGGACCCTTCGGCACTGCCCAGCTTTTCAGCGTGCCGTCCAGCTCGAGGCGAAAGTCGTAATGCAGATTGCGCGCATCGTGCTTGTGAATGACGAAACTCAGCGCCTTGCCTTTTTTGCTTCGCGTCTTGCCCTCGCTTTCGGCCGGCTCTGACGTGACATCGAAGTTGCGCTTGCGGGTGTATTCACTCACAGGTTTTGTCATGACGATGAACCTCTGCGCATTGGAACGGTGCATCTTTTAACGCTACGACAGGACACGCGTTCAAGAGGCCTTGGTGGTCTTCTTGCGGGGCGGAGCACGGCGCTTCGCCGGCCCATCGCCCTTGGACTCGGCTTTGCTTTTGGCCGCCGGTTTGGCTTTGGCTGGGGCCGCCTTCGCTGCAGCGCCGCGACCGCCCAGGCTGCGCTTGAGCAGTTCGGTCAGGTCGATGACATCAGCCGACTTACGCTCAGTGTCACCCGCATCGGTCTCGACGTTCTCGATCTTGCCTTCGCGGGCCTTGGTTTCCACCAGCGACATGATCTGGTCCTGGAAGGTGTCGCGGTATTCTTCGGCGTCCGGCGTCCATTCGGTGCTCATGTCCTTGATCAGGCGCTTGGCCATGTCCAGCTCACTCTTGCTGAGCTTGACGTCGGTGGCCTCCTTGGGCAGCTCAAGGCTGTCGAGGCCACGCACTTCCGAGGGCCAGCGCAGCAGCACGAGGACGATCGCCGACTCCAGTGGCATCACTGCCGCCAAGTGCTGGCTGGTGCGAATCACCACATGGGCCAGCGCGACCTTGCCGGTATCGACCAGTGACTGCCTCAACAGCGCGTAGACTTTCTCACCGCGTTTGTCGGGGGCCAGGAAGTAAGGCGTGTCGATGTGCTGGAGCGGAATCTGGTCGCTGTCGACGAAACCGAAGATGTCGATGGTCTGGGTCGATTTCGGGTGCGCCGAGCGAATCTCGTCCTCGCTGATGACGACGTAGCGACCCTTCTCGTACTGCACGCCTTTAACGATGTTCTCTTTATTGATCTCCTTGCCGGAGACCTTGTTGATGCGCTTGTAACCGACCGGGTCCATGCTGCGCTTGTCCAGCCAGTCGAAATCGACACCTTGCCGGGACGTCGCCGACACCAGCGCCACAGGAATATGCACCAGTCCAAAACTGATCGCGCCTTTCCAGATTGCCCGAGGCATAGTTGTAGTTCCGATGGGGTGTGAGAGGTGTGTGTGTAAGCAGTGACCGAAGCGCACGCGGAAAAGTTTCGGCCGAGCGACCGGAACGTCGCTATTGTCGTGGGCTGCACGGCTTTGGTGCGGGTAAGGCGTCACTCCGCAACTTGCGCCGACCAACGCTGCCCCATTCCACTGCCACCCCTTCTTAACGCAACGAAAAAGCGTTAACCTCGCGCCACTCTTTTCTGCACGCCGTACCAGAATCGTTTCTGCCGAGCCTGCAACCTCTCCAGGTATTCCCATGACGTCCATTTCTCCCGCGACCCACGGCGCCACAATGACCAAGGGCCTGGCGATGCT
Source organism: Pseudomonas sp. NPDC078416 (assembly GCF_050268485.1). Taxonomy (NCBI): domain Bacteria; kingdom Pseudomonadati; phylum Pseudomonadota; class Gammaproteobacteria; order Pseudomonadales; family Pseudomonadaceae; genus Pseudomonas; species Pseudomonas sp. NPDC078416. Next base: position 32,748 of record NZ_JBNNGV010000041.1, on the reverse strand, counting down.
GTTCGCGTTCTGCTGCGGCGCAATCGTTGCCAACCTGTATTACGCGCAACCCATCATTGGCTTAATTGCGCCGGACATAGGCCTGTCCGGCACCCTGGCCAGCTTCATCGTGTCGCTGACCCAGATCGGCTATGCACTCGGCCTGTTCTTCCTCGTACCGCTGGGCGACTTGCTGGAAAACCGTCGCCTGATGATCGTCACCACCGGCGTCGCCATTCTCAGTCTGCTCAGCGCCGCGTTCGCACAAACACCCAATCTTTTCCTGATCGCCTCGCTGCTGGTGGGTTTCAGCTCGGTGGCGGTACAGATTCTGGTGCCGCTGGCCGCCAACCTCGCACCGGAAGAAACACGCGGGCGCGTGGTCGGCAGCATCATGGGCGGCCTGCTGCTGGGGATTCTGCTGGCCAGGCCCGCTGCCAGCCTGATCGCCGACCATTTCGGCTGGCGCGCGGTGTTCGGCACGGCAGCGGTGGTGATGTTGATCATCAGCGTGGTGCTGGCGACCACCATTCCGAAACATCAGCCCGCGCACACGGCCACCTACGGCCAGTTGCTCAAATCGTTATGGACCCTGCTGCGCAAACAGCCGGTCCTGCGCCAGCGCGCGTTTTATCAGGCGTGCATGTTCGCCACCTTCAGCCTGTTCTGGACTGCCGTGCCATTGGAACTGGCGCGCAATCACGGATTGTCGCAAAGCCAGATCGCCCTCTTCGCCCTGGTCGGGGCCATTGGCGCGATTGCCGCGCCCATCGCCGGCCGAATGGCGGATGCCGGCCACACCCGCGTCGCCAGCCTGTGCGCCATGCTGTTTGCCGCACTGAGCTTTCTACCCAGCCTGATCGAACCGGCGTACGCCGTGATCGGCATGGCAGTCACCGGGGTCATTCTCGATTTCTGCGTACAGATGAACATGGTCCTCGGCCAGCGCGCGGTCTACGCCCTCGACGCCAAAAGCCGCAGCCGGCTCAACGCGCTGTACATGACAAGCATCTTCATCGGCGGCGCGATTGGTTCGGTGGTGGCGAGCGCGCTGTATGACCATGGTGGCTGGGTCTGGATTGTGATCGTGGGGAGTGTATTTCCGGTGTTGGCGTTGTTAGGGTTTTTGAAGAACTCACGGCCATGAATAACGGAGCACGGCACGCGCAGGATGCTCAGGCCATGGGCGGGAGACGCTGATCGCCGCCCAAGAAAAAACCGCCGATATCGGCGGTTTTCTTTTGAAGGTTCAGCCCCTGAACCCAGCCATTGGGCCAGTGGGTCCGAGGTCTCTGCCTATCTCCAGCGCTAAGCGCAGAAAGTGCAATTGAGCCGGAGCATATTCCGCAGCGCGCCTGTGCGCTTCGTCACGGAATTCTGTCATTTCCCGAATCTTGGCTTTGCGTTTTTTGATGTTCATGAGCACCTCCCTGTTGTGGTTCTAGGGGACATCCTAGATGTGAGTGCCGGCGCCCGCTGGGTCAATCAGCAGCCTTACTCTTCAACTGGCTCTGAAGCCAGTGCTTCAAGTCCGCCACTTCATCCGTTGTAATCGTATGCCCTGCCCCGGCGTAGGCATGAAACTCGGGAACGATCAGCAGATTCTCCAGCACCGCCTTGGCATCGGTCGCGCCCGAGTAAGCCACGCGGGTGTCGGCCGAGCCGTGGCCGATGAACACCTTCAGTGGTTTCAGGCGCTCATCGGGTTTCAGGCGTGAATGGAGGGACGCGAGAATCTTGCCGCTCAAAGGCGCGATGCCGTGCACCAGTTCCGGGTATTGCAGGCCGATCTGGTAGCTCATCATCGCGCCCTGGCTGAAGCCGACCAGGATCACTTTGTCGGGCTGGGTCTGGTATTTCTCGGTGGCCTGCTGAATGAAGGTCCGCAGCAGGTCGGTGCTTTTGTCGACATCACTGGTCACGCCTTCGTATTCGGCCTGATCGGTGTCCTGGGTGAACCACTTGTAGCCGCCGCCGTCGACTTCCTGTGGCGCACGCACGGAGAGGTAGGTGTAATTCGGGGAGAGATCGTTTTTGATATCGAGCAGGTCGCGCTCGTCGCTGCCATAGCCGTGCAGGAAAATGATCAGCGGTTTGTCTTTGAATTCAGCGGGCGCCGCCGCCACGTACGGCAGGGCAAGATCGGTGAGCAGCGCGGGTTCTGCGTGGGCCATGCCGGTGAACACACACAGCAGCGCGGCGAAAAACTTCATCATGAGCGTGAGCCTTTTTGCGAAAAACGTCGGGCTCATCATACGCAGCATGTCGCGAATGTCAGCCCGTCAGTGATCGCGCAAAGCTGTCGGGGGCCTGTACAGAGGATGAATTTCTCAGGCGCGTGTTCAGGACTCCAACGCTTCCAACCCCAGATGCTCACGCAGGGTCGAGCCTTCATAGGCGGTGCGAAACAACCCTTTGCGTTGCAGGTGCGGAATGACGCTTTCGACGAATTCGCTGAACGAGCCCGGCAAATACGCCGGAGAAATCACAAACCCGTCGCAGCCACCCAACGTGAACATCTCCGCCAGTTGATCGGCGATCTGCGCCCCCGTGCCGACCAGTTGCGGCACCCGTACGCTGCTGGCGAAAATCCGGCCCAACTCTTCCAGCGTGGTGTCCGGCCCCTGCATCAACAGCTTTTCCGCCGCAGCGGGCGGTATCGACGGCGCGCGTGCGATCTCCGCCAGGGTCGCGGACAGCGGAAACGGCGAGAGGTCCACGTTCAGTTGCGACGCCAGCGTGACCAGACCCAGTTCCGAGCGCGCCAATGCGTTGTGTTTGTCGCGCTTGGCCCGCGCTTCGGCTTCACTGCCGCCAATGAACGGCATCACCGCCGTCAGCACCTTGCAGCTGTCGGCGTGTCGGCCTTGCGCGACGACCTGTTCGCGCACGTCCTGGCGAAACCCGTGCATGGCCTTGAGGTGCGGGTGAATGGTGAAAATCGCCTCGGCCCAGCGCGCGCCAAACCGCCGTCCACGCCCCGACGATCCGGCCTGAATCAGTACCGGACGCCCCTGCGGCGTGCGCGGGATGTTCAGCGGCCCTTCGACCTTGAACCACTCCCCATGATGCTGCACCGAGGTGATTTTCGACGGGTCGGCCAGCACGCCGCTTTCCCGGTCCAGCTTCAGCGCATCCGGCCCCCAGCTGCGCCACAACTTCTGCGCCACTTCGACGAACTCGTCAGCGCGGTCATAGCGCAGGTCGTGCTCAAGGTGTTTGTCCTTGCCGAACAGGCGACCTTCGCTGTCGTTCATCGACGTGACGATGTTCCAGGCAGCGCGGCCTTTGGACAGATGATCGAGGGTAGCGAACTCCCGGGCGATGTGCGCCGGCTCGTAGTACGTCGTCGAGCGGGTGGCGCCCAGGCCCAGCTTGCTCGTTTGCCCGACCAGATAGGACAGAATCGGCAGCGGGTCCAGACGCGTCGCATCCTGCGCGCCATACCGCAGGGCCACGTCCCGCGAACCGCCCATCTGGTCGCCCACTGCCAGCCGGTCGGCGAAGAACAGAAAATCGAACAGCCCCTCCTCCACCACCCGCGCCGTGCGGGCGTAATACTCGGGATCAAGGTAGTGGCCGACCGTCTCGGGATGGCGCCAGACCGCATGACTGTGAATGACCGGCCCGGTCAGCAGGAACGCTGACAGGTGAATGTGACGACTCATGATCGCGCTCCTGATTTAGTGGGCGTGCGGGTTCCAGACAGCGATGTCGGACACCTTCAGCGCTTTGGGGATCATCCCGGCCTCGAAATAGAAGTCGGCGATGCGCTGCTGTTCGGCCAGCTCATCCACCTTGACCGGGACGATGTCGTAGCTGCGTCGGCTATTCGCCAGCTCGACGGTCTCAGGCGGGATGTTGCCCCACAGCGGCGCCAGATTCGCCGCGGCTTCCTGGGGATGGCCTTTTACCCACTGCCCGGCGTCGTGCAGAGTGTCGAACACCACTTGCAGCACCTCGGGATGGGCCTTGGCGAAGCTCGTGTTGGCCACGTAAAAACGGTTGTAGTGGGCAATGCCGCCGGAGCCGTCGGCCAGCACGCGAACATGATGCTCGCGTTGCTGGGTCGCCAGGAACGGGTCCCAGATCGCCCAGGCGTCGACGTTGCCGCTGGCAAACGCGGCGACGCCATCGGGCGCCTCCAGGTAAATCGGCTTGATGTCCTTGAGGGTCAGCCCGGCGCTCTTCAGGGCCGAAATCAACAGGAAATGACTGCCCGAGCCCTTCGACACTGCGACGGTTTTGCCCTTGAGATCGGCGACGCTGCGAATCGGTGAGCTGTCCGGGACGATGATGGCCTGCGCCGTCGGGGAAGGATTCTCACGGGCGTAGTAGGTCAGCGGTGCATTCGCCGCTTGGGTGAACAGGGCAAACGCATCGGCGACGTCGGCATGCAGATCGACACTGCCGGCGTTCATCGCGCTGAGCAGCCCGCTGCTGAATTCATGCCAGTTGACGGTAAAGCCCAGCGGCTTGAGTCGTTCCTCCAGCTGGCCGTCGTTCTTGAGCAGGATCCACAGCGTGGACGAACGCTGGTAACCGATGTTGATGACCTGCTCGGCGTGAGCGGTGACGGTCGCCAGCATTAACGCCGCGGCCATGATGATCTTTCGCAGAGACATGAGGATCCTTGAACGGGCACAGGAGGAGCGCTCAGCACGAAAACGAATGAGCACATCGAAACAGCTTCACTTTCATTATAAAAAACGGCGCAGGTTATGAAAGAAACTTATAGATCTATGCATATGCCCGAAGCGCAATGGAACGGCTCAATACCCGCTGCGGTCTAGGAATAAGCACATCAGTCCGTCGCCGAACCAAGGAGCACCCGTGAACATTTTCGAAGCCTTGAGAGAGAGTCATGACCGGCAACGCGGCTATGCCGATGCCTTGGTCCAAACCCATGGCGAGAGCGAGGAGCGCGTCGAGGTCTACAAGCAGCTGAAAGCTGAGTTGCAGGCCCATGCAATTGCCGAAGAGCGCTTCTTCTATATCCCGCTGATGCAGTCCGACAACGGCGTCGACCTCAGCCGCCATGCCATTTCCGAGCATCATGAAATGGACGAGATGATGGAAGAACTCGACGAGACCGAGATGTCCAGCCCGTCATGGCTGGCCACGGCCAAAAAGCTGTCGGAGAAGGTTCATCACCACCTGAAGGAAGAAGAGCAGAAGTTTTTCCAGTCAGCGGGCAAGCTGCTGGACGACAAGCAGAAAGAGTCGCTGGCCGGTGAGTATCAGAAGGAGTACGAAGAGCAATTGGCTGAAGCTTGAGCCGCTCTGAATGCTCAAAGCCCCGACTGTTCGGGGCTTTTTTTTGGCTGCGTTTTTCTGCCGCGTTTGTTCACGATGCGGTGTTTGTGGTGAAGAGCGGTTGGGAGCGTGTTCGGCGGAGTGCGCAAGAAGTTGCGCACCTGTTTGTTGAAAATGGACGGGTTAATGCTCCGCAGGCCACGTCGTTTGTGGCATGTAGGCCAGTGCGCAAGAAGTTGCACAGCAGTGCGCAACTTCTTGCGCACTGTTTCTGGGTGCTCTGGTTTGGCGTTCGCTCAAATCTTCTGTTTTATTTCTTAAGTTATTGATTTTATTTGGATAATTAGTAGCTGGCACAGCCCTTGATATCTCCGTGGCCCCCGGATTGGCATTCACGCCTTCTCGGATGGTTTTTTGAGCACGGAGAGCATCCTTGGCAAACCCCGCAGTTACGTCCGGCAGCGACGCAAAAAACGAGCCTCAGCTGGCGATCGTTCCGCTTGATCTGATTCAGCTTGAGGACGTCGGGGCCGGCGCGGCCAATGTGGATGCCTGGCTGCAGGACATCAGCGGCGGGGTCGTCTCCCTTGAACGGATCAAGAGCGCTGCCGGGTTTTTGCCTGTGGTGGGCAACATCATGGCGCTGGTCGATGCCCTGAATGACATCGTTCGGCTGGCGACGAGTGAGAAGCGCGATCCGCTGGACTGGGTCAGTTTGGGCATCAATTTGATTGGGGTGCTGCCGACGCCGCCGACCATGGCGGCAGCCCGGATGAGCCTGCGGCCGACGTTGTTTCTGGTGCGTCAGGAGATGCGTCAGGCGGGGAAGATAAGCCCCTGACCGCAAGTGACGCTAAGCAGAAGCTGAATGAGTTAAAGGCAAAACTTCACAGAAAGGATCTTGCCATCCGCGAGGATGCTTTCAAAAAGGCGGCAAAATACATCGACAATGCGACTAAGTGCGGGGGTGCAGATGCTTTCATCAGACACACCTTTAAGGTGGAAGGCACTAAGCACGAGCGTGTTGATATTGAAATAATCACTGGCAAGGCCTTTACGGAGTAAGTAAATGTTCAACGAGTATTTGAATGACGAACAGAGTTATATAGAACTGGAACAATATCTTTATGAGAATTTTTTTCTTGAGTGCAACGCGAGCGGAGTAGAATCCAAAAAATTCAAAGCACCTTTTTACAACACGGCTTTTTCCGATGGCACGCCTTTCAGGGAAGGCAATCCCATATTCTCCGCACGAAATGAAGCTAACGGAAAAATTCTCAGAATAGTTCTCGACGAAGATGCCGACCCATTAGTCTCGTATCTCGACAAAGATATGGACTATGAACTCGTTATCATCGCAAGGATAGCTTTGCTGGAGCAAATCACCGAAAAGATGGCTGAATGGGTTATATCTCAGCGATAAGGGGCGCCCCTCTAACTCATTGGATCGCAGGGGATTGAAGCTATGAAAAATCTTACCGCTTTTACCGTATATGGCACGGCCACTGGCATTAATAAAAACATCCAACTTGATGAGATATCGATTATCGCGAATCCAAGAACGATGAGAGCTTTAGAAAATTCTCGGATCAATGCAGCCGACGAAATGGCGCAATACGGCTTGGAGCACCTCCACCTTCGAGTTAAAGGGGGCGGCCCCCTTTAACTTAAATGACAATGGTGGAATGCAGGCAAAAAATCACACGGAGCAGCGGATATATTTCATGAACAAAGAGACCTACATCATAGACTGCGAAGTTTACCCAATCGCTTGGCGATTTAATTCTGAAGACTGCTTGTTGTCTGACCAAGAAAAGCAAAGCATTGTTTTTCTTGATGAAAAACAATCGCAACGACTGTGGAATACATTCATTCCTGCGAAAAATCTGATGGAGCTGAGCAATAAGAATTTTGTGCTTCATGAAAAAACCATTTTGAGCTTTGGCGATATTAATGAGTCGAAAAAATTCTTCGCGAGTCGATTGGCTCATAGCAGTTTTGTCTGGTTTTTCTGGAGTGCATGTGCAGCCGCCATAGTTCCTCGTCAGGTATTTTTGAAGTCATGGGACGATTTCTTCTATCCTTCTGATGAGAATTCTATTTTACTTACGCCCGATTGCCCTAAAGCAATATTTTCATTTGAAGACACCTTTTTTTACGGCGATTTAGTAGGCTCGTATTTTCAGAACGAGCTAAAAGAATAGTCATCTCCTGGCTAATAATAAGTGACTGAGTCCGGATGTGATTAAAGAACTGGCCGCTAAGCGAGCCAAAGATGCCGCCCCCTCTATGCAGCGGAGTAGTTGTCTACTCGAGGACTATTTGAATGACGAGCAGGCTTATTAAACTAGAAGGATATCTACATGATAACTTTCAAAGGGGACGAAACCCTTTAATCTTCTGAATTCACCCAACAAGTCGGCCTGACCAATCCGATCCGATTCCAAGGCCAATACCACGACCACGAGACCGGCCTGCACTACGACCGGCATAGGGAAAAGGGGACGTATCCCTTTAACAAAGTACATTGATAATGCGTCCAAAGGTGGTGGAGCAAATTCCTATATCAACCGTACGTTTATGGTGAAGGAAACCAAACATGAGCGGGTCGACATTGAGGTTATAACCGGCAGGGCTTTCGTGGAGTAAATATATGTTCAACAGCTACCTAGATAACGCGCAATCCTACATTGGCCTGGAACGGCATTTATATGAGTTATTTTATTCGGAAGCGGAGGAACACGGACTAGACGCTGGCAAATTTAAAATGCCGTACTGCAATACGAAATTTTCGAGTGGAACGCCGTGTCAAGACGGCAATCCAATATTCTCTACAAAAAATGAACGCAATGGTCAAACTCTAAGACTAGTGCTTGATGAGGATATCGATACGTTGGTGTCGTATCATGACAAAGAAATGAACTATGAACTCGTCCTAGTAGGAAAAGTGGCTTTACTGGGTGAAATCAAAAAAATGTGCAAATGGATTAGGTCTCAATAATCAAACTTGCACATAGACGTCGCAGTCTCGGAATAGAACTTATCCGGAGAGTTAAAGGGAACCCTCCTTTGACTCGCAAAGGTATTTTCGTATGCGGATATAGCTGGTCGCGGGCGATGGTGCATGGGAGATTGTATGCTTGATAGCGAATCATCAAACCGATGCCGGCATGTCCGGAGATCGCATAACCAAACACAAAGCAACATAGATCAAAAAACATCAATTTCAAGCCACCTAAATATTAAAAATCAAACCGACAAACCCTTTAACTAGCAGCCACTCAATAGATCGCATGTAAATGCTATTGCTATGCGCCGGAATTTAACTAGCGTTAATGACGGTTATTCCGTGCCTAGTTTGTCTGCGAGGAGTATCAGAAAGCAACATGAAAACCTATCGAATCCTATGCTACACGGCAGAATTCAGCGAATTCAAACATCATGCTAATAACCCCATAGCGGAGCTGTCTGCAAATGAGCAAGATCAATTTGCCTTAATTATGGCCGTCAGTTTGGATGGCGGGATTGGATTTAACAGAACGCCTTACGGTAACGCAGCGATCGACGCCCTTATCTCAAAATGCTTTTGGGTCGAGCCCCACAAGATGACCATCAAGCCACCTGTTCGTACGCATTCAGGACACATGCCTTGCCTAATGTTCAGAGCTAAGAATGACGGTTTTAAAAAACTGCTTGAGGACCATGAAAAGTACGACAGGAATCTCAGAAAACATCAGGTCCTCATCAGGCACAGACATGCCGAAAGTCCCAACCCCGCTATACTCTCAAGTATTTTGCAGAGCACTCACCTCCGGATCCGGGGCAAGGAGCTATATGACGCCCTGCAAGAGACTTGTCACTATGTAGCAGTACGAGACAGAACCGGGGAGCACGGTAGTGGCGCATTTATCGTATTCTCACGCAACCTTGACATCTTTTTTAAAGAGTTCGATGCCGCGGTTGAAGGCTATGCGGAGATTGATTTTGTGGATAGCCCACGGAAATTAATTAGTTGGTAGCAAAATAACATTCGATGGTTCGCATTTCGAGCGTTAGCGCTCAAATAAGTGGGGATGGCCCTTTAACCAGCTTGGTCTCTCTGGTGAGGCGTGCTTGCCGACGTGCGCAGCAAGTTGCGCCGAGGCGTGCAACTTCTTGCGCATATTAGGGCTAAAAGGGGACGGATCCCTTTAATACTTTTAACCTAAGGTTAAACGGCTTAACTCACCGACATCCAAAAAATTTATATGCAAGGCAAACATGATTACATCGGCTGAAGAATTTGTAACCCTACGCGCTAGCCGTCTCAAGGCTGAATACGACAGGTCTGCCATGGAGGAAGCGCCTCTCGCTGTATGGCGTGAAGTGATCAAGAGATATCCCGATTACGTACAATGGGTAATACACAACAAAACAATTCCACTTGAGATTCTAGAAGAGTTATGCGAATCCCACCCTGAAAGCAGGTATTTCATAGCAAGTAAGCGAAAACTGTCGCTGGAGTTGTTTGCGTTCCTTTCGCAAGATCCTGATCCTATGGTGAGAAGTGGAATAGCTCTGAACAAAAAGACTCCTTTGGAAATACTTGTAAACCTGTTAAGTGATGAGGACGAAGATGTGGCTGACACTGCAAGGAGGCAATACGAAACCAGGAAATCAGTCTGACGGGACAGTCCTTTTAGACTGATGCAATCAACCATTCCACACTAACTGGCCATTACCCACCCCAACTCCAAACGCAAAAAGCCCCGAATCATCGGGGCTTTTCCATCACGCCATTTGATTGATCACCAGAATCAAGGATCAACCTGCGCCATCAATTCCGCCACCGGCTCCGCCCGCTTCGCATACCGCTGAGCCACCACCGCACACACCATCAGCTGAATCTGGTGAAACAGCATCAGCGGCAAGATCAGCAAACCAATCGTGCTTCCCGCAAATAGCACTTGCGCCATTGGCACGCCGGTCGCCAGGCTTTTCTTGGAGCCGCAGAACAGGATGGTGATGCGGTCTTCCTGATTGAAGCCGAACAGCTTGGACAGCAAGGTCGCTGCCACAAGCACCAGCGTCAGCAGCAGGCAGCACACCAGCACCAGCCCCGCCAGGTCCCAGATCGGCGTTTTCTGCCAGATGCCTTCGTTGACCGCCTCGCTGAACGCGCCGTAGACCACCAGCAGGATCGAGCCCTGATCGACGAATTTCAGCCAGTTCTTGTTGCGTCCGACCCAGGCGCCAATCCAGCGCCGCATGATCTGGCCGGCAATGAACGGCAGCAGCAATTGCACGCTGATCTTCACGATCGCATCGAGGGTCGAGCCGCCTTCGCCGTGGACGTTGAGCAACAACGTCACCAGCAGCGGCGTCAGGAATATCCCGAACAGGCTGGAGGCCGCCGCGCTGCAGATCGCTGCCGGGATATTGCCGCGCGCCAGCGAGGTGAAGGCGATCGCCGACTGCACCGTCGCGGGCAGCGCGCACAGGTACAGGATGCCCATGTACAGGTCTTTGCCGATCAGCGGCGACAGCACGGGTTTGAGTGCGAGGCCAAGCAAGGGGAACAGAACGAATGTCAGCCCGAACACCAGCAGGTGCAGTCGCCAGTGCCCTGCCCCGGCGATGATCGATTCCCGGGACAGTTTGGCGCCGTGAAGAAAGAACAGCAGCGCGATGGCGATGTTGGTCAACCAGCCGAAGCCAATGGCGACTTGACCGGTGGCCGGCAGGAAGCTGGCGATGATCACCACGGTGATCAACATGAGGGTGAAGTTGTCGGGGAGAAAACGGGGGCGGGTCATCTGCGTCATCCGAAGGTGCCAGGAACATGCTCGACACTTTAGCGCGCGATGCACCTACCGGCTAACGCCAATATGTCGATCAATAGCGGCTAACGGACACATTCGCCTACCTACTGCGGCCACAGGCCCCTTCCCGGCTGAAGCCGGTCCCACCAAGGCAAACGGCAGCCGCTTGCCAGACATTGCGTCGACAAGCGGACCAGCGATTACTTCGGTTTATTTCAGGCCAGACCACCCTGAATAACGCGCATCACAGTCACCCGACGTTGACCGGGATTGTCGGCAATGAGGCGGGACAACGCCGCTTGCCACTTCAGTATGTCTTTCTCTTTCGAGAGCATCATCAGTTGTTCCCAGCCCATCGGTCCACGTGGGCCAGCCTGGGTAGCGGCTTTCTCGGGACTGTCTTCGCGTTTCAAGAGGTTTGCTGCAATTTCCGAGAGAGTACTCATGGCCGGCTCCTGGGCATGCGCGTCGTAGCGCACGCCGATTCAAAACTAAAGGTGATTTCAGGAGTGCCGTCGCGCCAAATTTCTGTGATCGAGGCCGCCTGTAACAGGGCTATAGCAAGGTTCAGACCAAGAGAGATATCGCTGATTTATTATTCATCTGGCCTGTCCGATCACCCTCGATTTTGCAGTGTGTCGCCGGACGCATTCCCGGCTAAAGCCAGTCCTACCTACTACCTGACGCTCGTCGCCTTCCCGGCTGAAGCCGATCCTGCTGAATCCACGAAAATTGCCGCCCATGCGCGTCGGTCGGTCTTCCAATGGCAACGGTTGACCCCTCCCGACGGAGCCGCTTAACTGTATATACATACAGCAAACGAAAAGGAGGGCCTCATCATGAACATCGTTTTTCCAGATCTATCCCTTGTCCCCCACAGCCGACGCCCTGGGTCAGAGAGTCCAGTCGCCCTGTCCCGGGCCTGCACTCGCCGCCCGCCGATAAAGCCAGCGACTGCCCGGCTCAGCGTGGCCCGTCATGATTCCGTATGAGCGAACCTTTGCGCTGATCGACTGCAACAGTTTCTACGCCAGCTGCGAACGGGTATTCCGCCCGGACCTGATAAGGACGCCCATCGTCGTGCTGTCCAACAATGACGGCTGTGTCATCGCGCGCAGCTACGATGCCAAGCCGTTCGTGAAAATGGGCGCGCCGTATTATCAGATCAAGGACGACCTGCGCCGCGCCGGGGTGGTGGCGTTCAGCAGCAACTACGCGCTGTACGGCGACATCAGCGAGCGGGTGATGACGATCATCGAGTCGATGGTGCCGGCCCTTGAGGTGTACAGCATCGACGAAGCATTTGCCGAGCTGACCGGCATCCCGGGCGACCTGGATCGATTTGGCCGCAACATCCGCGAGCGGCTGATCAAATGCACCGGTATCCCGGTGGGCGTGGGCATTGCGCGGACCAAGACGCTGGCCAAACTCGCCAATCACACCGCCAAGCGGCTGTCGCACATCACCGGCGGCGTGGTCGATCTGACTGACACGTTCAAGCGCGACTGGACCCTGCGCAACACCCACGTGGGCGAGGTCTGGGGCGTCGGCAAACGCATGCGGGCGCACCTGGAAAGCATGGGCATCAAGACGGCGATGGACCTGGCCCGGGCCGACCCGTGGACCTTGCGTAAAACCTTCAGCGTGGTCATCGAAAAAACCGCCCGCGAGCTGGCGGGCACGCCTTGCCTGGAACTGGAAGACGTCACGCCGCCGAAACAGGAAATCTGCTGCAGCCGCATGTTTGGCGCACGGGTCACCGACATCGAACCGATTAAAGAGGCGGTCGCGACCTACACCCAGCGCGCCGCCGAAAAGCTTCGCGCGCAGAATTCGCTGTGCAAGAAGATCCGCGTCAGCATCCGCACCGGGATGTTCAACCCCGAGGAGGTCAAGTACGCCAACGCGGCGCTGGTGGAACTGCCCTACCCCACCAACGACGTGCGCCTGATGACCAAGGCAGCGACGGAAGCGGTCAATCGGCTGTTCCGGCCGGGCTTCAAATACAGCAAGGCCGAGGTGCTGTTGATGGATCTACGTCACCCCGGCGAATTCACCGACGACCTGTTCGCCCATTCGCAACCCGCCGACGCTGGCAAGGTGATGGAGGTGCTCGATGAAATCAACACGCGATGGGGTCGGGGCACCCTGCGCTCGGCCAGCGTCCCGGCGGCGCCGGAATGGGCCATGCGCCGCGACCTGATGAGCAGCAGTTACACGACGCGGGTGGATCAATTGTGGACGGTGAAAGCGAACTGATCCGTTTTTTTCTGGCGATCGCAAGTGATCGCAGCCGCTCCTGCACGTGTAACTGCATATTCCTGACGCCGAAATACGGTGAACTATGTTCCCGGCGAATTGATCCCAAAATATGCGCACGCCGCACGGCCCTGATGGGTCAGTTCATACGCACAGCATAAGCATCATTAAAATAAGGAGCCGACTTGAACACCACCGCCCATCTCGCTTATAGACGCCCGCCAGGCCCGCTACACGCGATAATGCTTGCCGGCACCGTCCCGCTGTTTCTCGGCGCATTGCTGAGCGACATCACCTACTTTCAGACGTACCAGATTCAATGGAGCAACTTCGCCTCCTGGCTTATCGCCGGGGGGCTGGTGTTCTGCGGACTCGCCGTACTGTTCGCGCTGGTCAATCTGATCCGGGCCGATCGCAAAGCCGGGCGCCCCGTGGTCTACCTCATCCTGTTGGTAGTGACCTGGGCGCTAGGGCTCGTCAACGCCTTTGAACACGCCAAGGATGCCTTCGCCACCATGCCGTCGGGCCTCATTCTCTCCGCACTGACCACGGTGTTGATTGGCGTGACGGCGTGGCTGGGACTCACCAGCGTCCGTTCGGGAGAAGGACAATGAGCCACTCGATCAAACTGACCGCGATCAGCATGGCGTTGTTGTTAAGCGGCTGCGGTGACGCCGGAGATGCCACCCAGGCATTGGGGCCCGATCCAAAACTGCCGGCCGCCCAGCGCGGTCTTTTACCCAGCATGAAGATTGCCGAACCGGCGTTGTGGGGCGACCAGAAGCCCACAGTCCCCGAGGGATACAGCGTGACGGCCATCGCCGCCGACTTGCAGATTCCTCGCCAGACGCTGGTGCTGCCCAACGGCGACATCCTCGTGGCTGAAGGCCGTGGCGGAAGCGCCGCGAAACTCAAACCCAAGGACGTGATCGCGGGGTATATCAAGGCCCAGGGCAACACCAAGGTCAAAGGCGGCAACCGCCTGACCTTGCTGCGCGATGCAGACGGTGACGGCGTCTACGAGACGAAGACTGTATTTGCGGAGAACCTGAACGCGCCCTACGGCCTGGCGTTTGCCAACGGCAAATTGTACGTGGCCAACCAGGACGAATTGGTCCGTTTCGATTATCAAGACGGTCAGACCAAGGCCAGCGGCCCACCGATCAAAGTCACTGACCTTCCTGCTGAAATCAACCACCACTGGACCAAGTCACTGGCCGTCAGCGACGACGGGCGCACCCTGTATGTCGGCATCGGTTCGAACAGCAACGTGACCGAGCGCGGCATGGAAGTCGAACTCGACCGGGCCAGGGTGTGGCAGGTAGATGCCGAGACTGGGGCCCACAAAGCGTATGCGACCGGCATCCGTAACCCGACGGCATTAACCATCCAGCCGCAGACCGGGAAGTTATGGGCGGTGGTCAACGAGCGCGATGAACTGGGCCCGGATCTGGTGCCGGATTACCTGACCTCGGTTCGCGAGGGTGGATTTTATGGCTGGCCTTACAGCTATTGGGGTCAGAACGTCGACACACGTGCGCAACCGCAGAACCCGAAAATGGTCGCTGCCGCCATCAAACCCGATTACAGCCTCGGGTCCCACGCCGCAGCGCTGGGCGTGGATTTCTCCATACCGGCCATGGGCGAGAAGTACGCCGACGGCGTGTTCATTGGCGAACACGGCAGCTGGAACCGGGAAAATCCGGTCGGGTACAAGGTCGTTTTCGTGCCGTTCAGCAATGGCCATCCGAACGGTGCGCCGATTGACTTCGCGACCGGCTTCCGGGGTGCCGACGGGAAAACCCGCGGGCGGCCAGTGGGTGTGACGGTGGACCCTAAAGGTGCATTGATCATCGCCGACGACCTGGCGAACACCGTATGGCGGGTCACTCGTAATCGATGAAGGATGATTCCAGGCAGGGCAATCCTGCCTGGAATGCACAAATGTCGTTACCGCTCCAATGGTGTGGGTTGATTCACCCTGTAAGAAGAGCGGGACGCGCGCCCGCCCCACTCCCCCATGGACTCATGCCAAAGATCAGGCCGGCAATTGCCCCTGGCCGCTTTCGATGATTTTTGCGAAGTTCATGACGTTCTCGACGTACTTCGGATCGCCCACGCCGCCGGCATCCGCGGGGTTGTCCTTGTTGACCTTGTCCGGGCCCGAGTTGTAGGCGCGCAGTGCGGAGTTCCAGTCACCGAACGTAGCCTTCTGGTCACGCATGTACAGCGCGCCGGCCATGATGTTGTCGTGAGCGTTGTTCACGTCAGCGTTGCCGAGCTCTTTAGGGTTGTCTCGCTTGAGGGCGGCGAACGTGTCGGCGTTGACCTGCATCACGCCTGCATCGGTCTTGCCATTGACGTTGGTGGTGTCCTGACCCAGTTGACCGCGCGACTCGGCCCAGATTTGTCCGGCCAGAATGCTCGGCGGTACGCCGGTGGCGTTGGACGCTTCCATGATGTCCTCGCGGTAGTCTTCCAGCTGAGGCGGCAAATGCAAGTCGCCTGAACCGCTGAGGGATGTGTCGCTGTTTACCGCGCCAGCGTTGGCAGCGGGCGCGGCGGCGGCCTGAGCGGCGCCAGCACCTTGAGCACCTTCGCCGGCACCTTGCGCAGCGCCAGCACCACCACCGCCTGCAGCCTCGGTTGCACCGCCACCTCCCCCGCCGCCACCGGTCACTGCGTTGTTCTGCGCAGCCGGATTGCCCGTTTGATTGGGGTTGTTCTGCATCAGCATCTGCATCAACTGCATGATCAACGCCATAAGCTGCTGAGCAATGCCGTTCTGGTCGGCGCCACCGGCAAGGGGGTTAGCGGCGTTGGTCGTCGGGTCCTGATTTTCAGGCGATCCGAAATTGACCTTGGACTGCCCGGCATGGGCGAACAGAATCGAGCTCGCGTCGAGCGCCTGACCGGCGCCGCCGCCACCGCCCAGAGAGTTGCTCTGCCCGGGCTTGCCGCTCAGGGATGAAAAATCCGGACGGGCGGCGGGATCGCTCAACGGCCGAATCTGGGAAATACCGATACTCATGGTCACTTACCTCTTTCGGGTCAGAAAACATCAATGGGCTTTGGGGATGCCGAACTGATCGAGGACCGGGTCGACGTTGTGATCGAAAGCCTTCTGGGCCTTGTGCTTTTTGACGGCTTCGATGATGGCGGAGATGCCGAAACCCAGGCTCATGGCGGCGTCGGCGATCCAGCCAATCACCGGAATCGAGGCACCAATGGCCGCACCGGCGGCCAGCCCTGCGGCCTCTCCCACGACCATGCCGGCAACGCGACCGCCGACTTTCGCCGCCACCTCGCCCAGCCCTGCACGCCCGGCGGATTTCGCCACGGCGTCGTAACCGGTCTTGGCCGCAGACAGGCCGGACTTGGTGCTGTCGTAAATCGTCCTGGCGGCATCGGTTTTGTCGCCTCGGGCGAGCATGTCCGAGACCGAGGCAAAGCCTGCGACCGAGCGCAGCGCAGATGGCCCCATATTCGAGGCCACCTGCGCGGCCATCGACGGCGCGTGGTCTTTATCGCCTTTGGCGTTTTCCAGCATCTTGCGACCGCTCTTGGTGTCCTCCAGATGGCGGAAGGTCGAATCCACATAGCGCGATTGCTGGCTCTGCACGAAGGTGTCCGGCAGTACGCTGTCGTAGGCGGCCTTCTGCGCATCGGCCGTTTGCAATGCCTCTTCACCATCGGCTTTCTTCTGATCGAGCAACTGCCGGACCGCGCCGCCTTCGCTGAAGTTGCGCACGTACGAATCCTGAATCTTGCCCTGCAAATCAGGGCGCTGACCGAGGACCTGCTGCGCGGTCGGCACGTTCGCGTTGTCGCCGAGCAGGTCTTTCTGCATCTGCAACTGGGCCGACAACCCGCCCAGGGCGCTGCTGTAATCGGCGTTCGGCTTGTCTTTTTTGGTGGCCTTGTCGGCCGTGCTCAGGTCCGCTTGCAGGGCCTCGCCGCTGTTGACCTTCTGCATCTGTTCGGTAACGGCTTTCTGCAACGTCGGCGTGCTGGCGACCAGCGCCCGCGACTGCTGCGGTATCTGCTTGTCGAGGAACGCCTGCACGTCAGGATCGGCCTGCAGCTGGCCGATCTTCTCGTTCAGCGCATCTTCGGTCTTGCCGGTCTTGCGCAGGTCCTGGCCGGCGACGACGCTCTGCTGGGTCTGTTGCAGCTTGATCATGACCGCGGCTTTCTGCTCGCCGCTGTAGGCCGACGGGTTGTCGAAGACGTCCTTACCCAGCTTGGAGATATCGACGTTGGCCACTGAATTGAGGGTGGCGGCATCGCTGAGCACGCTGGCAAATTCGCCGCCATTGGTGGGCGCCTGCTTTTTGATCCAGTCGCTGATGTTCTTGGCGTTGAACAGCTTGTCCGGGCTGTGGGCCGCGAGCGAACGACCACTCAAGCCGCCCTGGTCGATCTGGGTGAGAAAGCCGGGCTCTGACCAGGTTTTCGCCGCCTGCTTCAACGGCCCGGCCAGGCCCGGGTTGTCGTTCTGAATCGCCTTGAGGCCGTCGGCGCTGGTCAGGCCATCGACCTTGGTTTTGCCGTCGGCGCCCAAGGCATGCTTGGGATCGGCGGCCTTGGTCAAGGGTTCATTGGCGCGCATTAACGCGGCGCTGCGGACCATGTCCAGGGATTGCGGGTCGGCGTCCGGATGGTCTTTCTGGTAGCTGGCAATGTCCTTGTCCGCGCTGTCGGCGGCTTTCTGCATGTTCTTGGCGAAGGCCTTGAGGTCGCCATCGGTGATCTTGCCGTCCGCTTTGCCGCCGTGTTTGCCAGTGTCCACGGCGGTTTTCAGCGACGGGTTGGCGTTGATGAAGTCCATGGCCTTGGCCGCGTCCGGGCCTTTTTCAGCGGCCATGCGCGCGGCGGCGATGGGTCGGTTCAGCTCTTTGGCCGCCTGATCGCGCTGATCCGCTGGCAGGTTGGCGACCATTGGCGCCCAGCGCTCAAGCTCCTTGGGCGACGAATATTTCGAGTCATCGAGAAACGCGGCTTCGGTGGCTTTGGGTTCCTCGGGCTTGGCTTCTTCGACCGGTTTCGCCGCCTCGATCGGCGCTGCCGGGGCCGCGGCGTTCGCTTGGGCGACAGGCTGCGGATTGCCTGTGGGAACGGCACCGGAGGTGGGCGCGTTTTGCGTAGGGGTATCTGGAGATGATGTGGCGTTCCCAGGTGCCGACTGAGCTTGCCCCTTGAACAGCTGCATGAGCTGAGTCAGCAATGAAAGCAATTGCTGTTCAGTGCTTTGGGTGTTACCGGAAAGAGGGCCAGCAGTGCCCGTGCTGCCAGTCGTGTTGCCGGCAAATGCGCTGTTCGCCGGTAACGGCTGGGTCGAGGCGCCGAAGCGGACATTCGGGTCTGCCCCGCCCTTCTGCAACGGCGCTGATTTCGGGTCAGTCAGCGGCGATCCCTGAGCGGCATCGGCGCCGGCAGATTGGGGGGCAACGCCGTTGTACGGAGTGCTTAAGATACGCATGAGTCGTCATCCGGGCATGGGGGATGGCAACTGTGTGGCTGCTGCGCCGGGTCGGTTCCGATAAATGTTGCAGTTTGTTTCCCAACTACCGAGCTTTGCTTGCCAACTACAGAGCGTGCAGCCAAAGCCACTGGCTGCACGCGATGCTTTTCAGTGGGACCGGCTTCAGCCGGGAAAAGGCCTGCATGAATACCATCAATCCCGCGGCGCGATGCCCGGTGGCTTCCCGGCTAAAGCCGGTCCCACACAGATCGCATTCAGTCAGTCACAGCGGATGCACGCGATGCTTTTTAGTGGGACCGGCTTTAGCCGGGAAGAGGCCTGGGTGAGCACCATCAATCTTGCAGCGTGACGCCCGACGCCTTCCCGGCTAAAGCCGGTCCCACTCAGATCGCATTCAGTCAGTCCCGCTGGATGCACGCGCTGCTTTTTAGTGGGACCGGCTTCAGCCGGGAAGAGGCCAGGGTGAGCACCATCAATCTTGCAGCGTGACGCCCGACGCCTTCCCGGCTAAAGCCGGTCCCACACAGATCGCATTCAGTCAGTCCCGCTGGATGCAAGCGATGCTTTTTAGTGGGACCGGCTTCAGCCGGGAAAAGGCCTGCATGAATACCATCAATCCCGCGGCGCGATGCCCGGTGGCTTCCCGGCTAAAGCCGGTCCCACACAGATCGCATTCAGTCAGTCCCACTGGGCACTCAGGCAAACGGGTCCATCTGTCGCTTGAGTTGCTCCCGGGCCCGGGACAGGCGTGAGCGCACGGTGCCGATCGGCACGCCGAGGGACGACGCGGTTTCCTGATAATTGCCGTCCATTTCCAGCGACACCTCGATCACCCGCTGCATGTTCGACGGCAGCGTGCCGATGGCCCTGACCACCTGCATCAACTGCCGATGACCGTCGACCTGATGGCCGATGTCGCCATGGCTGTCGGGTTCGGAATGGGTGTGGTCTTCCCAGCTTTCCTGGTACGGCTGGCGGTACATCTTGCGGAAATGGTTGCGGATCAGGTTCAGCGCAATGCCGCACAGCCAGGTCTGGGGTTTGCTCGCGTGTTGAAACTTGTGCTCGCTGCGCAGCGCTTCCAGAAAGGTGCTCTGCAGAATGTCGTCGACATCTTCCGGGTTCATGACCCGCTTCTGAATGAAGCCGCGAATCATCTTGATCTGGTCACTGGTCAGGTGACGAATCCCTTGGGCGGGACGGCGCACGGGGGAGTCAATGTCGAGAATCGCAAGGTTGGAAAACATCAGGGCTCTTCCTTGTTTTGAGTGTATTAGCCCTATAGCGATATGCGTGCCACCCTTTAAAACCCCATAAGCCATTGAATTTAAATAAGTAAATAAATCTTCAGGCACAGCGCTGTGCAAATCTTTGCGCGAACACGCTGTTTCCCGAACGAGATTTGGCACAGATCGGCCTGCTCCACCTCTGCGCACAAATAGATGGAACCGCTTTGCCGCCGCGCTCCACTCAGAGCCCATGACCAGGCCCCGAACCGAGCTAACCAGAGCCGTCTTATGAAGATCGCCGCCCCCATTGCCCCACAGGCATTGCAACCCCCTGCGATCACGCCGGCAAAAACGCAGGCGCCTGCGCCGCTGCATGTCAATCCGCCGAACGTCAACGGCACCTCGCCGCAGCAGGTCGCGCGGTTCGCCTCGGCACTGGTTCAGCAGAGCCGCAGCCTCAGCCAGCGGGAACTGCTCGCCAGCGGCAACGCCCTGCAATCAAGGGCGGTGAAACTGGGCGAGCTGTATCAGCTGTTGATGGGCAGCCAGGACAAAGGCCTCGACGATGCCGCGCGCAACCTGCGCAAGCAGCTGCAAAACCAGAACGCGTCGAGCCTGGCGCAGATTCTGAGTTACACCGACGGTGACCCGGCCAAGGCCCATGTGATGCTGCAAGCGGCGAGAAAGCAGGCCCAGGCCGACGGTGAAATGGGCGAGCACGTGGTGCTGAGCCAGCAGCTCAAGCAACTGCGTCGCCAGTACGGCAAACGCACCCGCGCGGGCATCAACAGCGCCAAGGCGTTTTCCCGGCCGACTTCGGAAAAGCGCCGCGGTGCCCTGCGCAATCTCTACAGCGTGGCGGTGGCCGGGCAGCAGAACATCACAGGATTAATCGACGCGCTGATCAACGAGCAGGAAGAGCCCGGCGAATTCGAGCTGAATCTTCGGGACATGCGCAGCGCCCTCGCCGACGATCTCTCATCGCTCACCCCGTCCACGTCGCCGCAGCAACTGCGCACCTTGATGCACGGCCTCAACACCGCGCGGCACGTCACCACCCTGCTGCGCAGTTGCGAGCATCTGCTGGGCCGCATGCGCAACAAGAACCCCGGGCTGCAAGTGGATGCGGCGGCCTTTCTCAAACACCTGCTGGCGCTGTCGGGCAAGGGCATGAGCCTGGGCGAAACCCTGCAACTCACGCAACACATCGGCGGCACGCAGCTCAAGCATCAACTGGCGTTTCTCAACGGGCTGCGGCCCATGCTGCAACAGCTGCCGATTCTGCTCTGGCGCGACCTGAAAAGCCGCCAGAACGCCTTGGGCAACCTGCTCATTCTCATGGCCGAACTGACTCGGCAGGAACAGAACCAGCTCCAGGGGGGCCTCGCCTGATGGATCGTGTCATTAACCTGCTCAATTCGATCGCGCACGCCGCCATGCGCCGCTCGGAAATCGTCGGTGCGTTCGTGGTCATCGCCATCGTGTTCATGATGATCACGCCGCTGCCCACCGGGCTGGTGGACGTGCTGATCGCCATCAACATCTGCATCTCGTGCCTGTTGATCATGCTGGCGATGCACCTGCCGCGCCCGTTGGCGTTCTCGACGTTTCCGGCGGTGCTGCTGCTGACGACGATGTTTCGTCTGGCGCTGTCGATCTCCACCACGCGCCTGATCCTGCTCAATCAGGACGCCGGGCACATCGTCGAGGCGTTCGGCCAGTTTGTAGTCGGCGGCAACCTGGCGGTGGGCCTGGTGATCTTCCTGATCCTCACCGTGGTCAACTTTCTAGTGATCACCAAGGGTTCGGAGCGAGTGGCGGAAGTCGGCGCGCGGTTCACCCTCGACGCGATGCCGGGCAAGCAGATGTCCATCGACAGTGACCTGCGCGCCAACCTGATCAGCGTCCACGAAGCGCGCAAACGCCGCGCCGAACTGGGCAAGGAAAGTCAGCTGTTCGGCGCCATGGACGGGGCCATGAAGTTCGTCAACGGCGATGCCATCGCCAGCCTGATCATCGTTGCCATCAACATGATCGGCGGCATCGCCATCGGCGTGGTGCAACACAACATGACCGCCGGCGACGCCTTGCAGGTCTACACCGTGCTGACCATCGGCGACGGCCTGATCGCGCAGATTCCGGCGCTGCTGATTTCGGTCACCTGCGGCATGATCATCACCCGCGTGCCCAGTGGCGAAAACGGCGTCGAAGCCAACATTGGCCGGGAGATCGCCGAGCAGATCACCAGCCAGCCCAAGGCGTGGATCATCGCGGCGGTGGCGATGCTCGGATTCGCCGCGTTGCCAGGCATGCCGACGGCGGTGTTCGTGGTCATCTCGATCATTTGCGGGGTCGGTGGCCTGCTCCAGTTGCACCGCGCCAAGCCCAAGGCCGAGCAAGCCCAGGCCGTGGCCGTCGCGCCGGAAATGAACGGCCGCGAAGACCTGCGCACCTTCTCCCCCAGCCGTCAGTTCGTGCTGCATTTTCACCCCAGCCAGAACCCCGCACATATCGAGGCGCTGGTCAGCGAAATCCGTCAGCGGCGTAACCGTCTGGTGGTGCAGTACGGCCTGACCCTGCCCTCGTTCATCATCGAAACCAGCGAGCTGTTGCCGCCGGACGAGTTCCGCTTCTCGGTCTACGAAGTGCCGCTGCTGCGGGCCACGCTCAGCCAGACCCACGTCGCGGTGGACGCGCGCTCGGTGCAAAGCTTGCCGGAGTCGGCCTTGCTGGAATCGGCAGTGCACGGCAGCCTCGAGCGCGAGGAAGGTCAATGGCTGTGGCTGCCGACCGACGCGCCGCAACTGCAGGAAGCAGACATCGAACGCATCGACGCGACGACGCTGATCATCGAGCGCATGGAGCGCGCGCTGCAGTCCTGCGGGCCGCAGTTCATCGGCCTACAGGAAACCAAGGCGATTCTCGGCTGGCTGGAATCGGAGCAGCCGGAGCTTGCCCAGGAAATGCAGCGGGTGCTGCCACTGGCTCGCTTCTCGGCGGTGCTGCAACGCCTGGCCTCGGAGTGCGTGCCGCTGCGGGCGATCCGGGTCATCGCCGAAACACTCATCGAGCACGGCCAGCACGAGCGCGAAGTCACGGTGCTCGCCGACTACGTGCGCATCGCCCTGAAATCGCAGATCTACCACCAGTATTCCGGCCCCGAAGGCTTGTTGGTCTGGGTGCTGACGCCGGAAAGCGAAGGCATTCTGCGCGACGGCCTGCGCCAGACTCAGACCGAAACCTTCTTCGCGCTGGACAACGAAACCAGCCAGTTACTGGTGCAGCAGCTGCACATCGCCTTCCCGCTGCGCAGCGCCCAACGCGCGGTGTTGCTGGTCGCCCAGGATTTGCGCAGCCCGCTGCGGACCCTGTTGCAAGAGGAGTTCTATCACGTGCCAGTGCTGTCCTTTGCCGAAATCAGCAACGCGGCGCAGGTCAAGGTGCTGGGGCGCTTCGACCTGGAAGACGACTTCGAGAGCGATCACGAAGACGACCCGCAAGCGCTGGATAACGAGTACGCCGCTTGAGTGCCTGGAGAGCGTCACATGTTTGAATTACGCGTATTGACCGGCCTGCACCAAGGCGCCGCACTGCCGCTGGTGGGTGAGCACTGGGGCATTGGCGCTGACGCCGATCAGGATCTGGCGCTGCATGATCCCGGCGTCGAACAGCTGCACTGCCGCCTGCAACGCCAGGGCGAAGACTGGCTGCTCAACGCGGCCGACGGCCCCATCGCCGACGAGGAAGGCCATCTTCACGCCAGCACCCTGCTCACGCCCAACGCCGCGTTTGTGCTGGGTTCTGTGTGGCTGTGCGTGTCTCCGGCGCAAGACCCCTGGCCTTCCGTGCCTGCGGTGATTCCTAAAGCGCAGTCGGAGCAGACGGCGCAGGCCGAAGCGCCGGCCAGCGCGCCGCTGGAGAAGGTCGAGTCGCACTCGCGCTTTTTCAACCGCACCACCGGCGTGGTCATCGGCGTGTTGCTCGGCATCGCCGGCAGCGCCTGGAGCCTGAGCCGCAGCGCGACGCCCGCCTCAGAGCAATTGGCGATCAGTTCGCCGGCGCAGCAACTTGCGCAGCAGGCCAATCAGCCCGCCAGACCTTCGAACGAGAAGGCCAAAACGACTGAGCTGCCGGCAAAAAAACGCATCCGGCTGACCAGCGTCGATGACGTCAAACGCCAGCTCAACACCATGCTCAGCGAACGGCTGCTCAGCGACGTCACTGTGGAGCAGACGCCTGAGGGTCTGGCCTTGAGCGGCAACCTCAAGCCGGAATCGCAGCTGGTCTATCAGCGCATGCTCCAGCGTTTCAAGGATCGCTATGACACGCCGGTCGCATTGATCGACAACGTCGCCGCCGGGACCAGTGGCCTGCCGTTCACCATCGTGCAGATCATGTCCGGGCCCAATGCGCACCTGGTCACGGCGGACGGTCGCCGGCTGTACGTCGGCGACGAGCTGGCCGGGCTGCGCCTGACACGCATCGATGACAATCGCATCCAGTTCGACGGCGACCGCCACTACGAGGTGAGCTGGTGAACGCAGCGCTGGATCAATGGAAATCCGCTCACCTTCAGCGCTTGAAAGGCTTTTCTGCAGTGAAGGTCAGCGGCCGGGTCAGTGCCGTCAGCGGCATCTTGCTGGAGTGCCAGATTCCCGCAGCCAAGGTTGGTGACCTGTGTGAAGTGAGCAAATCCGACGGCAGCGTCATGCTTGCAGAGATCGTCGGCTTCACCCGGGATTGCACATTGCTCAGTGCGCTGGGCACGCCGGACGGGATTCAGGTCGGCGCGCACATCCGGCCGCTGGGCATGGCTCACCGCATCGGCGTCGATGACAGCTTGTTGGGCAGCGTGCTCGACGGTTTCGGTCGTCCTTTGCTGGGGGATTCCGAAGGCGCGTTCGCCGGTCCCGGTGATCGGCGCGTCACCCTGCCGGTGATTGCCGACGCCCTGCCGCCAACCCAGCGCCCACGGATCAGCAGGGCATTGCCCACGGGCGTGCGTGCGATCGACAGCGCGATTCTGCTCGGCGAAGGCCAGCGCGTCGGCTTGTTCGCCGGCGCCGGTTGCGGCAAGACCACCTTGATGGCCGAGCTGGCGCGCAACATGGACTGCGACGTGATCGTCTTCGGCCTGATCGGCGAGCGGGGCCGTGAGCTGCGCGAGTTTCTCGACCACGAACTGGACGCGACACTGCGCGCGCGTTCGGTGCTGGTCTGCGCCACATCGGACCGGTCCAGCATGGAGCGGGCCCGCGCGGCCTTCACCGCCACGGCCATCGCCGAGGCCTTTCGCGAACGCGGCCTGAAGGTGTTGTTGCTGCTCGATTCCCTGACCCGGTTCGCCCGGGCACAGCGCGAGATCGGCATTGCCGCCGGCGAACCCCTCGGGCGCGGCGGCCTGCCCCCTTCGGTCTACACCCTGCTGCCGCGCCTGGTTGAACGGGCCGGCATGAGTGAAAAGGGCTCGATCACCGCGCTGTACACCGTGCTGATCGAACAGGATTCGATGAACGACCCGGTCGCCGACGAGGTGCGTTCGCTGCTCGACGGCCACATCGTGCTGTCGCGTAAATTGGCGGAGCGCGGGCACTACCCGGCCATCGACGTGCAGGCCAGCATCAGCCGGATCATCAGCAACGTCACCGGACGCGAGCACCAGCAGGCGAACAACCGATTGCGTCGTTTGATGGCGGCGTACAAGCAAGTGGAAATGCTCCTGCGCCTGGGCGAATACCAGCCCGGCAGCGACCCGGTGACCGACTGCGCCGTACGGCTGAACGAGCCGATCAATGCGTTTCTGCGCCAGGACCTGCGCGAGCCGGTGCCGCTGCAAGAGACCCTGGCGGCGCTGATGCAACTCACCTCGCAACTGCCGGAGTAGTGGCGTGGAAGAAGCGCTTGAAGTCGATCCGCAAAACCTCGCCATGGAACAGGTCATCAGCGTGCTGACGCCCCTGCGTCAGCATCGCCAGGCCAGCGCTGAACGGGCGCAACGGCAGGCGCAGAAAACCCTGGAGCAGATGCACGAACACTTGCAACAGACGCGCGATTCATACGTGCAGGAACGCCATAACCAGCGCGAACGCCGGCAGGTGTTGAGCAGCGCCCACGTCAATAAAGCAATGTCGCTGGACGACCTCGAACGCTGGCACGAAAAGGAAAACCGCATGCTCGACCGGCTGGCCTATATCCGCCAGGACATGGCCCGCCAAGAGATAGGTATCGAGGAACAACATCAGCGTCTGGCCGAGGCGAAACACGCGGCGAAAGCGTCCCAACGTGCCGTGGAAAAACTCGCCTGCCTGGCCGAGGCCCTCAACGAACAAGGTGAATCGATATGAACAGCCCCGTCCAACACCCGCCTCGCCCGCAACCTCAGCCCCGTGCCGAAACGCCCCGTACGCCCTCGCCTTCGCCATCCCCTGCCGCGCCGGGCGACCCGCGCCAGCCGCAGGCCAACGTGCGTCGCGCCGATGCCGAACGCCTGCGCAGGCTGTGCGACGAATCTGCCTCGCCGGCGTCGTTGAGTGCCGACGGGATGTTTTTTTCCCAACTGTTGGTGGCGCCGGTGACGGAAGAGCAAAGCGAATCGGGTTTCGCCGGCAGCAGTTTCAGCACGTTGTTTCCCGCTGAAGGCGTGCCGACGCAGCTCATCGACGAGCTCGCCCAACGCCTGCCGCAACAGCCGGACGGCCCGTTGAGCCTGACCTTGCTGATGCCCAATCTGGGCAAGGTGCAGGTCAACGCCAACAAGCGCGACAACCAGTGGAGCATCGAACTGGGCTTCGCAAGGCGCGGCGTACTGAAACGCTTGCAGCCCCATCAACGCCACTGCGAAAGCGCGCTGGAACAGGCGCTGGGCTGTGACGTTGATCTGTCCCTGCATGAGGAGGCACAGGCATGACGCCAGACATGAACTTGACCATGAATTCGGACACGAACTCGGGCATGAAACTGGGCATGAGCGACCTGAACGCCGTAGGACCGGCTTTAGCCGGGAACCCGCCATTCAGTCCGCTGAAGATGCGGGAAGTCAGCGGCGAGTTTGCCGAGGCCTCGCGTCTGCTGGGGGCCGGCGTGAGCTGCGGCTACACCGCCCAGGGTCAGCGCGGCGAACTGACCCTGCGATTGATACCCGACGATGACAGCCCGCCCCTCGCAGGACCGGCTTCAGCCGGGAACGCGTCATCGCTGACCTGGTTCGACAGCGCCCTCGGCCCCTTCGCCCTGAGCGACGCCGAAGCGGTGCTCAGCCTGCTCGGCGAACTGCCGGTCACCCTCGGCGGCGAACATCAGCCGTGGTACTGGCAGTTGGTGAATCAGCGCATGAGTACCGAACTGGCGGAACTGCTTTGCCCTCTGCGGCCACTCAGCGATATCACTGCGCTGTCCGCCGAGGGCGAAAGCACGGATACCGCGCCGATGACCTGCCGATTGCACCTGCGGCTGGGTTCGCAGGTGTTGCACGCACAGCTCTGCGCCGACGCGCGGGTCATGCTGCAACTGCTCGGCGGCCACCACTGGCAGCCGCACCGGCAGAACGTCTCGCAGGACTGGCCTATCCGACAGCCGCTGGTGTTGGGCGAGCTGTCGTTGAGCCTCGACCAGTTGGCGTCGCTGCAACCGGGGGACGTGCTGCTGCCGTCGTTGTGTCATTTCGACGAAGAAGGCGGCGGGCGCCTGCAACTGGCAGGTCGGCAATGGGCAGTGCAGACGGACAGCCGCGCCGAGCAGCTGTATGTACGGTTCAGCCACGAGGAAGACTTGGGACATGGTCAATGAAGAATTGTACGAAGACGAGATCGAGGATCTTGCCGACGATGAGTCGACCGAGCACGCTCTGAACGACGGGACAGGCTTCAGCCCTGAAACTGTTGACCGTGGGACCGGCTTTAGCCGGGAAGCTTTTGAAGACCCTCACGCCACCGAAAGCCAGTGGCACGACGAATCCGACGGCTATGCGGACACGGAGCTTGATCCGCAATCGGCTGAAACCCAAACCTCCCTCGATTCCCTGGATCAACTGCCGCTGGCCCTGACCCTGCGCTGCGGCAGCCTTGAACTCACGTTGGGTGACCTGCGCCGCATCGCTGCCGGCACCGTCTTACCCGTCAACGGCGTCACGCCCGGCTTCGCCACCCTGTGCCACGGCGATCGCATCGTCGCGGAGGGCGAGCTGGTCAGCGTCGAGGGCCGGCTCGGTCTGCAAATTACGCGCATGGCGTCCCACTCATGATCATGGACGGGATGAACCCGGTGATGCTGGCGCTGTTCCTCGGCGCCCTGTCGTTGATTCCGTTTCTGTTGATTGTCTGCACGGCCTTTCTCAAGATCTCCATGACCCTGCTGATTACCCGCAACGCCATCGGCGTGCAGCAAGTGCCACCGAACATGGCGCTCTACGGCATCGCCCTGGCCGCGACCATGTTCGTCATGGCCCCCGTCGCCCACGAAATCCAGCAGCGGGTTCACGACCGTCCGCTGGAGATGGGAAGTACCGAGAAATTGCAGGCCAGCGCCAACACCGTCATCGAGCCGTTGCAGCGCTTCATGACCCGTAACACCGACCCGGAAGTTGTGGCGCATCTGCTCGACAACACCCAGCGCATGTGGCCCAAGGATATGGCCGATCAGGCCAGCAAAAGCGACCTGCTGCTGGCCGTGCCCGCCTTCGTTCTGTCCGAACTGCAGGCCGGCTTTCAGATCGGCTTTCTGATCTACATCCCGTTCATCGTCATCGACTTGATCGTCTCCAACCTGCTGCTGGCGCTGGGCATGCAGATGGTCTCGCCGATGACCATTTCGCTGCCCCTCAAACTGCTGCTGTTCGTGCTGGTGCAAGGCTGGACGCGCCTGCTCGACAGCCTTTTCTACTCGTACATGTGAGGCGGTGATGGAAGCGCTGGCGTTGTTCAAGCAGGGCATGTTTCTGGTGGTGATTCTCACGGCGCCGCCGTTGGGGGTCGCCGTGCTGGTCGGCGTCATCACCTCGCTGTTGCAGGCCTTGATGCAGATCCAGGACCAGACCCTGCCCTTCGGCATCAAGCTCGCTGCGGTCGGCCTGACCCTGGCCATGACCGGGCGCTGGATCGGTGTCGAGCTGATCCAGTTCATCAACCTGGCCTTCGACCTGATCGCCCGCTCCGGCGGCGCGCACTAGATGCCCTTCGACGCCCAGGGCCTGTTCGAACTGATGCTGGGCATGGGCTTGGCGGCGGCGCGCATCCTGCCGTGCATGATTCTGGTGCCGGCGTTCTGCTTCAAATACCTCAAGGGCCCGCTGCGTTACGCGGTGGTGCTGGTGGTCTCGATGGTGCCGGCGCCGAGCATCAGCCGCGCGCTGTCGGGCATGCAAGACGACTGGTTTTCCATCGGCGCGCTGCTGCTGAAAGAGGCCGTGCTCGGCACCCTCCTCGGCCTGTTGCTGTACGCGCCGTTCTGGATGTTCGCCTCGGTGGGCGCGCTGCTCGACAGCCAGCGCGGCGCCTTGAGCGGCGGTCAACTGAACCCCGCCCTGGGGCCTGACGCGACGCCGCTGGGCGAGCTGTTTCAGGAGACGTTGATCATGCTGGTGATCCTGTCCGGCGGATTGTCGCTGATCACTCAAGTGATCTGGGACAGCTATCTGGTCTGGCCGCCCACCGCCTGGCTGCCCGGCATGACCGTCGACGGCCTGGACCTGTTTCTCGAACAACTCAACCAGACCCTCCAGCACATGATGCTCTACGCCGCGCCGTTCATTGGTTTGCTGTTGTTGATCGAGGCCGCACTGGCGATCATCGGCCTGTACGCGCAGCAACTGAACGTGTCGATTCTGGCCATGCCGGCCAAGAGCATGGCGGGCATCGCCTTCCTCCTCATCTACCTGCCGACACTGCTGGAACTGGGCAACGGCCAGATCATGCAATTCGCCGATCTCAAGCATTTGCTCGGCCAACTGGTGCATGTGCCGTGAGCGAAAAAACCGAAAAGGCCACGCCCAAACAACTGCGCGACGCCCGCGAAAAAGGTCAGGTCGGGCAGAGCCAGGACCTGAGCAAACTGCTGGTGCTGCTGGTCGTCAGCGAAGTGACCTTCGGCCTGGCGGACGAAAGCGTCGCGCGGTTGCTGCACTTGATGACGCTGTCATTCCAGGGTGTTGGCCAGCCCTTCATGCACACGCTGGAACAGGTCGCCAGCGAAGGCGCGAGCGTGTTGGTCGGCTTCATTCTGAGTAGCGTCGGCATCGCGATGTTGATGCGGCTGGTGGGCAGCTGGATACAGATCGGGTTCCTGTTCGCGCCCAAGGCGCTGAAGCTGGACTTCAACAAACTCAACCCGTTCGCCCACGCCAAGCAGATGTTCTCGGCGCAGAGCCTGACCACGCTACTCCTCAGCATCCTGAAAGCCACGGCCATCGCGGCGACGCTGTACGTGGTGGTGAAGCCGTCGCTGGGCACGCTGATTTTGCTGTCGAGCACGGACCTGACGACGTACTGGCATGCGCTGTTGCAGGTGTTCCGGCATATCTTGCGGGCGACGCTGGGGTTGCTGTTGGTCATCGGCGCGGTGGATTTTGCGCTGCAAAAGTATTTCCACGCGAAGAAGCTGCGGATGAGCCATGAGGACATCAAGAAGGAGTACAAGCAGTCGGAGGGCGACCCCCATGTGAAGGGGCATCGTCGGCAACTGGCCCATGAGTTGCTGAACCAGGCGCCGACTGCGCCGGCCAAGCCGGTGGAGGATGCGGACATGCTGGTGGTGAATCCGACGCATTATGCGGTGGCGCTGTATTACCGGCCCGGCACGACGCCGCTGCCGCAGATTCATTGCAAGGGTGAGGATGATGAGGCGCTGGCATTGATTGCGCGGGCGAAGAAGGCGGGGATTCCGGTGGTGCAGAGTATCTGGCTGGCGCGGACGCTGTATAAGGTCAAGGCAGGCAAGTACATCCCGCGGACGACGCTGTTGGCGGTGGCGAATATTTATCAGATCGTGCGGCAGCTTGAGGAAGTAACGGACGAAGTCATTCGAATCGAAGATGTTTGATCAAGATCAAGATCAAGGGCGTCTGCCTGGGGGCAGACTGTTTCGCCTTCGGCGACTTACTTTTGAAAAGCACCAAAAGTAAGCAAAAGTGCCTGCTCCTGGTTGGGCCCCTCGTTCCTCGGGGTCCCTTCACTCCGGCCCCGCTCCGTGGGCCCGCTGCCATCCGCCATCCATGGCGGGGGGCAGCTCTCGCCGCATCCATGCGGCTCGGCCCACTGCGCGAGACCTGCGTTCAGCCTGCACCCAAGTCGCGATTTGTGTCGTCTGGACTTCTTGCGTCGAAGATCAAAAGCAAAGGCGAGAGCGACAGCAAAAGCTTCCCGGCTGAAGCCGGCCCCACTGTTTGAATGCAGTCTGTGGGAGCCGGCTCCTACAGAAAAATGCATTCCGCCAGCTACGACGATGACGCCGATTCAGGCCTGGGAAGTGACGCGGAGCGTCACGGGATGCATTCCCACGCGGAGCGTGGGAACGATCAAGCAAAAGCTTCCCGGCTGAACCGGTCCCACTGTATGAATGCAGTCTGTGGGAGCCGGCTTGCTGGCGAATGCATTCTGTCAGTCGATATATTCGTACCTGACCCACCGCGTTCGCCAGCAAGCCGGCTCCTACAGAAAAATGCGTTCCGACAGCTACGACGATGACGCCGATCGTTCCCACGCTCCGCGTGGTAACGCCGCCCCAGACGCTCCGCGTCCCGCAGACGACGTGCATTCAGGCCTTGGGAAGTGACGCGGAGCGTCACGAGATGCATTCCCACGCAGAGCGTGGGCACGATCAAGCAAAAGCTTCCCGGCTGAAGCCGGTCCCCCTGACTGTAACCAGCCCGCACTGTAGGAGCCGGCTTGCTGGCGAATGCATTCTGTCAGTCGATATATTCGTACCTGACCCACCGCGTTCGCCAGCAAGCCGGCTCCTACAGAAAAATGCATTCCGCCAGCTACGACGATGACGCCGATCGTTCCCACGCTCCGCGTGGTAACGCCGCCCCGGACGCTCCGCGTCCCGCAGACGACGCGCATTCAGGCCTTGGGAGGTGACGCGGAGCGTCACAGGATGCATTCCCACGCAGAGCGTGGGCACGATCAAGCAAAAGCTTTCCGGCTGAAGCCGGTCCCACTGACTGTACCCAACCCCACTGTAGGAGCCGGCTTGCTGGCGAATGCATTCTGTCAGTCGATATATTCATACCTGACCCACCGCGTTCGCCAGCAAGCCGGCTCCTACAGAAAAATGCATTCCGCCAGCTACGACGATGACGCCGATCGTTCACACGCTCCGCGTGGTAACGCCGCCCCGGACGCTCCGCGTCCCGCAGACGACGCGCATTCAGGCCTTGGGAGGTGACGCGGAGCGTCACAGGATGCGTTCCCACGCAGAGCGTGGGCACGATCAAGCAAAAGCTTCCCGGCTGAACCGGTCCCACTGTATGAATGCAGTCTGTGGGAGCCGGCTTGCTGGCGAATGCATTGTGTCAGTCGATATATTCATACCTGACCCACCGCGTTCGCCAGCAAGCCGGCTCCTACAGAAAAATGCATTCCGCCAGCTACGACGATGACGCCGATCGTTCCCACGCTCCGCGTCCCGCGGACGACCCGCATTCAGGCCTGGGGAAGTGACGCGGAGCGTCACGGGATGCATTCCCACGCGGAGCGTGGGAACGATCAAGCAAAAGCTTCCCGGCTGAACCGGTCCCACTGTATGA
>NZ_JBNNGV010000040.1:0-38722 GCF_050268485.1 Pseudomonas sp. NPDC078416 | reverse complement strand
GTGGGCCGAGCGGCATGGATGCCGCGAGAGCCGCCCCCCGCCATGGATGGCGGATGGCGGCGGGCCCACGGAGCGAGACCGGAGTGAAGGAACCCTGACGAAGGAAGGGCCAAACCGAGAGCAAGCACCCTTGGTTACTTGGGGTGCTTTTCCAAGTAACTCGCCGAAGGCGAAACAATCTGCCCCTAGGCAGATGCCTCTGATCTTGAATTTGATCTTGATCTTAAGACAGCAGCAAACCGCATGCCCGGCACTTCGATGTACCGATGAACCACCATCGAAACCACCACAACCGCCACCACCACCAACAGCATCAACAGATTGTCGTTCAGGGCACTGCCCGTACTCAGATACCGCACCAGCGACCCCGGAATCTCGCCCGGCTTGTCGACCAGCAACGGATAACCACCAAACTTCGCCGCCACCGTCAGCCCTGTCGCGACCACGAAAATCACCGCCGCATGGGTCAGATAAATCGACAGCCACAACCGGCCCAGCGCCGGAAACACCCGCACCTGCAACAGCCGCGAAACCGCCCCGGCCTCCCAGGCGAACACCAGAATCGCCAGGCAAAACAGCAGCGACAGCTCAATTGTCAGCGGGGCTTCGCCGTCCACCATCAGCCAGCCAATGGTCGCCAATACCCCCACCTCAAGCACACTGCCCAGCACCATCCCCGGCGCGAAATTGCGCAGCCGCGCGTACAGCCGATACGTCACCGTGCCCGCAAAGAAACAGGCCGCGCCCCACAAGACATAGCGCGTCAGCAGATCGGAATCCGCGAACAACCCGACAAACGCCAACCCGCCCAGCAAGGTAAATATCATCCGCGCCATGCCCGGCAGCGCATAGCAGACCAGTCCGAAGATCAGCCACAGGTAAAACGCGACACTTAACCACCACGACGGGTAGTTGAACGACAGCGCATTGAAGCCCGGCCACCACGCCTGGATCAGCAACAGATTGGGCAGGATCTCCCCAGGGGCACGGTCACCACTGAACGCCGGGAAATTCAACAGCAGCCCGTAGCGCTCCAGCACGAGCTTCAAACACTCGAAACCGATGAAGAACAACAGCACCGCGATGTGCAGCGGCATGACCCGGCAGGCGCGGGAAACCATGAAGTGGCCCAGCTGCCGCGAGGTGTTCAGTGTGCCGACGTAGCGCCGGTACAGCAGAAAGCCGCTCAGGGCGAAGAACAGACCGGCGAACTGACTGGCGTTACGGAAAAACGACAGCTCCGTGATGCTTCGCTCGATGTGCGAGTGATGAACGATCAGGGTCAGGGCGCAGAGACCGCGCAGGCTGTCGAGCACGGGGAATCGCTTCATCTTGAGGATCCTTGTTCAGATGAGTTAAGCGTGCGGGCACGCGAACAGTCGCCAGCAGGCGTGCAGGGCAGGGCAGGGAAAGGCAAGGAAAGTTACCACCTTCGGCACTGAGGCTGATGAGTGGCGGAGGGCGTTTGGAAAACAGGAGGTGACGCACTGCACGCTCGTAGCCGAAGGCTAACACCGGGTTCGTGAAAGTTTTGCCAACGGCGGGCGGCAGTATGCCCGAACCGCCACCCCGTTCGGAACAGGCAACCGCCGAAGCGTCAGCACCCAAAATACGTAAAATCCCTATATATGGGATTGAACGTTATATATTGAGATTATCCGGACAACCGGTTTATAGTCCGCCCCGCATTCACTCATTAATAACAATCAGGTGAAGCCATGCAGGCGCAATTGATTGCGCTCGATTGGGGTACGACATCCCTTCGCGCGTATCGACTCGGCGAACACGGCCGGGTACTGGAACAACGTTCGCTCAGCGCGGGCATCATGCAGCTGCCATCGACACCCCGTTCGATCGGCGGGCAGCAGGTTTCCAACGGATTCGAGCTGGCTTTTGACGAAGCCTGCGGCGACTGGCTCGACGCCGAACCAACGCTGCCGGTGATCGCCTGCGGCATGGTCGGCAGCGCCCAGGGCTGGCGCGAGGCGGTCTATCAGCAGACGCCTGCCAGCGTTGCAGCGCTCAGCTCTGCGCTGGTCACGGTGCGCAGCGTGCGCGGCGTCGACATTCACATCATTCCCGGCATCCTGCAGCGTTCCGAGCTGCCCAACGTGATGCGCGGCGAAGAAACCCAAGTCCTCGGCATTCTCGACTCGCTGACCGCCAGCGAAGCCGCCAAACCCCTGTTGATCGGCCTGCCCGGCAGCCACTCGAAGTGGGTGAGGGCGGTGGACGGCCGGATCGAGCATTTCGATACCTTCATGACCGGTGAGGTCTACGCCGCGCTGTCCAGCCATACCATTCTCGGCCGTACAATGCAGCGCAGCGACACCTTCGACGCTGAAGCGTTTGACCGAGGTGTGGCGGTGTCGCGGTCGGCCAACGGTGCGGCAGGTCCGCTGTCGACCATCTTCAGTTGCCGCACCCTCGGCCTGACCGGCGTGCTGTCCGGCACCGCTCAATCCGATTATCTGTCCGGCCTGTTGATCGGCCATGAAATCGTCGCGCTGGCGCAGCTGTTGCGCCAGACCGACGCGCAGCTGCCTGCCGTAATCCTGATCGGCAGCGACGCCCTGATCGCCCGCTATCAGCGCGCCCTTGATGCCAACGGTTTCGCCCAGGTGACTCTGGCGGAGCAAGCCACCGAGCGTGGCCTCTGGCAGGTCGCGGTGCAGGCCGGTCTGATTCAATCCTCCTCTTCGGCCGCTGCCCGGCCCCTTCACGTAGAGAACTGACATGCTCAAGCAAGCCCTCGTGCAAAACGGTCTGGTCGCGATTCTTCGCGGCCTGCGCCCCGAGGAAGCGCCGGCCATCGGTGATGTCCTGTACACCGCCGGTTTCCGCGTCATCGAAGTGCCGCTCAATTCCCCGCAGCCGTACGACAGCATCCGCCTGCTGCGTCAGAGCCTGCCCGCCGATTGCCTGATCGGTGCGGGCACGGTGCTGACGCCGGAGCAAGTGCGCCAGGTCAAGGAAGCCGGCGGCCAGGTCATCGTCATGCCCCACAGCGATCCGAAGGTGCTGCGCGCGGCAAAAGCCGAAGGCCTGTTCCTGTCTCCGGGCGTGGCGACGCCGACCGAAGCCTTCGCCGCGCTGGCCGAAGGCGCCGACGTGCTGAAAATGTTCCCTGCCGAGCAAATGGGCCCGGCAGTGGTCAAGGCCTGGCTGGCGGTATTGCCGGCCGGCACGGCGCTGATTCCGGTCGGCGGCATCACCCCGGACAACATGAAAGTCTTCCTCGACGCCGGCGTGTCCGGTTTCGGCCTGGGTTCGGGGCTGTTCAAGCCGGGCATGAGCGCGGACGATGTTGCCAAGAGCGCCAAGGCCTACGTTGATGCCTGGAACCAGCACAAGCCTGCCAACCATCAGTGACCGACCCGCTCGTCGCGCCATCGAGGCTGTGTTTTTGAGCAGTGCGCGAACAGCATGTGTTTTTGAATAAGAGAGACAAGACATGAAAATCACCAAACTCACGACCTACATCGTTCCGCCGCGCTGGTGCTTCCTGAAAGTCGAAACCGACCAGGGCGTCACCGGTTGGGGCGAGCCTGTGGTCGAGGGCCGCGCCCATACCGTGGCTGCAGCGGTTGAGGAACTGTCCGACTATTTGATCGGCAAAGACCCACGCAACATCGAAGACATCTGGACCGTGCTCTATCGCGGCGGCTTCTACCGGGGGGGCGCCATTCATATGAGCGCGCTGGCGGGCATCGATCAGGCGCTGTGGGACATCAAGGGCAAGGCGCTGGGCGTGTCGGTCAGCGATCTGCTGGGTGGCCAGGTGCGCGACAAGATTCGGGTGTATTCGTGGATCGGCGGCGACCGCCCGGCGGACACCGCACGTGCGGCAAAAGAAGCGGTTGAGCGTGGTTTCACTGCGGTGAAGATGAACGGCACCGAGGAGCTGCAGTTCCTCGACACCTTCGACAAGGTCGACCTGGCCCTGGCCAACGTCGCCGCTGTGCGCGATGCCGTGGGCCCGAACGTCGGCATCGGCGTTGACTTCCACGGTCGCGTGCACAAGCCGATGGCCAAGGTGCTGATGAAGGAGTTGGACCCCTACAAGCTGATGTTCATCGAAGAGCCGGTGCTTAGCGAGAACTACGAAGCGCTGAAGGAACTGGCACCGTTGACCAGCACGCCGATTGCCCTGGGCGAGCGTTTGTTCTCCCGCTGGGATTTCAAGCGCGTGTTGAGCGAAGGTTATGTGGACATCATCCAGCCCGATGCTTCCCACGCCGGCGGCATCACCGAAACCCGCAAGATCGCCAACATGGCCGAAGCCTATGACGTGGCGCTGGCGCTGCATTGCCCGCTGGGCCCGATCGCGCTGGCCGCGTGCCTGCAACTGGACGCCGTTTGCTACAACGCGTTCATTCAGGAGCAGAGCCTGGGCATTCACTACAACGAGAGCAACGACCTGCTCGACTACATCAAGAACCCGGAAGTCTTCGATTACGACAAGGGCATGGTGAAGATCCCGAACGGCCCGGGCCTGGGCATCGAGATCAACGAAGAGTACGTCAAGGAACGCGCCGCCATCGGCCACCGCTGGCGCAACCCGATCTGGCGCCACGCCGACGGCAGCTTTGCCGAGTGGTGATTGCTCCCCGGGCTTGAGCCCGACTGATCGTTCCCACGCTCCGCGTGGGAATGCATCCCCCGACGCTCGGCGTCGACTGCCGGACGCAGAGCGTCCAGAGCAGTGTTACCACGCGGAGCGTGGGAACAATCGCAACAAAGCCAGCAAAAAACTTCAGACCTCAGATAACCATAAAAAGAGGCACTTCCCTTGCGCACACAGACTGCTTCCCAAGCGCGGGCGACCACCGCCACGCCAACCCGCAAACGCTTTTTCATCATGGTGCTGCTGTTCATCACCGTGGTGATCAACTACCTCGACCGCAGCAACCTGTCCATCGCCGCGCCCGCACTGACCAGCGAGCTCGGCATCGACCCGGTGCACGTCGGCCTGATTTTCTCCGCGTTCGGCTGGACCTACGCCGCCATGCAGCTGCCCGGCGGCTGGCTGGTGGATCGCGTCCCGCCGCGCATTCTCTACACCGTGGCGCTGGCGCTGTGGTCCATCGCGACCATCTTCCTCGGCTTCGTTGGCAGCTTCATCGGCCTGTTCATTTTGCGCATGGCCGTCGGCGCGCTGGAGGCCCCGGCCTATCCGATCAACAGCCGGGTCGTCACCGCCTGGTTCCCGGAAAAGGAACGCGCCACCGCCGTCGGCTTTTACACCTCCGGCCAGTTCGTCGGCCTGGCCTTCCTGACCCCTGTGCTCGCGTGGCTACAGACCCGCTACGGCTGGCACATGGTGTTCGTGGCCACCGGCGGGGTCGGGGTGCTCTGGGCAGCGATCTGGTACATGGTTTACCGCGAGCCCCGCGATTTCAAAGGCATTAATCAGGGCGAGATCGACCTGATCAAGGACGGCGGCGGGCTGGTCGACATGCAGACCGATGCCTCCAAGCGCAAAAGCGGTTTCAGCTGGCAGGATCTGGGCATCGTGCTGACCAAGCGCAAGCTGTGGGGCATCTACCTGGGCCAGTTCTGCCTGAACTCGACGCTGTGGTTCTTCCTCACCTGGTTCCCGACCTACCTGGTCAAATACCGCGGCATGGACTTCATCAAGTCGGGCCTGTTGGCATCGCTGCCGTTTCTCGCAGCGTTCGTCGGCGTGCTCTGCTCGGGGTTCTTCTCCGACTGGCTCATCCGTCGCGGTCACACCGTGGGCTTCGCGCGCAAGACGCCGATCATCGCCGGGCTGTTGATCTCCACCTCGATCATTGGCGCCAACTACGTCGACTCGACGCCGCTGGTGATTGCGTTCCTCGCGCTGGCCTTCTTCGGCAACGGCCTGGCGTCGATCACCTGGTCGCTGGTCTCGACCCTCGCGCCGGCGCGGCTGTTAGGGCTGACCGGCGGCACGTTCAACCTGATCGGTAACCTGGCGGCGATCGCCACCCCGATCGTGATCGGTTTCCTGGCGTCCGGGGATTCCTTTGCGCCGGCGATCACTTACATCGCCGTTCTGGCGCTGCTCGGTGCGTTGTCCTACATCCTGTTGGTGGGCAAGGTGGAACGCATCGAGTTGTCATGACCCTGTCGATGCGTCATGAGGGACGTCAATCACTTGCCCGGTAAAGGACGTTTCTTTGAGAGAGGCATGGCAGCCGCCAATGCCTTGATAGGAGCGGGCTTGGGAGGTTCTCTACAGCAAAGGGAGCAATCTTTCGAGCAGGTGCTCAGGCGCTCCACCGGATCGCTGCTGAACCGTTTGGAGGGACAAAATAGACCCTCCAAACGGTTTCTAGTATCGGGCGAGAGCACCCAAGCTGGCGCAGGCTTTCAGGCAGCGCTAGAGGTTAGAAATCCCAATTCAGCGACAGCCCCACGCCGTGGGTTTTATCCCGGGCGCCCAGCAGGCCGTTGTAGTCCAGGTTGATCCGCGCATCCCGGTTCAAGACAAGGCTGGCGCGGGCGCCCACGACGGCGGCGTCCCGGTCCATGGACACGCTCTGCACGGCAAAGGTATTCACCCCGCTGGCGAAGGCCATGTGCTGCTCGGCCGAGGTATCGCTCAGGTTATGCTGCCAGCCCAAGGTACCTGAGACGTCCAGCTTCTGGGTATCGGTGAG
The DNA here is from genome assembly GCF_050268485.1 of Pseudomonas sp. NPDC078416. Lineage (NCBI taxonomy): Bacteria > Pseudomonadati > Pseudomonadota > Gammaproteobacteria > Pseudomonadales > Pseudomonadaceae > Pseudomonas > Pseudomonas sp. NPDC078416. The sequence continues at coordinate 32,075 of NZ_JBNNGV010000040.1, read as the reverse complement.
GTTGAACCGGCTACCGGCACGCACCCCCAGCGTGGACAGCACCGTGTCGCGGTTGTCGTCGTTACCCTTGAGCGCCGTGGCGCCGCCCTTCTCGGTAAAGCTGTCGCTATCGAAATGCACATAGGCCAGGTTGGCGAAGGGCTCCAGAGCCAAAGGCTGCAGGTTCAGGCGATAGGCTGCTTCACTGAACACCTGGGTCGATTGCGCGTCGCGCTTGACCTTGAGGCGGTCGGTCGACGCGCCCAGTTGCAGCTCTCGCTTGACGTCGATGCGGTGCCAGCTATGGGATGCACCCGCGGTCAGGCGCAACGGCCCTTCCTCGTGGCCAATGTAGGCACCCAGGTGGTAGCTATCGGCCGAGGCGCTGGAATGGGTGTCGTCGCCCATGCCTAACGAGGTATCGCTATAGCCGACCATGGCGCCCAACCGGGTGTGCTCAGCCACCAGGCCGTCCACACCGGCGAGCAGGCCGCCCAGGGATGAGGTTGAACTGGCGCTGTCGCTGCTGCCGGCGTTCTTGCCCCACGCGCCCAGGCCTTTCACCCACAGGTTATTGCCTTCAACACCCGCCGCAGGCTGGTCGTACAGTCCTTCGACGCGCAGGCGATCACCCACGGCATCGCGTAGCTGGCGGCTGTCGTTGATCAACTGCGTGGCGATGGCCGGATGCACTTCACCGGACAACTGGGTGTAGGCACGCCGGGCGGTGGCAGCATCAGGGCTCAACAGCAGCTCTTCGTACACCGCGTTACCGGCCGCTAATTGCTCGGCGGCCGCCGCTACGTTGGCCTGGTTAGCGGTTTGCGCGGCGCTGGCGAAGCTGTCCCCGTTGCGCTCCAGGGCCAGGGCAACGCCCGTACCGCTGTAGGCCAGGTTGCCATCCAGAAACGCGTAGTTATCCAGCACCGAACCGAACTGGCCCTGCACGCCGCCCGCGGCTTGCAGCACGTTGAACTGCCGGCCGAGCAGGCTGTTGACCTCGCCTGTGGTGAAGCCAGCGCCGTTTTCCAGCGAGAGGGCCATGGTCGCACCGCTGACCGTAGCCTGTCCGCCGGCGATGATGCGGTCGCTGCCAGTGGGCGACAACTCCACCGCATACACCGCGCCGGGCGCCAGGTTAAGGTCGCCCGCCACCTGTAAGGTGCCCACGGAATTGCCCGGCGCTACCGTACCGCCGCGGTTGGCGACAAGGGACGCAACCCGGCCGTTGCCGCCCAGTATGCCGGTGTCGTTGACGGTCACCGCCGAGGCCAGCGAACCGTTAATCGCCAGGCGCCCTTCATTGACCAGGGTTGGGCCGCTGTAGGTGTTGGCGCCGGTCAGCACCAGGGTACCGATACCTGTCTTGGTCAAGCCGCCATGGCCGGATATGTCGTTGCTCCACACGTCCCGCCCGCATTGTGGCCCGCTGCAGAGGCGCTGGGTCGGTTTACCGGCATCGACCACCGCGCCAGTGCCCGGCAGGTTGGCCACGAACTGACTGTCTCCATAGGCGCCGCTGATACGAAACTCGGCGGGAATATCCGCCTCGGTGACGAACATGCTCGGGCCGTTGACGGCCTTGCCCAGGTTGATCATGCCCCAGCCATAGAGCGCGTCCACGCCAGGCGCGCCGAGGTCGGTGGCAGTGGTTTTCAACACGTCGGCCACCTGTGCGCCGGTCATGTAGGGGAAGCGCTCCATCAGTACCGCCATGCTGCCCGCCACATGGGGCGCGGCCATGGAGGTACCGTTTTTGTTGGCCCAGCCCACGGTCAGGTCTTGCAGGCTGGTGCCGTTAAGCACCGAGCTGTAGATCCGCGTACCTGGCGCCGACACGCAGAAGCTGGCCGTGTAGCCGCAGCGAGAAGAAAAGGTGCTTAAGGTGTAAGGCGTGGCGCCAGCGGCCGTGGCGTTGGGGTTTTGCTGCAGGGCAGCAACCGTCAGCCAGTTGGGGGCGATCTCTGGCACGAAATACCCGAGTCCGGCCATGGCGTCCGGGTTGTTCAGGTTGTAGTCGTTGCCGGCGGCGAAAATGGTGACCACGCCGCTGCGCGCGGCATCGATGGCGCCCTGATAAGCGCCCCCTGGGCGAGTGCCGAGGATCTGTCGGATCTGATCGAACTGCAGCTGCGCATCCTGCACGGTAAAGTGCGGAAACGCCGGGTCGCGACCGCCCTGGTCAAAGCGGTCGGTAATGCCAATGCCCCAGCTGTTGTTGATGATGCGCGCGCCACTGCTGACCAATGCGTTCCAGCCCGCCTGGTAAACCGCGCCGTCGTTGCCCAGCACAATGCCGTCTTCCGGGCCTGGGTCGCCGTTGTCGGCGCTGATGATCTGGGCGTTGAAGGCCACACCGTGCATGGGCCCGCCGTCTCGGTTGCCGCCAGCGATGCCACCTACGTGGGTGCCGTGGTTACCCAGCCGGCCGTTGGAGTCAGGGGTAGGGGTGCCATCGTAACGGAAGGCGTCGCCGGCCTTTACCGGAATGTAGGGGTCGGTGTACTCGCGAATGCCACTGGTGACCAGGTTGATCACTTTATCCGGGCTGGCGAATTCCGGGTGCGGTGCGTACACCGGCTGATCGAAAATCCCCAACTTCACGCCTTTGCCGGTGTAACCGGCCGCGTAGGCCTGGTCGGCGTTGATCGCGCCCAGCCCCCATTGCGCAGTGAACTCCGGGCTGCGCCAACTGGCGATATTCCCGGCCTGGCCGGCTTCTACGTAAGGCGCAGCCTGAGCTGCACCGAGGGTGGCCAGGTAACAGGCCAGGGCGCCGCAAGAAACGCGATGGGCTTGCCGAATAGCGTGCCGAATGGAGCTGACAGCAAGCTGTCGAGTGGTGGATGGCTTTTTCATAAATACAACTGTCCTTAGTTAGCGCACACAAAACCCCGCGCGAATGCCGCCTTGGCGTCCGCGTCGTTCTTTTTCCAACAATGGGTAGGTTGAAACATTCAGCTTCAGGAAAGCGGCGGGCGAAGGCCTGGCTCGCCCTGCCGCTTTGCGTTTAGAACTGCCAGTTAAGGCTCAAGCCGATGCCGTGGCTTTTTTCACGGCTGGCCAATTGGCCGTTGTAGTCCAGGCTAACGCTGGCCTCACGGCTCAGCGCCACGCGGGCATGGGCACCCACCAGGGCCGCGTCACGCACCAGGGGCGAGCTTTCAATGCCGAAGTTACTGCCGCCTGCCGCAAAGGCCATGTGCTGCTCTGAATCGGTGTCGTTCAGGTTGTGCTGCCAGCCCAGGCTGCCGGAGAGATCCAGCTTCTGATGATCATTGATTGCGATGGTTTTAAGCGCCCGTAGACCCAGCGTGCCGAGCACGGCTTCACGGGTATCGCTGCCGGAGGCAAGCGCTGCGGCATCTCCCTTCTCGCTGAAGCTATCCGTGCCAAGGTGCACATAGGCCAGGTTGGCGAAGGGTTCAAGCACTGCGGGCTGCAACTGAATACGGTACGCCGCTTCGGTGAATACCTGTGCGGTTTGCGCATTGTGTTTGGTTTTCTCCCGGCCACTGGCGCTGCCGACCTGTACATCGCGCCTGCCGTCGATCCGGTGCCAGCTGTAGGCACCGCCGAGGGTCAGGCGCCAGGCGCCGATCTCATGACCCAGGTAGGCGCCCAGATGGTAGCTGTCTACCGATGCACGGGAATGGGTACCCGAGCCCATATTGACCGAGCTGTCGCTGTAGCCGCCTACCAGACCAAGGCGTGTGGCTTCACCTACGTCGCCGTCGACACCCGCCAGCAAGCCGCCAATGGACGAGGTATAGCCAGCCGTATCGCTGCGGGAATCCGTTTTGCCCCACGCGCCCAAGGCCTTGAACCACACATTGTTTTGCGCTGCGGTATTGGCATTGGCATCGGCACCGAACACGCTGGCGCCCAGGCGCTCGCCTACGGCATCACGCACATAGCGGCTGTCGTTGATCAACTGGGTGGCGACTGCCGGGTAGACCTCGCCCGACAGCTGCTGGAAACTTTCCCGGGCCGAGGCGGCACTTTGAGCGAGCAGCAGATTTTCATACACCGCGTTGCCCGCCCCCAATTGCTCGGCGGCCGAGGCCACGGCTGCCTGGTTAGGGGTTTGCGCCACGCTGTCGAATGCCGCCGTGCGCTCGATATTCAGCGCAACGCCGTTAGCGGCGTAGTCCAGCCGGCCGCCGAGGAAAGCGTAGTGGGAGGTGACCGCGGCGAACTGCCCATTCACACCGTCGGCGGCTTGCAACACGTTGTACTGGCGGCCAACCAGGGTTTGGCCAGGCGTGGCATTCAAGGCCACCGGTGTTGGGTCTAGGGCCAGGGTCATGTTGGCCCCCGACACTGTGGCACTGCCGGTGGCCACAATGCGGTCACTGGCCGTGGGCGAAAGCTCTACCGCGTAGGTTGAGCCAGGCGCGAAGGTTAAGTCACCGTTCACCTGCAAGGTGCCGATGGAGTTACCCGGCGCAACCTGCCCGCCGCTCAACGCGGTGAGGTTACCGACCTGGCCATTGCCGCCCAAGGTGCCACCCGCATTGACCTGCACGGCCGACGTCAGGGAGCCATTGACCGACAGCACACCACCGTTGACCTGGGTATCGCCGCGATAGGTATTGCTCCCTTCTAGGATCAACCGGCCCGCGCCGGACTTGATCAGGCTGCCCTGGTACTGGCGCTGAGCCGCGGCCGCAGCACGGGCGGTGCCCACGGCGTAGTCGGTCTGGTCCTGTTGGCTGGCGGTGCTGGCCACGCCGTTCTGCCAACCTCTGCTGACCAGGGTTTGCTGCCAGGCGGCCTGTTCAGCAGTGTCCTCGGCCTGACGCTGGATCAACGCCTGATCAGAAATATCGTTACTCCAGACATCGGTTTGGCCGGCGCCCAGGGTGGCATCGAAGGTGCCCAGCAACTGGCCTGGGCCGCGCATGGCCCGCTCCAGGTTGGCCACACCCCAGCCCACAGTGCCATTGGGCGCCTGGGTAACCGAACCATCGAGCTGGGTCGCGGTGGTGAGCAGCACCTGCAAGGCCTGCTCGTTGTTCATGTAAGGGTAGCGCTCCATGACCAGCGCCAACGCGCCGGTGGCATGGGGCGCGGCCATGGACGTACCGGACTTGAGTGCATAGCCGCCGCCAGGCACGGTGCTGTTGATCAGCCTCCCTGGTGTGGTGATGCACCAGTATTTGGCAATGCCGCACTGGTTGTAGCGCTGGGCATTGGCACTATCCAGGCCAGACACCGCCAGCCAGTGGCCTTCCAGGTCTGGCTCGAAATACGGCAGCGCAGAACGCACACTGGCGTTGGCATAACCGGTATTGCCAGCGCTGAAGACGTTGATCACGCCCTTGCGCGACACGTTAGCCGCTTCATCCAGCCAGGTGCCCCGGTTGTAATGCTGGGCATAGGCGGCCTGTACGCCTTTCAACGTCGCGTAGGTCACATCCGGTGGCTGGCTACCCCAACTGTTGTTGATCGCCCGCACACCGGCATCGGCCAGCGCGCCATAAGCTGCCTTGAAGTACTGCGGGTCTGGACTCGGGCCAAACAAGAAGCTATCGCTCTGGTTGGTGTTGGCCACATAGATTTGCGCGTTGTATGCCACGCCATGCATGCCAACGCCATCACGGGCCGCGCCCATGGTCCCGGTCACGTGCGTGCCGTGGGTGTCGTTATTGGGGTTGATGGCACCCGTGATGCTAAACGGCGAACCATCCACATAGGTGCCGTTGGCCGTTACCGCATGGTAGCGGGAAGGGCTGGCTTCGGGATGTGAGGGGTCGAATCCTGAGTCCATCGCGCCGATTTTTACGCCGTTGCCGGTGATACCGGCAGCATAAGCCTGGTCGGCCTGGATACGGCCCAATCCCCAGTCGCTCTGAAATTCTTCCGAGCGCCAACTGGCCGCGTTGCCTAACTTTCCCTGTTCTGCGTAGTCGGCATAAGCCGAGCAGCCAAAGGTAAAAGACAACGCGCAAAGTGCGGTCGTGGTTGCGGGTTTAACGGAATAACGGACAGCATTGGACGGCTTGAACCTTCGCATCCCTGCACACCTTTTTTATTTATCAGCTCCCTAGTGAGCGCCGTAAGAAAATAGTCCGCTGGGGGAGGGATGGCAACTAATTTGTTTCAAATTTGATACAAAGCCAACAGCAAGGAAATACGCAGGTCAGACGTGGCTAGGCGCTGTGATGAGGCAGCTAAAACGGTCCTGGCACAACTAAGGTGCATTGTGGGATAGTGGCCTTTTAGTTCTGTTGCTGAGAAAGCAGTCGTTGTTAATTGACCTGGCGCAGGGGTCCTGGCGACCTCCACAGCCACTGGTTTTACGCGGGACACCTAATAAGAAGGTATTCAAGTAATAAATAGTGGGAACTTGAGCTGAGCCACTGGTTAGCCACGCCACGGTGTCGTCCTGGGCTATCGTCGAGCGTCCCAGCAAGCCGTAAAAGCGCCACCGTGATAATTGACAAGGTCATGCCGGGCGCCCGAAACGGTGGCCCGTTTACTATGTTCGCGCAACTTCCCTTAGTGCCGGCCACGGCAAGCGGTATTTCGTCCATAACGTGTTCAAACCCTCTGCTATATGTTCGCCGGGCACCGTACGGAAGTAGTGCTTGCGGAACAAAGGGGCGTTCCAGGGAGGTGATGAAACGTTATTAAGCTCAATGCTTGGATGCCAAGGCTTTCAGCATGTTCTCTGCAGTGCTGCCGAGATAACCAACAGGCGGTGACGCAGCCTGCAATACGGGCTCCCGTGATGAGTAAGCGGCGTGACATCCGGCTTTCTCCATAAAATTAAAGGTGCAGTGAACATTTCCACTTCGCAAACGGTGTAACGTTAACGGGCCCTGTTCTGAAAACAAAAGGGCTACGCCGTCCGCACTTGGTTCTTTCTCCTGGAGTGAATGCCTGCCTCCGGCCGTTTATGTTGAAAAGCGGTTATTAGCCCTTCGGGCAGGTCTGCCACGGAGAAAAAAGATCTATCAAGACCGATTCAAGTCCAGATACGGGATGAGGCTATGGCCCGCGTGGACAGGCTTCAAGGCTGGCGACGATAATGTCGCCGGTTTTCTGATTCGATAAGGCGCGCCATGCACGATGCATCCGACACCGCCGTCACTGGCAAAGACCCTGCACCCACCGGCACGCAAACGCTGATTCGCGGCCTGGGCGTGATTCATGCGGTCGCCAGCGGCGCTCGCGACCTCAAGGAAATCGCCCGGCTGATCGGCACCACCCGCAGCACCACCCACCGGCTCGCCAGCTGTCTGGTGGAGGAGCGTTACCTGCGAGTGTTGCCGCTGACGGGTTATGTGCTGGGGCCCAGATTGATCGAACTGGGGTATCAGGCCCAGGAAGAAGTACCGCTGCTGGTGCTGGCCAGACCCTTTCTCGACGAACTGTCGGCGCTCACCGGCGACACCGTGCACCTGGCGATGCGCGATGGCGACGAGGTTTTGTACCTGCATAAGAATCCCGGGCGCAATGGTCCGGAGATGCGTTCGCGGGTGGGCCATCGCATGCCGCTGGCGCGCACCGGCATCGGCAAGGCGTTGCTGCTGGACAGTCCGGAAAGCGAATGGCAACGGCTGTACGAAATCAGCGTGCCGACCACCGGCAAGAACCCGCTGTGGCCGGCCCATGAAGAGCAAACCTGGGAGCAGGTGCAGGCGCGCATGCATGAGTACGTGCAGGGCGGTTATGCGTTTGATCTGGAAGACAACGAACCGTCGATCCGCTGCGTGGCCGCGCCGGTGCGGGATGCCAGCAAGCAGATTGTCGCCGGCATCAGCATCGCCAGCACCGTGCCGTACATGCCGCTGGAAAAGATGGCCGACCTGGTGCCGGTGATCAAGGACGCGGCGGCACGGCTGTCGGCGGAGTTGGGCGGGTAGTGCGTCGCCCCGCATTGCGCGGGGCGAGCCGGTGGATCAGGCCTTCAACGTGGCCATATCAATCACGAAACGGTACTTCACATCGCCCGCAATCATGCGGGTGTACGCTTCGTTGATGTGCTTGATATCCAGCATCTCGATGTCGCAAGTGATGTCGTGCTCGGCGCAGAAATCCAGCACTTCCTGGGTCTCGGCAATGCCGCCGATCAGTGAGCCCGCCAGCACGCGGCGCTTCATCACCAGATTGGCGGCATGCAGCGCCGGGTCAACGGGTTCGATCAGGCCGACGAGGATGTGCACGCCGTCAAAACGCAGGGTTTCCAGGTAGGGATTCAAGTCGTGCTGCACCGGAATGGTGTCCAGCAGGAAGTCGAAATGACCGGCAGCGGCTTTCATTTGCTCGGCATCCGTCGAGACGATGACGTGATCGGCGCCCTGACGACGACCTTCTTCAGCCTTGCTCGCCGAGCGGGTGAACAGCGTCACTTCCGCGCCCATGGCCTTGGCGAACTTGATGCCCATGTGGCCCAGGCCGCCCATGCCCAGCACGCCCACTTTGTCGCCGGCCTTGACGCCGTAGTGCTTGAGCGGCGAGTAGGTGGTGATGCCGGCACACAGGATCGGTGCGGCAGCGGCCAGGTCGAGTTTTTCCGGGATACGCACGACGAAGTGCTCGCTGACCACGATGCTGTTGGAATAGCCGCCCATGGTGTTGCTGCCGTCGACGCGGTCCGGAGTGGCGTAGGTCATGGTCGCGCCTTCGAGGCAATACTGCTCAAGGTCGCGGGCGCAGGCTTCGCACTGACGGCAGGAATCGACCATGCAGCCGACGCCGACCAGATCGCCGACTTTGTGCTTGCTGACGTTGGCGCCCACTTCGGTGACTTTACCGACGATCTCGTGGCCCGGCATCAGCGGGTACACGGCGATGCCCCACTCGTTGCGCGCCTGGTGGATATCGGAGTGGCAGACGCCGCAGTAGAGAATCTCGATGGCCACGTCGTCCGGCCGCGGGCTGCGGCGGCTGAACGTCATGGGGGCGAGGGGAGCGGTTGAGGACTGGGCGGCGTAACCGATGGCTGTGTACATGAAGAACCTCGCAAAAACGATGACGGTTGAGGCGGTGCATTGTCCGCAGCGAGGGCATCTCAGGCCATGGTCATTCCTCCGCCTGTCATGCCTGATCCTCCGGATTTCATATTTACAGTAGGGCGGCGCGCAGCTGATCTGCGATGATGGCGGTGTCAAATCCTCTGTATGGCTGCCCATGTCTCCTCTTTCCCATTCCGACGCCAACGCCCAGTTGGTCTCCCTCATCAAGCCCCTGGCGCCGCGCCCGGGTTTCGTCGACACCCTCGTGCCGGGCGTGCAGGCGATGTCCTGGGATTACTACGTCGCCAGCAGCCCGCAGATCTATGAACCCAGCCTGGTGATCATCGCCCAGGGCAGCAAGCTCGCGCGTCTGGGTCCACGCACGCTGGAATACGGCGCCGGTCATTACCTGGTGCAGGCGTTGTCGGTGCCGTTCATGTGCGAGACCTTCGCGACGGCCGAGGCGCCCATGTATGGCGTCGCGGTGTCAATCGACCGCGCGCTGCTGGGCGAGCTGGTGCAGGCCATGGGCGAGGCGCCGAACGTTAAGGTGAAGGCGCAGACGCCGGAATCGATGACGTCCGCCGAGCTGGATGCGCCGATGCGCGAGAGTGTCGAGCGGTTGCTGCGCTGCCTGCACGATCCGCTGGACGCGCAAGTGATGGGGCAGGCTCGGGTCAGGGAGGTGGTGTATGCCGCGCTACGTGGTCCCCAGGCCGGAGTGCTGCGGGCACTGGTCGAACAGACCGGTCATTTCGCGCGTATCGCGGCGGCGTTGCACTACCTGCGCGACCATTACGATCAGGCCTTGAGCGTCGAGGATCTGGCTCGCTGCGCCAACATGAGCACCTCGACCTTCCACGAACATTTCAAACGCAGCACGCTGCTGTCACCTGTTCAGTACCTCAAACGCGTGCGGCTGCTCAAGGCACAGCAGATGCTGATTGGCGAGGGCATGGGTGTGGCGCAAGTGGCGCACAAGGTCGGGTACCAGAGCACGTCGCAGTTCAGCCGCGAGTACAAACGCTACTTCGAGCGCAATCCGGGGGAAGAGGGCGAGCGGCTGAAAATATCAGCGTGAGGGTGAGGATTCAACCGCACCGGCTTGCCAGCGAAAGATGTCGGCGTAATGAAACCCTGTAGGAGCGCGCTTGCCCGCGATTGCGGTTTGTCAGTCAATGATGAGGTGACTGATACACCGCCATCGCGGGCAAGCGCGCTCCTACAATTTACATATTGGGGTAGGTCGGGCCGCCTGCGCCTTCTGGAGCTACCCAGGTAATGTTCTGCGACGGATCCTTGATGTCACAGGTTTTACAGTGGACGCAGTTCTGCGCGTTGATCTGGAAGCGCTTGGCGCCGTCTTCCTGGGTCACCACCTCGTAAACCCCCGCCGGGCAGTAGCGCTGAGCAGGCTCGTCGTACTTGGGCAGGTTGACGCTGATCGGGATGCTCGGATCCTTCAGCTTCAGGTGGCACGGCTGCTCTTCTTCGTGGTTGGTGCCGGAGATGAATACCGAACTCAACTTGTCGAAGCTCAGCTTGCCGTCGGGTTTCGGGTAGTCGATCTTCTTCGAGTCGGCCGCCAGCTTCATGCACGCGTAATCCGGCTTGGTGTCGTGCAGAGTGAAGGGGATCTTGCCGCCGAACAGGTTCTGATCGATGAAGTTGAACGCGCCACCGAAGATCGCGCCGAATTTGTGCACCGCCGGGCCGAAGTTACGGCTGGCAAACAGCTCTTCGTGCAGCCAGCTGGCCTTGAAGCCCTCGACGTAGCCGTTCAGCGCGTCGCCACCCTCGTTGCCGGCGAACAGCGCATCCGCCACTGCTTCAGCGGCGAGCATGCCGGACTTCATGGCGGTGTGGCTGCCCTTGATCTTGGCGAAGTTCAGCGTGCCCAGGTCGCAACCGATCAGCGCGCCGCCGGGGAACACCATCTTCGGCAGCGAATTCAGACCGCCCTTGCAGATGGCCCGCGCGCCGTAGCTGATGCGCTTGCCGCCTTCCAGGTACTGCTTGAGGACCGGATGGTGCTTGAGGCGCTGGAATTCATCGAAGGGCGACAGGTATGGGTTGGCGTAGGACAGGTCGACGATCAGCCCGACCACGACCTGATTGTTTTCCAGGTGATAAAGGAACGAGCCGCCGGTGTTTTCGGTGCCCATGACTTCCAGCGGCCAGCCAGCGGTGTGCACCACCAGACCAGGCTGGTGTTTGGCCGGATCGACTTCCCAGATTTCCTTCAGGCCGATGCCGTAATGCTGGGCGTCCGCCTCGCTGTCGAGGTTGAAACGGTTGATCAGCTGCTTGCCGATGTGACCACGGCAGCCTTCGGCGAACAGCGTGTACTTGCCGCGCAGTTCCATGCCGGGGGTGTACAGGCCTTCTTTCGGATTGCCTTCACGGTCAACGCCCAGATCACCGGTGAGAATCCCGCGCACCACGCCGTTTTCATCGATCAGCGCTTCCTGAGCCGCAAAGCCCGGGTAGATTTCAACGCCCAGGTTCTCGGCCTGCTGCGCCATCCAGCGGCACAGGTTGCCCAGGGAGATGATGTAGTTGCCTTCGTTGTGCATGGTCTTGGGCACGAATGCGCCCGGGACCTTCTGACTGGCGTCGGCGCCGGTCAGCACATAGATGTCGTCACGTGTGACGGGTGTGTTGAGCGGTGCGCCGAGGGCTTTCCAGTCGGGGAACAGCTCGTTGAGGGCGCGGGGTTCGAACACCGCGCCGGAGAGGATATGAGCACCGACCTCGGAGCCTTTTTCCACCACGCAGACGCTGATTTCCTGACCGGCGTCAGCGGCTCTCTGTTTCAGGCGGCAAGCGGCAGACAGCCCGGCGGGCCCGGCTCCGACGATGACGACGTCGAACTCCATAAATTCGCGTTCCACAGGCTATCTCCTACTCAAGGCTCAACGGCGTATTTTTTAGGCGTATTTTTATAGATGGCTAAAACCGACACCGGGAAGGTCTTAAGCCCAGGTGTCATCTTGAAGGCGCGCATTATATCTACACCACCTCGCAGGTCCAATACAAACGTTTGTTTGAATCGGCCGAAAGCCTGATAAATCATGGTGAGACGGCTTGTGACTGGCGTTTATGTCGTATTGACCCGACCAGACGTTGCGGTCAAGATACGGGCGGTTTTGCGCTCGCGCCGGGTCGTTCGTCAGCCCCGGATTTTTTTACAGCGGCGTACAGACCGTCGGTAGCAGAACATCGGTAAAAGCAACGTGAGCATCGCCTCTGCGCATCCGTCAGCACTCGCACCACGCCGGAGGCGCGCTGCAGTTTACACGGGCGATCAACGTCTGGCTTGGATTGCCGCCTTAGCGTGGCCGCTTTTGCTGACATCCGCATTCGGCAACCGTGAATACGTTGTTTTCACAGGTGTTCCGTACACTGACGAGTACCCATCGCCGGGCCTGGCCTGGCGATTTCTTTTCACCGGAGAGAAACGAGGAATCCATGAAGGTTCTTGTAGCTGTCAAACGAGTGGTCGACTACAACGTCAAGGTTCGCGTCAAAGCGGACAACTCCGGCGTCGATCTCGCCAACGTTAAAATGTCGATGAACCCCTTCTGCGAAATCGCGGTAGAAGAAGCCGTCCGCCTGAAAGAGAAAGGCGTTGCGACCGAGATCGTTGTCGTTTCCATTGGCCCGACCACCGCTCAGGAGCAACTGCGTACCGCGTTGGCACTGGGTGCCGATCGCGCCATCCTCGTAGAATCCGCTGACGAACTGACCTCCCTGGCCGTGGCCAAGTTGCTCAAGGCCGTTGTCGACAAAGAGCAGCCGCAGCTGGTCATTCTCGGCAAGCAGTCGATCGACAGTGACAACAACCAGACCGGCCAGATGCTGGCTGCCCTGAGCGGCTACCCGCAGGGCACCTTCGCCTCCAAAGTCGAAGTGTCCGGCGACAGCGTCAACGTCACCCGTGAAATCGACGCCGGCGCGCAGACCGTTTCCCTCAAGCTGCCGGCCATTGTCACCACCGACCTGCGTTTGAACGAGCCACGCTATGCGTCGCTGCCAAACATCATGAAAGCCAAGAAGAAGCCCCTCGAAGTGCTGACGCCTGATGCGCTGGGTGTTTCGACGGCGTCCACCAACAAGACCCTGAAAGTGGAAGCACCCGCTGCCCGCAGCGCAGGCATCAAGGTCAAGTCGGTTGCTGAACTGGTTGATAAACTGAAAAACGAAGCGAAGGTGATCTGATGACGACCCTGGTTATCGCTGAGCACGAAAACGGCGCAATCGCTCCCGCCACCCTGAATACCGTTGCCGCTGCCGCAAAAATCGGTGGTGACATCCACGTTCTGGTCGCCGGTCAGAATGTCTCTGCCGTCGGCGAAGCAGCTGCAAAAATCGCAGGCGTGTCCAAGGTCCTCGTGGCTGACAACGCCGCCTACGAGCACCAACTGCCGGAAAACGTCGCCCCGCTGGTCGTTGAGCTGGCTTCGGCCTACAGCCACGTGCTGGCTGCTGCAACCTCCAACGGCAAGAACATCCTGCCCCGCGTCGCGGCGCACCTGGACGTTGATCAGATCTCCGAGATCATCTCGGTCGAAAGCGCTGACACCTTCAAACGCCCGATCTATGCCGGTAACGCTATTTCGACCGTTCAGTCGTCGGCAGCGGTGAAAGTCATCACCGTTCGCGCCACTGGCTTTGACGCGGTGGCGGCCGAGGGCGGTTCTGCTTCGATTGAGGCCGTCAGCGCAGCCCATGACGCGGGCAAGTCGTCCTTCGTCAGCGAAGAGCTGGCCAAATCCGACCGTCCTGAGCTGACCGCTGCCAAGATCGTCGTGTCAGGCGGCCGCGGCATGCAGAACGGTGACAATTTCAAACACCTGTACACCCTGGCTGACAAGCTGGGTGCAGCGGTCGGCGCTTCCCGCGCGGCCGTCGACGCAGGCTTCGTGCCCAACGATATGCAGGTCGGCCAGACCGGCAAGATCGTCGCGCCACAGCTGTACATTGCGGTCGGCATCTCCGGCGCGATCCAGCATCTGGCCGGCATGAAGGACTCCAAGGTGATCGTTGCGATCAACAAGGACGAAGAAGCGCCGATCTTCCAGGTGGCCGATTACGGCCTCGTGGCGGATCTGTTCGAAGCAATCCCCGAGTTGGAGAAGCTGGTTTAATCCACTTCCCTGACTTATAAAGTGACCCGTTCGTTCGGGCTGCCGCAAGCGCGTTCACACGATGAACCAGCGCTCAGGCAGTCGGAGCTGACGGGTTTTTTTATGGGCTCAAAAAAGGATGCTGTCATGTTGTCGCCAAAGCAGAGGCTGGCTTCACTGCTGGGCGGGTTGCTGTTGCTGCCGTCGCTGGCCTGGTCGGCGGGCAAGTGTGACCGGCTGATCGTCACCGGCAGCCCGGATGCGCCGCCGTACCTATGGCGCGACCCGCAGGACCCCAAACACCTGATGGGCGCCAATGCCGACCTGCTCAAGGAGGTCGCCCAGCAGATCGGCGTCAAGGTCGAGCTGCTTTATGGCGGCAAGCGCAGCCAGGCACTGGAAGAAGTGCGCAGCGGGCGCATGGACATGCTGGCAGACACGCCCCTCAACAGCGCCGAGCTGGAATCCCTGGATTTCATCCATCCGCCCATCGCCCGGAACGAAATCATGGTCTGGACACGTAGCGGTCATGGGCAGCCGTTCAATTCGCTGGCCGATCTGCAGGGCCATCCCGGGGCCATGTCCGAGAAGACCCGCGTAACCCCCGGATTCGATGAGGCGATCAAGCTGCACCTGACGCTGGAGAGGCAGGCCAGTCTCCCCCAGGCCTTTCAGAAACTGGTGGCAGGGCAGGTCGAATTCGTCCTTGCCGGCCGCTATGCGGGCATGGCGGTGACCCAGGCGCTGGACATCGCCAAAGACCTGCAAACCCAGCCCTTGGCTCTTGATCGTCCGGGCTTCTATCTGGCGCTGTCGTTCAACTCCGCTTGCAACGATCCATGGCTGCGCGGACAGCTGGCGAAAAAAATGACAGAATTGGCGGCTTCCGGTCGCTCCAGTGAAGCCGTCACGCGCAATCTGGACCTGTGGAAAATCCAGTTGCAGCAGTCCGGTAGCGCCCTCCATCAGTAGGAATGTGTTTTGAGCTTTCTTTTGAAAATCCAGCCTGTATTCGCCGCTGTCGTGCTCGCCGCCCTCGTCGGCTGTGCCAACGACCCGGCACCCACCGAACAACTCAAACTCACCGAACAGGCGGTCGCCCAGGCCACAGCGGTCGGCGCTACCGATGAGGAGCCGGACCTGGTGACAGCGCAGACTAAGCTGACCCAGGCCCGCGCTGACATGGCGGACAAGTCCTACAAGGATGCACGCATGCAGGCGGAACAGGCCGAGCTGGACGCGCGTCTGGCCGAGGCCCGTGTGCTGACGCAGAAGAGCGAAGCGCAGGTGGCTCAGGTCAACACCCGCCTTGAGCGTCTGCGCAAGCAGTTGGGGGCTGGCCAATGAATACCGTTGCGCGAAGCCTCAGTGTCGGTCTGTTGCTGGCCAGTGTCGGTCTTGCTGGCTGCGCCGGCCACCAGAACAGCGACCAGGCGTTGCAGGGCGCCATTGCCGATTACCAGAAGGTCAAGGAAGACACCA
Source organism: Pseudomonas sp. NPDC078416 (assembly GCF_050268485.1). Classification (NCBI taxonomy): domain Bacteria; kingdom Pseudomonadati; phylum Pseudomonadota; class Gammaproteobacteria; order Pseudomonadales; family Pseudomonadaceae; genus Pseudomonas; species Pseudomonas sp. NPDC078416. The sequence continues at coordinate 16,519 of NZ_JBNNGV010000040.1, read as the reverse complement.
ACGTCTTGCGCAGCGCGCCGAAGGATGTGATCCGCGCCGGCGAGTTGCTGGGCCGGGCCGACCGCCTGTCGAGCTATATCGGCAGCGCTGACGACGTCAGTCATTACGCGTACCTGAGCAGCCGTTACAGCGCGATCGCCCGGGAACACAGCAAGCTGCTGCTGAATCAGGAAAAGCTCGCGCGACTGGAGCTGGAACGTCAACGTCTGCAACTGGCCCTGCGTGAAGCCAAGCTGGCCGGCGCGCAGCAACAGGGCAAGTGGGCGGAAGATCAAGTGATCAGCCTGTCGACCCAGCAGAACGAGCGCGGGTTGGTGATGACCCTCGGCGACATGCTCTTTGATACCGGCCGCGCCGAACTGAAAAGTTCGGCCAACCGCACGGTGCTGAAGGTCGTGCAGTTCCTGCAATTCAATCCCAAGCGTGTGGTACGCATCGAGGGCTACACCGACAGCACCGGCGACGCCCGGGAAAACCTCGCGCTGTCGAAAGACCGGGCACAGTCCGTTGCTGACGTGCTGTCTGATCTGGGCATCGAGGAAGACCGCATTCAGGTCGAAGGTTATGGCGATCAGTACCCGGTGGACGCAAACACCTCGGAAAGCGGCCGTGCACAGAACCGCCGTGTCGAAATCGTCTTCTCGGACGACAAGGGCCACCTCAGCGCACCTCGATGAGAGGAATCACAGCGCCGGCCCGGCTTTTCACCGCGTCGTGTTTTTGTCGGCTTTGCAGGGTTTCGCGGCCGCGCAGTCTGTAGGAGCCGGCTTGCTGGCGAACGCATTTGGTCAGACGCCTTAGCGGGCGAATGATCTACCGCACTCGCCAGCAATCCGGCTCCAATGGAATCCAGCAAGGCGGGCCATCTCTAGCTATTCAAACACCGCGCCCTCTAGCCGGAACAGGAACTGTCACCGTACACTTCCCAACTGTTCCGGTGATCCTGCTCCATTGATCGCCGCACGCATGATCAAAGCACGGGATCGAGGGACGCGAAATGACCAGTCTGTTGCTGTACCAACGCATCGCCCAGCAGCTGGCGGAAGACATTCGCCGTGGCGTGTATCAGCCAGGCGAGCGCGTGCCCTCGGTGCGCAAGATGAGCTCCCAGCTCAACGTCAGTCATGCCACCGTCCTGCAGGCCTACGCCAACCTCGAAGACCAGGGGTTGATCCGCGCGCGGCCGCAGTCCGGTTACTACGTGCATCAAACCCCGGCCCTCACGGCGGCAACCCCCGATATTGCTCGGGTGGAGCGCCCTGGTCTGGTCACTCGCGCCAGCATCATTCAACAGGTCCTGGTCGAAGCGAGGCGGGAAGGGGTGTTCGCGTTTGGCGCTGCGGTACCGCATATCGATTACTTACCCCTGCGCGCGTTGCACCAGCAACTGGCCAAGGTGACCCGCTTTCAGAGCCCTCGGGCGTTTAATTACATGTTCAGTCCCGGCTTCGAGCCGCTGCGTCGGCAGGTGGCCATTCGCATGCGCGACGCCGGCGTGGTGATCGATCCCTCGGAAGTGGTGATCACCCACGGCTGCGTCGATGCGCTGCAGATGTCGCTGCGGGTGCTGACCAGCCCGGGCGACCTGATCGCGGCAGAATCCCCGACGTACTACGGCCTGCTGCAACTGGCCGATCTGCTCGGCCTGAAAGTCATCGAAATCCCCAGCGACCCCAACACCGGTATCAGCCTGGAAGCGCTGCAACTGGCGGCCAACCAGTGGTCGATCAAGGCGCTGGTGATGACGTCGCGTCTGAGCAATCCGCTGGGCAGCACCATGCCGGAAGAGCGGCAGAAACACCTGCTGCGCCTGGCGTCGGACTTCGACATTCAAATCATCGAAGACGACATCTACGGCGAGTTGATGTACGAGCAGAACAAGACCAAGGCGTTGAAAGCCTTCGACCGGCTGGGCCATGTCATCTACTGCTCCAGCTTCTCCAAGACCCTGTCGCCGGGGGTGCGAATCGGCTGGATGATTGCCGGGAAGTACCAGGCCGAAATCCAGCGCCTGCAAACCTTCAGCACCCATTCGGCGTGCAGCGTGACGCAGATGGGCGTGGCGTCCTACCTTGAAAACGGCGGGTATGACCGGCACTTACGCTTTATCCGTCAGGAGCACCGAAAGAATCTCAGCGCGTTTCAGCTGGCGGTGCAGCAGATGTTTCCCGAAGGCACGCAGATCAGCCGGCCTGCGGGCGGGTTCATTCTGTGGATCAGTCTGCCGGGACGGGTGAACACCCAAGAGTTACACGTGCGCGCGCTGGAGCAGGGCATCAGCATCGCGCCAGGCCTGATTTTCAGTAACACCGAGCAGTTCAACCATTGCATTCGCCTGAACTGCGGGCTGCCGTGGAACCGTGAAGCGGAGAGGGCGTTGATGACCGTGGGCATGCTGGCCAAGCAGTTATGCCAGGATGCCGGGCAATCCTGGTGAACTCGTAGGGTCGCCAGCTTTCCATACTATCGGGGGAGGCGGACAAGGCAGCTTGTCAGCCGCCGCGCAAAGGGCCAGCATATGGCCCCTGTCTTACTTACTGCCGTTCAGACTATGAAATCACTGCGTTGTATAAGTGTGATGTTGTTGGTGTTGCTGAGCGCCTGTGATGCCGATAAGGCGCCCACTCCACCGGCAAAAGCCACCGCTTCGGCGCCTGCCCAGGGTGCTGATGCGCCGGCTCAGGCTGCCAAGCCAACGAAGCCTGTCCCTGGACCTGAATCTGCGCCTGAGTCTGCGTCAGCAGCTGGGTCAGCGGACAAGCCTGTTGCAGACGCCCCGGCGGTCCATGCCCTTGCGCCGAATATCACGACCGTACCGGTTGTCGCGTCGGGCAAGGCATCGGCTGGAGCGCCGCGGACAGTCACCGATGTCAAAACTGCCGAGGACAGGGCCCCAGGCGCCAACGCCAAATCCGCCAAGGTCAAAGCGGATAATGCCGAAGTCGCACGGCGCGCCCCTGTGGCCAGCAAGAGCAAGTCGGCATCTCAGGTGGTCAAGGAAACCAAGCTGAACAAGGTCCCGCTGGACCTGAGCCTGCCGCCCGAGATGGTCAAACAACTGACCCCGCCGGGTAATGTGATCACCTCCGCGTCGAAGTCCAGAACCCAGTCCCCGGGCGCCAGGCCGCTGCTGCCCAAAATGTTCCCTGATGCGAACGCCGACCCGGACTTCCAGATGCAAGGCCGCCTGCTGAGCAACGAAATGGACCTTCAGTTGCGCAATGAGGCGCGCAAGGACGTGGAAGGCGCTGCGCTCGATTTCACATTTAAAAAGTGATGAACCCATCACGCAGTCCGAGCGCCCGATTTTCAAACATTTGTTTTAGCGCGTAAGATCCGGCCATCGTCCTCACTGCCACACAGGTTCTTTCCATGGAATGCCGTCCAGGCTGCGGCGCGTGCTGCATCGCGCCGTCCATTACCTCACCGATACCCGGGATGCCCAACGGCAAACCTGCGGGCATGCGCTGTCTGCATCTGTCGGTGGACATGCTCTGCGGCATATTCGGGCAGCCGGGGAGGCCGGCGGTGTGTGGTCAGTTTGCAGCTGAACCTGATGTGTGTGGCACCGGCCCCGAGGATGCGATTCGTTTGATCGGCTGGTGGGAAAAGATGACTTCGGTGGCGTGAATCGCGGCCGGGGTACGACTGAACTTCAACAATAAGGAACAACCTATGAGTTCGCTGTACCGCTTTGCTTTCGGATTGGGATTGACTGTATGGGTGGCGGCTTCAGCGCAGGCTGAGGAGTGGAAAGTCGCGAAGAACGAGGACGGTATCAAAGTCTCTCTCAGCGAAGTGCCCGGTTCGCAGTACAAAGCCTATCAGGGTGTGACGACCATCAAGGCGGGTATCGGCAAGCTCAAGGCGTTGCAGGAAGACGTGGCCGCCGCGTGCGCGTGGATCCACGAGTGCAAGCTGCAGAAGATCCTCAAACACGAGGGCGACAAGACGTGGACCTATTCCCAGTTCAACACGCCGTGGCCGGTGACGCCCCGGGATTCGGTGCTGAAGGTGACGACGGTGGAAGGCGCCGATGGCAGCGTGACCCGTGAGCTGGAAGGCGAGCCCAAGTACATCCCGGAAGAGAAGGGGTTTGTGCGGGTGGCGCAGGTGGAGGGGTTCTGGAAGTTTGTGCCCAGGGGCGACAATCTGACCGAGGTCACGTATCAGGTGCACACCGAGCCTGGGGGCAGCGTGCCATCCTGGCTGGCGAACAAGTTCGTGGTGGATGCACCCTTCAACACGCTTAAAGCGCTCAAGGAACGAGCCGAGAAGAACTGATCGGTGAGCGCGTAACGCTCAAGCGACAATTGAAAAAGGCTGCCCGAGGGCAGCCTTTTTTGTGTCTTCGCGAGTGCTGCCGAGTTACTTGCGCTCGGCCAGCGGCACGATGTCCCGTGACACCTCGCCGGTGTACAGCTGGCGTGGACGGCCGATCTTGTAAGGGCTCGACAGCATTTCCTTCCAGTGGGAAATCCAGCCGACGGTTCGCGCCAGGGCGAAAATCACGGTGAACATACTGGTGGGGATGCCGATTGCCTTGAGGATGATGCCCGAGTAGAAGTCCACGTTCGGGTACAGCGATCGCTCGATGAAGTACGGGTCGGTCAGGGCGATCTCTTCGAGACGCATGGCCAGCTCGAGCTGCGGGTCGTTGGTGATGCCCAGCTCGCGCAGGACTTCGTCGCAGGTCTGTTTCATCACGGTGGCGCGCGGGTCGCGGTTCTTGTAAACCCGGTGACCGAAGCCCATCAGCTTGAACGGGTCGTTCTTGTCTTTGGCCTTGGCGATGTAGGTGTCGATGTTGGACACATCGCCGATCTCATCGAGCATGGTCAGCACGGCTTCGTTCGCGCCACCGTGGGCAGGGCCCCAGAGTGCGGCGATACCCGCTGCGATACAGGCGAACGGGTTGGCGCCCGACGAACCTGCCATGCGCACGGTGGACGTCGAGGCGTTCTGTTCGTGGTCGGCGTGGAGGATGAATATCCGGTCCATGGCCTTCGCCAGCGTCGGGCTGATCGGTTTGATCTCGCACGGCGTGTTGAACATCATGTGCAGGAAGTTTTCCGCGTAGCTGAGGTCGTTGCGCGGGTACATCATGGGTTGACCCATGGAGTACTTGTAAACCATCGCGGCCAGGGTCGGCATCTTGGCGACCAGGCGGATCGCGGAGATTTCGCGGTGCTGCGGGTTATTGATGTCCAGGGAGTCGTGGTAGAACGCCGAGAGGGCACCGACCACGCCACACATGACGGCCATCGGGTGGGCGTCGCGACGGAAACCGTTGAAGAAGGTCTTGAGTTGCTCGTGCACCATGGTGTGATTCTTCACGGTGACGACGAATTCGGCCTTTTGCTCGGCGGTTGGCAGTTCGCCGTTGAGCAGCAGGTAGCAGGTTTCCAGGTAGTCCGATTGCTCGGCCAGCTGTTCGATCGGGTAGCCGCGATGCAGGAGAATGCCGTTGTCACCGTCGATGTAGGTGATCTTCGATTCGCATGAAGCGGTGGACATGAAGCCTGGGTCGAATGTGAAGCGTCCGGTGGCAGTCAGGCCGCGTACGTCGATAACATCGGGACCAACGGTGCCGGTCAGAATGGGCAGCTCGACGGGGGCTGCGCCCTCGATGATCAACTGCGCTTTTTTATCAGCCATGTGGCCTCCTAATTATGCTTCAAATCATCAGACAGACCCCCCACGCAGGGCCCGCATCACTATAGTGAGATAAATTCTAAAGTCAATTTGCCAAAAGTCTTGTGGCAGAAGGCTTTAACCCATGGTTTTCGTCGAAATTACGGGCCATTTACGCCAATTATCGGGCTAAAGCAATCCACCCTTGGGACAGGGTCTGCGCGTTGTCATTAGTTGGCTAACTGTCTATACTCGGCGTCCGACCGCCAGGGGCTTTCAGGCCCGATTCAACGGGGTTGGTCACTTCCTGGGTAGTGGGTACCTGACCAGTACACTTCCCAACAACTTGCCCTGAGTGTTAGGGCTCTTCAGTGTGAAAAAAAGCCGTGAAAAGCCAACGACCTGTAAACCTAGACCTAAGGACCATCAAACTCCCTATCACTGCTTACACGTCCATCCTTCACCGTATCTCCGGTGTCATCCTCTTCGTCGGCATTGCCATCATGCTTTATGCATTGGACCTGTCGCTCGACTCCGAGGAAGGCTTCGCGTCGGTGAAAGCGGGACTGACCAGTCCGCTGGCCAAGTTCGTGATCTGGGCTCTTCTGTCCGCACTGCTGTATCACCTGGTGGCGGGCGTCCGTCATCTGATCATGGACTCGGGCATCGGCGAGACGCTGGAAGGCGGCAAGCTGGGTTCTAAAATCGTTATCGCCGTGTCTGTGGTGGTGATCGTTCTGGCAGGAGTGTGGATATGGTAACCAACGTCACCAACCTTTCTCGTTCGGGCCTGTATGACTGGATGGCGCAACGCGTCTCCGCCGTCGTACTCGCGGCTTATTTCATTTTCCTGATCGGGTACCTGATCGCGCACCCCGGCCTCGAATACGCCACGTGGCACGCGCTGTTCTCCCATAACGCAATGCGCATCTTCAGTCTGTTGGCCCTTGTTGCACTGGCGGCTCACACCTGGGTTGGCATGTGGACCATCGCGACCGACTACCTGACGCCGATGGCGCTGGGCAAGTCCGCGACGGCGGTGCGTTTCCTGTTCCAGGCGGTGTGCGGCATTGCGATGTTCGCTTACTTCGTCTGGGGTGTGCAGATTCTTTGGGGTATCTGATCCATGGCTAACATCAATTCGCTTTCATTCGACGCCATCATCATCGGTGGCGGCGGCGCAGGCATGCGTGCCGCACTGCAGCTGGCTCAGGGCGGCCACAAGACCGCTGTCGTCACCAAGGTCTTTCCGACTCGCTCCCACACCGTTTCCGCTCAGGGTGGCATCACCTGCGCAATCGCTTCGGCCGATCCGAACGATGACTGGCGCTGGCACATGTACGACACCGTCAAGGGCTCCGACTACATCGGTGACCAGGACGCTATCGAATACATGTGTTCCGTTGGCCCGGAAGCCGTGTTCGAGCTCGAGCACATGGGTCTGCCGTTCTCCCGTACCGAGCAGGGCCGCATCTATCAGCGTCCGTTCGGCGGTCAGTCGAAGGACTTCGGCAAGGGCGGGCAGGCTGCACGCACCTGTGCGGCTGCAGACCGTACCGGTCACGCGCTGCTGCACACCCTGTATCAGGCCAACCTGAAAGCCGGCACTGTATTCCTCAACGAGTACTACGCAGTTGATCTGGTGAAAAACCAGGACGGCGCGTTCGTCGGCATCATCGCCATCTGCATCGAGACCGGTGAAACCTCCTACATTCGCGCCGACGCGACTGTACTGGCCACCGGCGGTGCCGGCCGTATCTACTCCTCCACCACCAACGCCCTGATCAACACCGGCGACGGCGTGGGCATGGCGTTGCGTGCCGGTGTCCCGGTTCAGGACATCGAAATGTGGCAGTTCCACCCGACCGGCATCGCTGGCGCAGGTGTACTGGTCACCGAAGGCTGCCGTGGTGAAGGCGGTTACCTGATCAACAAGCACGGCGAGCGTTTCATGGAGCGCTACGCGCCAAACGCCAAGGACCTCGCCGGTCGTGACGTTGTGGCTCGCTCGATGGTGAAAGAGATCATCGCCGGCAACGGTTGCGGTCCTGACGGCGACCACGTGATGCTCAAGCTCGATCACCTCGGTGAAGAAGTGCTGCACAGCCGTCTGCCAGGGATCATGGAACTGTCCAAAACCTTCGCACACGTCGATCCGGCCGTTGCGCCAATCCCTGTCGTACCGACCTGCCACTACATGATGGGCGGCGTTGCCACCAACATTCATGGTCAGGCGATCACCCAGGACGCCGCCGGCGTCGACACCATCATCCCGGGCCTGTTCGCGGTCGGTGAAGTGGCGTGCGTATCGGTTCACGGTGCCAACCGCCTGGGTGGCAACTCGCTGCTCGATCTGGTGGTCTTCGGTCGTGCTGCCGGTCTGCACCTGGAGCAGGCGCTCAACGAAGGCGTCGACTATCGTCGCGCTTCCGAAACCGACATCGACGTCGCGCTGGCTCGCCTCAATGGCCTGAACTCGCGTACCGAGGGCGAAGACGTCGCCACCCTGCGCAAAGAGCTGCAAAGCTGCATGCAGAACTACTTCGGTGTGTTCCGTACCGGCGAATACATGCAGAAGGGTATTGCCCAGCTGGCTGACCTGCGCACGCGTATTTCCAATGTCAAGATCAACGACAAGAGCCAGGCGTTCAACACTGCCCGGATCGAAGCGCTGGAGCTGCAGAACCTGCTGGAAGTCGCTGAAGCAACGGCGATCGCCGCAGAGCATCGCAAGGAGTCCCGTGGCGCCCACGCCCGTGAAGACTTCGAAGATCGCGACGACGAGAACTGGCTGTGCCACACCCTTTATTTCCCGGGTGACAAGCGCGTAGCCAAGCGTGCCGTGAACTTCTCGCCAAAAACTGTTCCGACTTTTGAGCCTAAGATTCGGACTTATTAAGGGTGACCGCCATGTTGCAAGTCAGTGTGTATCGCTACAACCCTGATCAGGACGCTGCGCCGTTCATGCAGGATTTCCAGGTCGACACCGGTGGCAAAGACCTGATGGTGCTGGACGTCCTGGCTCTGGTCAAAGAGCAGGACGAAGGCTTCTCGTACCGTCGTTCGTGCCGCGAAGGCGTGTGCGGTTCCGATGGCATGAACATCAACGGCAAGAACGGTCTGGCCTGCATCACGCCGCTGTCGGCTGTGGTCAAGGGCAACAAGCTGGTGGTGCGCCCACTGCCTGGTCTGCCGGTCATCCGTGACCTTGCCGTCGACATGAGCATCTTCTACAAGCAGTACGAGAAGGTGAAGCCATTCCTGCAGAACGACACGCCGGCTCCGGCCATCGAACGTCTGCAGACCCCGGAAGAGCGGGAAAAACTCGACGGTCTGTACGAGTGCATTCTGTGCGCTTGCTGCTCGACGTCCTGCCCGTCCTTCTGGTGGAACCCCGACAAGTTCCTGGGTCCTGCCGCGATCCTGCAAGCCTATCGTTTCCTGGCTGACAGCCGTGACACCAGGACGCAGGAGCGTCTGGCGTCGATGGATGATCCGTTCAGTGTGTTCCGCTGCCGGGGCATCATGAATTGCGTCAACGTCTGCCCGAAAGGCCTGAACCCAACCAAGGCCATCGGTCACGTGCGCAACATGTTGCTCACAAACGGTGTCTGAGTTTGCCGCATCTGTAACACCGCAGCACCCGCTACTGCAGCACCCGTAAACGCTACGGCGCAGGCTTCAACCGGCGCCGTAGTTTTAACCTGAGCAGTTGTCGTATGGCTTCAGCTCTTATTTTGAAGAAATGAAACCAGCAGGGGCATCCGGGCTGGTACCCGGACTATCTGCGTGATCCCTAGTGACTTGAAGTCGCTGCACATGGACTTTTCAAGATTGCGCTGGCATCGACGCCGATGGTGTCCCCTAATCGAGGGTGACCAAGCATGCAAGAAAGCGTGATGCAGCGCATGTGGAACAGCGCCCACCTTTCCGGTGGTAACGCTGCCTATGTGGAAGAGCTCTACGAGCTCTACCTGCACGACCCTAACGCTGTGCCAGAAGAGTGGCGCACCTATTTTCAGACGTTGCCGGCTGACGGCAGCACTGCCACCGATGTATCGCACTCTACGGTTCGCGATCATTTTGTGTTGCTGGGGAAAAACCAGCGCCGCGCCCAACCGGTCTCTGCCGGCAGCGTGAGCAGCGAGCATGAAAAGAAGCAAGTTGAAGTGCTGCGACTTATCCAGGCATTCCGTATGCGCGGCCATCAGGGTGCGCAACTCGATCCTCTGGGTCTGTGGAAGCGTACTGCGCCAGCTGACCTGTCGATCAACCATTACGGTTTGACCAACGCCGACCTCGATACCACATTCCGTGCCGGCGACCTGTTCATCGGCAAGGAAGAAGCGAGCCTACGTGAAATCGTCGAAGCGTTGCAGCAGACATATTGCCGCACCATCGGCGCCGAGTTCACGCACATCGTCGATTCCAACCAGCGCAACTGGTTCATGCAGCGCCTCGAAAGCGTGCGTGGACGTCCTGCCTATTCCGCCGACATCAAGAGCCATTTGCTCGAGCGTGTGACAGCGGGCGAGGGTCTGGAAAAGTACCTGGGCACCAAGTACCCGGGCACCAAGCGTTTCGGTCTGGAAGGCGGCGAAAGCCTGATTCCGATGCTCGACGAGCTGATCCAGCGCTCCGGTTCCTACGGCACCAAGGAAGTGGTCATCGGCATGGCCCACCGTGGCCGTCTCAACGTGCTGGTCAACACCTTCGGCAAGAACCCGCGCGATCTGTTCGACGAGTTCGAAGGCAAGAAGAAGGTCGAGCTGGGTTCCGGTGACGTCAAGTATCACCAGGGCTTCTCGTCCAACGTGATGACCACCGGCGGCGAAGTCCACCTGGCGATGGCGTTCAACCCGTCCCACCTGGAAATCGTCTCCCCTGTGGTCGAAGGTTCGGTGCGTGCCCGTCAGGACCGTCGTAACGACGCCACTGGCGAGAAAGTGCTGCCGATCTCGATTCACGGCGACGCTGCGTTCGCCGGTCAGGGTGTGGTGCTGGAAACTTTCCAGATGTCGCAGACCCGTGGCTTCAAAACGGGCGGCACGATCCACATCGTGATCAACAACCAGGTCGGCTTCACCATCAGCAAGCAGGAAGACTCGCGCTCCACCGAGTACGCGACCGACGTTGCCAAGATGATTCAGGCGCCGATCCTCCATGTGAATGGCGATGATCCGGAAGCCGTGTTGTTCGTGACCCAGTTGGCCATCGACTACCGCATGCAGTTCAAGCGTGACGTGGTCATCGATCTGGTCTGCTACCGTCGTCGCGGCCACAACGAAGCCGATGAGCCGAGTGGTACCCAGCCGCTGATGTACCAGCAGATCGCCAAACAGCGCACCACCCGTGAGCTGTATGCCGATGCCCTGGCCACCGCCGGCATCCTCAACGCCGAAGCTGCGCAGGCCAAGGTCGACGAGTACCGCAACGCGCTGGACAACGGCATGCACGTTGTCAAAAGCCTGGTCAAAGAGCCGAACAAGGAATTGTTCGTCGATTGGCGTCCGTACCTGGGTCACGCGTGGACCGCACGTCATGACACCAGTTTCGACCTCAAGACCCTGCAGGAACTGTCCGCCAAGCTGATGGAAGTGCCGGAAGGTTTCGTGGTTCAGCGTCAGGTCCAGAAAATCTACGAAGACCGCCAGAAGATGCAAGTCGGTGGCCTTCCGATCAACTGGGGTTACGCCGAAACCATGGCCTACGCCACGCTGGCGTTCGAAGGCCATCAGGTGCGCATCACCGGGCAGGACGTCGGTCGCGGTACGTTCTCGCACCGTCACGCCGTGCTGCACAACCAGAAAGACGGCGCGACTTATGTGCCTCTGCAGAACCTGTACGCCGGTCAGCCTCGTTTTGACCTGTACGACTCGTTCCTGTCGGAAGAAGCCGTGCTGGCGTTCGAATACGGCTACTCGACCACTCAGCCCAACGCGCTGGTGATCTGGGAAGCCCAGTTCGGTGACTTTGCCAACGGTGCACAGGTCGTGATCGACCAGTTCATCACCAGCGGCGAGCACAAGTGGGGCCGTCTGTGCGGTCTGACCATGCTGTTGCCCCATGGCTACGAAGGGCAGGGCCCGGAGCACTCATCGGCACGTCTTGAGCGTTACCTGCAATTGTGCGCCGAGCACAACATTCAGGTCTGCGTACCGACCACTCCGGCTCAGATCTACCATCTGCTGCGCCGTCAGGTGATCCGTCCGCTGCGCAAGCCGCTGATCGTGTTGACGCCGAAGTCGTTGCTGCGCCACAAGCTGGCGGTGTCGACCCTGGAAGATCTGGCCCATGGCTCGTTCCAGACGGTCATTCCGGAAATCGACACCCTCGATGCCGCGAAAGTCACGCGTCTGGTGCTGTGCAGCGGCAAGGTCTACTACGACCTGCTGGAAAAACGCCGTGCCGAAGGCCGCGAAGACATCGCCATTGTGCGTCTCGAGCAGCTCTATCCGTTCCCGGAAGACGACCTGATGGACGCTATCGCGTCGTACACCAACCTGACCAACGTGGTCTGGTGTCAGGAAGAACCGATGAACCAGGGCGCCTGGTACAGCAGTCAGCACCACCTGCGCCGCAGCATTGGCAATCACAACCGCAACCTCGTTCTCGAGTACGCAGGCCGTGATGCTTCCGCTGCCCCCGCTTGTGGATACGCTTCGATGCACGCTGAACAGCAGGAAAAACTGCTGAAAGACGCGTTCTCCGTTTAACGCCTTCGCGCACTAGAAACCGAATTAAAGGAATTACAGATAATGGCTATTGAGATCAAAGCCCCCTCTTTCCCGGAATCCGTTGCCGACGGCACCGTTGCCACCTGGCACAAAAAACCGGGCGACGCCGTCAAGCGTGACGACCTGATCGTTGATATCGAAACCGACAAGGTCGTGCTGGAAGTATTGGCCGAAGCTGACGGCGTACTGGGCGCAATCGTTGCCGAAGAGGGCGCCACTGTCCTGTCGAACCAGTTGCTGGGCTCGATCGAAGAGGGCAGCGCTGCTGCCGCTCCTGCTGCCGCCGCTCCAGCCGCCGCTGCATCGGCTCCGGCTGCTGCGCCTGCCCACGCTGCCGCTGCACCTGCCGCTGCTTCGGGTGACGAAGACGCTATCGGCGCTCCGGCTGCCCGCAAGCTGGCCGAAGAAAACGGCATCAACCTGTCCAGCGTCAAAGGCACTGGCAAAGACGGCCGCGTGACCAAGGAAGACGTTGTTGCTGCCATCGAAGCGAAGAAGTCCGCTCCGGCCGCTGCACCTGCGGCCAAGCCTGCTGCCGCCGCCGCTGCTCCTGTGGCTGCCGTTGGCGACCGCACCGAGAAGCGTGTTCCGATGACCCGTCTGCGCGCCAAGGTTGCCGAGCGTCTGGTTGAAGCTCAGTCGAACATGGCGATGTTGACCACTTTCAACGAAGTCGACATGACCGAAGTCATGGCGCTGCGCTCGAAGTACAAGGACCTGTTCGAGAAGTCCCACAACGGCGTACGCCTGGGCTTCATGTCGTTCTTCGTCAAGGCCGCGACCGAAGCGCTGAAACGCTACCCGGCGGTCAACGCTTCGATCGACGGCACCGACATCGTCTACCACGGTTATGCCGACGTCGGCGTTGCCGTGTCGAGCGATCGTGGTCTGGTGGTTCCGGTGCTGCGCAACGCCGAGCAGATGAGCCTGGCTGAAATCGAAGGCGGCATCGCCACCTTCGGCAAGAAAGCCCGTGACGGTAAGCTCTCCATCGACGAGATGACTGGCGGTACCTTCACCATCACCAACGGTGGTACTTTCGGTTCGATGATGTCGACCCCGATCGTCAACCCGCCACAAGCGGCCATCCTGGGCATGCACAACATTCTGCAGCGTCCTATGGCGATCAACGGTCAGGTTGTCATCCGTCCGATGATGTATCTGGCGCTGTCCTACGATCACCGCCTGATCGACGGTAAAGAAGCCGTGACGTTCCTGGTGACCATCAAGAACCTGCTGGAAGACCCGGCGCGTCTGTTGCTGGACATCTGATTCAAGGACAGCTGCAAGCCGCAAGCGCCAAGCTGCAAGTTACAGCAGCCTGGCGCCAACGCTTGGGTCGTCGCAACATCCTAATGAACAGGCTGCAACTCGTCTGTAAAGCATCACGGATCAGCTTGCAGCTTGTGGCTTAAAGCTCGCAGCTAAAGAGGAACTCTTTTCTATGTCCCAGAAATTCGACGTGGTAGTGATTGGCGCTGGCCCTGGCGGCTACGTGGCCGCTATCAAGGCCGCGCAACTCGGTCTCACGACTGCCTGCATCGAGAAGTATCAGGATAAAGAGGGCAAGCTGGCCCTCGGCGGTACCTGCCTGAACGTGGGCTGCATCCCTTCCAAGGCGCTGCTGGACAGCTCCTGGAAATTCTACGAAGCCAAGAACCAGTTCGGTGTTCACGGTATCTCGCTCAGCGACCTGAAAATGGACATTGCTGCCATGATTGGTCGCAAGGCACAGATCGTCAAAGGCCTGACCGGCGGCGTTGCCAGCCTGTTCAAGGCCAACGGCGTCACTTCCCTGCAAGGCCACGGCAAACTGCTGGCCGGCAAGAAAGTCGAGCTGACCAAGCCTGACGGCACCACCGAAGTCATCGAAGCCGAGAACATCATTCTGGCCTCCGGTTCGCGTCCGATCGACATCCCGCCGGCTCCGGTCAATCAGGTCACCATCGTCGATTCGACAGGCGCCCTGGAATTCCCGGCAGTGCCTGAGCGCCTGTGCGTCATCGGCGCCGGTGTTATCGGTCTGGAACTGGGTTCGGTCTGGGCTCGTCTGGGTGCCAAAGTGACGGTGCTGGAAGCGCTGGAGAAATTCCTGCCGGCCGCTGACGAAGCCGTTGCCAAGGAAGCGCAGAAGACCTTCAACAAGCAGGGTCTGGACATCAAGCTGGGCGCTCGCGTCACCGGTTCCAAGGTCAATGGCGACGAAGTCGTCGTGACCTACACCGACAAGGATGGCGAGCAGAACATCACCTTTGATCGCGTGATCGTGGCCGTTGGCCGTCGCCCGGTGACCACCGAGCTGCTGGCCGCAGACAGCGGCGTCGATATCGACGAGCGCGGTTTCATCTTCGTCAACGAGCAGTGCGAGACCAGCGTTCCTGGCGTGTACGCGATCGGTGATGTGGTTCGTGGTCTGATGCTGGCGCACAAAGCATCCGAAGAAGGCATCATGGTTGTCGAGCGCATCAAGGGTCACAAGACCCAGATGAACTACGACCTGATCCCGTCGGTTATCTACACCCACCCGGAAATCGCCTGGGTCGGCAAGACCGAGCAGACGCTGAAGGCTGAAGGCGTGGAAGTCAACGTCGGTCAGTTCCCGTTCGCGGCCAGCGGCCGTGCAATGGCAGCGAATGACACCGGCGGTTTCGTCAAGGTCATCGCTGATGCCAAGACCGACCGTGTACTGGGTGTACACGTCATTGGTCCTGGCGCTGCAGAGCTGGTACAGCAGGGCGCGATCGGTATGGAGTTCGGCACCAGTGCCGAAGACATCGGCATGATGGTCTTCTCCCACCCGACGCTGTCCGAAGCGCTGCACGAAGCGGCACTGGCTGTGAATGGCGGCGCCATCCACATCCAGAACAAGAAAAAACGCTAAAGATAACCACGACGGTCCGCCCGTCGTAGGCCCTGCTCGCAGGGCTTACCGCGGAAGGTCCGTTGGACTCGAACTCCCGGCAGCGCAGGGCAGGCTTGATGCCTGACCGGCGTTCTCCGGGAGAAGCGGTCACAGGTGGTGCGGCACGCTTTGACGAGCAGCACCGAATGCGCAGTACCTAACGAAGACGGTAATAAGCATGAATCTTCACGAGTATCAGGGTAAGCAGCTGTTTGCTGAATACGGCCTGCCAGTATCCAAGGGCTATGCAGTAGACACCCCGGAAGCAGCAGCAGAAGCGTGCGACAAGATCGGCGGAACCGAGTGGGTCGTCAAAGCCCAGGTTCACGCAGGCGGTCGCGGTAAAGCGGGCGGCGTCAAGCTGGTTCGCAGCAAGGAAGACGCCGCTGCGTTCGCTCAACAGTGGTTGGGCAAGCGTCTGGTCACTTACCAGACTGATGCCAACGGTCAGCCAGTCACCAAGATCCTGGTTGAATCGTGCACTGACATCGCCAAAGAGCTGTACCTGGGCGCTGTAGTCGATCGTTCGAGCCGTCGTATCGTGTTCATGGCTTCCACCGAAGGTGGCGTGGACATCGAGAAAATCGCTCACGACACGCCTGAGAAGATTCTCAAAGCGACCATCGATCCACTGGTTGGCGCTCAGCCATTCCAGGGTCGCGATCTGGCCTTCCAGCTGGGTCTGGAAGGCAAGCAGGTCACTCAGTTCGCCAAGATCTTCACCGGTCTGGCCAAGCTGTTCCAGGACCACGACCTGGCGCTGCTGGAAGTGAACCCGCTGGTGATCAAGGCTGACGGCGATCTGCACTGCCTCGACGCCAAGATCAACATCGACGCCAACGCCATGTACCGTCAGCCAAAGCTGAAGGCTTTCCACGACCCATCGCAAGATGACCCACGTGAAGCCCACGCTGCCAAGTTCGAACTGAACTACGTGGCACTGGAAGGCAACATCGGCTGCATGGTCAACGGTGCCGGCCTGGCCATGGGCACCATGGACATCGTCAACCTGCATGGCGGCAAGCCAGCCAACTTCCTCGACGTAGGCGGCGGCGCAACCAAGGAACGCGTTACTGAAGCGTTCAAGATCATCCTGTCCGACACCAACGTGGCGGCAGTACTGGTCAACATCTTCGGCGGCATCGTTCGTTGCAAACAGGGCCGCTCGGTGATCGACGGCTCGCCGGCTGACGTGGTGACCCTGGCCCTGGCCGGCGACATCGACGAAATCGCCAAGCTGGGCAAG
>NZ_JBNNGV010000039.1:0-39466 GCF_050268485.1 Pseudomonas sp. NPDC078416 | reverse complement strand
TTCGAGTAAGAAGTACGCATGCCCATAACACCTCGGATTTGGGCGCCATCTTAGCGCCCGATTGAGATGTCCAAAATCATTAGGCCAGTTCAAGCGCGCTCCTACAGTGATTTGTGTTCAGCGCGCGGTATACGTCATGCGCAATACCCGGTAGGAGCCGGCTTGCTGGCGAATGCGGTGGTTCAGGCGCTGCATTAACGACATTGCACTGAACGATCCCAATCACGCGCTGCCCCAAACTCCATGGCATTCATGATCCCCCGTCAAAAGTCCCGTGCCCGCGCTGTGGTTTTTCCCTGCCAGCCGGCGCGGGATACTGGGCATCTGATTCGTCCATCTTCTTCCCCCTTGAACTCTGGAGTCTTCCCATGACTGTTCCCGCATTTGGCCTCGGCACCTTCCGTTTGAAAGATCAGGTCGTTATCGACTCGGTCAGCAATGGCCTGGACCTGGGCTATCGCGTGATCGACACCGCGCAGATCTATGGCAACGAAGCCGAGGTTGGTCAGGCCATCGAACAGAGCGGCGTGCCCCGTGACGCGCTGTACATCACCACCAAGATCTGGACCGACAACTTCGCCGCCGACAAGCTGATCCCGAGCTTGAAGGAAAGCCTGACCAAGCTGAAAACCGATCACGTCGACCTGACGCTGATCCACTGGCCGTCGCCGAAAGGCCAAGTGCCGGTCGCCGAGTTCATGGGCGCGTTGCTGGAAGCCAAACAGCAAGGCCTGACCCGCGAGATCGGGATTTCCAACTTCACCGTTGCGCTGATGAAAGAAGCCATTGCTGCGGTGGGCGCCGAAAACATCGCCACCAACCAGATCGAACTGCACCCCTACCTGCAAAACCGCACCGTGGCCGATTTCGCCAAACAGCACGGGATCAAGATCACGTCCTACATGACCCTGGCCTACGGCGAAGTGCTGAAGGACCCGGTGATCGAGCAGATCGCTCAGCGCCACAACGCGACGCCTGCACAAGTGACGCTGGCGTGGGCGATGCAGTTGGGTTACGCGGTGATTCCGTCGTCGACCAAACGCGCGAACCTGGAAAGCAACCTGAAAGCCGTGGACCTCACGCTCAGCGAAGAGGACATGGCGCAGATTGCCCAGCTGGACCGCGGTCATCGCCTGACCAGCCCCGCCAGCCTCGCGCCGCAGTGGGATTAATAAAGCCCTGATTCTGGCTTCGGCCAGAATCACCCCAATCAACGCCCTCAAATAACGCACCCGAACCATAAACAGGCGCCCTGCCTGGCCCCCTCCTGAAATTGGTTCGCTTCCCGCCTGAACCAATCCCGCCCCTCCCCGCGAACCAGACTTCCGAACCTTTGCCGATTGGCCCGAACAGGCGGGATTACGCCTGCACGTAAGTCCAGCCATTGGACATCGCCAGTGAACCAATTTTCATTGGCATCGCTATTGCACTCCTCCTCTGTAGCCAAGCCCTGCTTCATGCAGCCCCTGGCCTCCGGTTCACCCCGTGACGAGAGACGCAGATGGACAGCATCGACACCGACGCAACCCACGACACTTCGTCAAAAATGGCCCTCGATGCGCTGCGCCAGCTGGTCGCGCAGCAGGCGGCCTTTCCGCAGCGGCCATTGCCGACCGAGCGCGACCTGGCGGTGGATTTCGGCGTCAGTCGCCGGGCCATCCGCCGCGCGCTGGCGGTGCTCGAAGCCGAGGGGCACATCTGGCGGCGACAGGGCAAAGGCACCTTCGTCGGCCCTACCCCGCCGAGCGCGGCGATGAGCTTTGCCAAGCTGTCGAGCCGGACCAATTTCAGCGAGGTCATGGAAGCGCGCATTTATCTGGAACCGGCGCTGGCGTCACTGGCCGCCCTGCGCGCCAGCGGCGAACAGATGGCGATCCTGCGCCGGCTGGCCGAGCGCACCACCCACCAGCAACACGCCAGCGAACCCGACGCCGAAGGCATCGAACTGTGGGACAGCGCGCTGCATCGCGGCATCGCCGAGGCCGCCGGCAACCGGTTGATGCTGGACATCTTCGAAATGCTCGACGCCATCCGTCTTGATCCGGCGTGGCGCGACCTGCGTCAACGCGCCCGCAACACCGACCGCCTGAGCACTTACAGCCACGATCACCACGACATCGTCGGCGCCATCGAAAGTCGCGACCCGGCCAAAGCCGCCACCGCCATGCGCGGGCACCTGCGTGCGCTGCAACAGGCGCTCGATCACGTCATCCAGCAAGACCTCGAGGCCAGCGTATGAGTGCTTCACCCGCGAACACCCCATCGGTATTGAGCGTCAGCGACCTCACCGTGCGCTTCAAGGATGCCCCTGCGAATGTCGTTGACGGCGTGTCGTTTTCCATTCAGCCGGGCAAGACCCTGGCCATCGTTGGCGAGTCCGGCTGCGGCAAAAGCGTGACGTCCATGGCCTTGATGGGCCTGCTGCCCGACACCGCAACGGTCCAGGCCAGCGACTCGAATCTGCTGGGCGAGCCGTTGCTGGGGATGTCCGACGCGCGTCTGCTGGACGTGCGCGGCAATCGCATGGCGATGATTTTTCAGGAGCCGATGACCTCGCTCAACCCGGTGTTCACCATTGGCGATCAGATCGCCGAAAGCGTGATTCGCCATCAGGGCCTTTCGGCCACTGCCGCCCGCCAACGTGCGCTGGAAATGCTGGAAAAGGTACGCGTGCCCGACGCCCTTCAGCGCCTCGATGCCTACCCCCACGAGCTGTCTGGCGGCATGCGTCAGCGGGCGATGATCGCCATGGCGCTGGCCAATGATCCCGCGCTGATCATCGCCGACGAACCCACCACCGCCCTGGACGTGACGATTCAGGCTCAGATCCTTTCGCTGGTCGCCAGCCTCCAGGCCGAAACCGGCACTTCGATGATGCTCATCACCCACGACCTCGGCGTGGTCGCCGAAGTGGCCGACGAGGTCATCGTGATGTACGCCGGGCGCGTCGTCGAAAGCGGTTCGGTGAAAACCCTGTTCGACGATCCGCAGCACCCCTACACCATCGGCCTGATGGGCTCGATGCCCTCGGTCGGCCCTCGCGAAGGACGGCTGGCGACGATCAACGGACGCGTGCCGACCCCGGCTGAAATGCCCGGCGGTTGCCGCTTTGCCAGCCGTTGCCCGTTCGTCATCGCCGCCTGCCGGGAATCCCGCCCGCCGTTGCTGGAAGTCTCCGCCGGGCATTTCGCCGCCTGCATTCGCGTGCCACTTGAACAGCATCTGGGAGTCAGCGCATGAGCCTGTCAGGCCCACACATCGTGAACACCGGGGCGGCTGAGTCGGCGCTGGAAAAGCCGATTCTGGAAAGCATCGCGGTGAGCAAGCACTTCCACAGCGAAGCCGGCTTGTTCCAGCGCAAGAAGCCGCCGGTGCAGGCGGTCAACGAGGTGTCCCTGGCCGTGCGCCGGGGCGAAACCCTGGCGCTGGTGGGTGAATCCGGCTCGGGCAAATCGACCCTGGGCCGGGTGCTGCTGAACCTGCTCAAGCCCACCGCTGGCGACGTCATTTACGAAGGCCGCAACCTGGGCAATCTACCTGCCGACAAGCTGCGTCAGGTGCGCCGGGATCTGCAGATCATTTTCCAGGACCCGTTCGCCTCCCTGAACCCGCGCATGAGCGTGGAATCGATCATCGGCGAGCCGATCTGGCTGCACCGTGACGACAGCCACAGCGCGCGACAAGACAAAGTCGCTGAACTGCTGCGCACTGTCGGTCTGGCGCCGGAGCACGGCAGCCGCTTCCCCCATGAGTTTTCCGGCGGTCAGCGTCAGCGCATCGGTATCGCCCGGGCGCTGGCCTCGGAGCCACGGCTGATCCTCGGCGACGAGCCGGTGTCGGCGCTGGACGTCTCGGTGCAGGCGCAGGTCGTCAATTTGCTGGAAGACCTCAAGCACCAATTTGGCCTGACCCTGCTGATCGTCGCCCACGGCCTCGCGGTGATCCGCCACATGAGCGACCGCGTGGCGGTGATGTACCTCGGCGAGATTGTCGAATTGGCGCCGGTCAACGCACTGTTCGAAACGCCGTTTCACCCTTACACCCAGGCGCTGATGGCCGCCGTGCCGGTCAGTCACCCGGACCTGCGCCGCCCGCGCCCGCTGCTCGGCGGTGACATGCCAAGCCCGAGCAAGCCGCCGTCCGGCTGCCGCTTTCACACCCGCTGCCCCCACGCCAAGCCGCTGTGCCGCGAAGTGAAGCCGCTTTTCGAAACCGTCGAGCCGGGGCGTCAGGTGGCCTGCCATTACTGGCGAGAAATCGCTAACGCCGGCGCCGGTTCACTGATCGTGCCCACCCCCAGCGCCGCCTACAGCCAGCGCCTGAACCTGTTCAAAAGCCATCAAGCCCTTTCTCTGGAGAGTCAGCCATGAAGTTCGCCCACCTGATGACAACCACGTTGTTGCTGCTCGCTGCGAATGCGGCTGTCGCCGAAACCACCCTGCGCATCGGCATCCAGGACGACCCTGACATGCTCGACCCGCACCGCTCGCGTACCTACTCGGGGCGTCTGGTCTACACCGCGCTGTGCGACAAGCTGGTCGACGTCAACCCGGACCTGACCTACGCGCCGCAACTGGCCACCGCCTGGAACTGGAGCGAGGACGGCAAGACGCTGACCATGACCCTGCGCGACGGCGTGACCTTCCACGACGGCGAGGTGTTTGACGCCGCCGCCGTGAAGTTCAACCTCGACCGCGCGCGCACCCTGCCGGACTCCCTGCGCAAGAGCGAACTGGCGTCGGTGGAAAGCGTTGAGGTGATCGACGCGAAGACCGTGGCGATCAAGGTCAAGCAGCCTGACGCGACGCTGATCTCGCAACTGTCGGACCGCGCCGGCATGATGCTCGCGCCTAAGGCGTCGGCGACCGACGTGGCGTCAAAACCGGTGTGCTCCGGGCCGTACAAATTCGTTCAGCGCGTGCAGCAGGACCGCATCGTGCTGGAGCGTTTCGACAACTACTGGAACAAGCAGGCGTACCACTTCGACAAGGTGATTTTCCTGCCGATTCCGGACACCTCGGTGCGCCTGGCCAACCTGCGCTCCGGCGACCTGGACATCATCGAACGCGTTGCGCCGACGGACGTGAAGACCGCCAAGGCCGACAGCCACATCCAAGTGTTCAGCACGCCGGGCCTGGGCTACATGCAGCTGATGTACAACACCAACAACGGCGACAAGGCCAACAACCCGATGGGCAAGGACAAGCGCGTGCGCAAGGCCTTCGAGCTGGCCATCGACCGTGACGCGATCAATCAGGTGGTGTTCGAAGGCCTGTACGCACCGAGCGCCCAGCCGTTCCCGAAAAACAGTCCGTATTACGACAAGGACTTGCCGGTGCCAACCCGAGACGTCGAAGCCAGCAAAAAACTGCTCGCGGAAGCCGGGGTCAAGACGCCCCTCAGCGTCGAGCTGAAAGTCGCCAACAACCCCATCGCCCAGCAGGTCGGCCAGATCATTCAGGCGATGGCCGAAGAGGCCGGCTTCAAGGTCAATCTGATCGCCACCGAATACGCCACGCTGCTCAGCGAGCAACAGGCCGGCAACTTTCAGATCGGCATGAGCGCCTGGTCGGGCCGCCCTGATCCGGATGGCGACATCCACCAGTTCGTGACCTGCAAGGGTGGCCAGAACGACGGGCATTTCTGTGACCCGAAACTCGACGAGCTGCTGAACAAGGCACGCACCGTGAACGATCAGGCCCAGCGTCAGGCCATCTACTTTGAGGCCCTGCGTTTGCTCGCCGAAGACGTGCCGACCAGCTACCTGTATTTCGATCCGCGAATCATCGCGATGCGCAGCAACCTCAGCGGTTTCGTGCCCAATCCCGATGGTTTGATTCGCTTGAACAACGTCGCTTTCAAATGACAGCGGCGCCCGTGGACAACCGCTTCGGCCGCGAGGATTCGTCATGCTGACTTTCATCCTGCGACGCCTGCTCAGCGCCATTCCGACGCTGATCCTGGTTTCGCTGTTCGTCTTCACCCTGCAAAAGCTGCTGCCCGGCGATCCGGTCCAGGCCATGGCGGGTGAAGAGCGCGACCCGGCGGTGATGGAATACCTGCGCGAGAAATACCGGCTCAACGACCCGCTGCCGCTGCAATACGTGCACTGGGTCGGCAATGTCCTGCAGGGCGACTTCGGCACCTCGCTGCGCACCGAGCAACCGGTGACCGTGCTGCTGGCGTCGAAGCTGCCGGTGACCATCGAGCTGGCAGTGCTGGCGCTGATCATCGCGTTGGTGATCGGCATTCCCACCGGGGTGATTTCGGCGGTGCGCAAAGGCACGTCGGTGGATTACGCGGCCAACGTGTTCGCCCTGTCGGGGATCTCGATTCCGCACTTCTGGCTGGGGATTCTGTTGATCATGATCTTCGCGGTGAAGCTGCAATGGCTGCCGGCCTCGGGCTTCGTGCCGCTGGGTGAAGACGTCGGGCAGAACCTGAAAACCCTGATCCTGCCGGCGTTCGTGTTGGGCGCCGGGCTGTCGGGGGTGCTCATGCGCCACACCCGCAGCGCGATGCTCGAAGTGCTGCGCGCCGACTACGTGCGCACGGCCCGGGCCAAAGGTCTGTTCCCGCGCACGGTGATTCTGAAGCACGCCCTGCGCAACGCGCTGATGCCCATCGTCACGCTCACTACGCTGCTGTTCGGCGAATTGCTCGGCGGCGCGGTGCTGACCGAGCAGGTGTTCAGCATTCCCGGCTTCGGCAAGATGATTGTCGACGCCGTGTTCAACCGCGACTACGCCGTGGTGCAAGGCGTGGTGCTGTGCGTTGCGATCGGTTTTCTGCTGCTGAACCTGCTGGCCGACGTGCTCTATCGCCTGATCAATCCGCGTCTGAGGACTGCCTGATGACTTCGATTGCGACCCATCCTTCAGCGCCGCTGAACGCGCCGTCCCAGGCGCCGTTGAGAGAACCCCTTCGGCCGCGCACCCGCTCGCCGTTCGTGAAGAAATTCCTCGCCAACAAGGGCGCGGTGGTCGGCGCGGTGGTGCTGATCATTTTCATTCTTGCGGCGCTGCTGGCGCCGTGGATTGCGCCCCATGATCCGCTGAAAGCCAACTTCCTCGCCGTACGCAAGGCGCCTTCGCTGATCTACTGGCTGGGCACCGACGAGCTGGGCCGTGACCTGTTTTCCCGCCTGCTCTGGGGTGCGCGCAGTTCGCTGCTGGCCGGCGGGGTTTCGGTGGCGATTGCCATGGTCATCGGCGTGCCGCTGGGCCTGTTGGCCGGTTACTTCGGCGGCAAGCTCGACGCGGTGATCTCGCGAATCATGGAGGCGCTGCTGTCGTGTCCGTTTTTGGTGCTGGCGATTGCCCTAGGCGCGTTCCTCGGCCCGAGCCTGAGCAACGCGATGATTGCCATCGGGCTGTCGGCGATGCCGATTTTCTCGCGCCTGACCCGCGGTCAGGTACTGGCGATCCGTCACGAAGATTACCTGGAAGGCGCCCGCGCCATTGGCCTGCCGGACCGCTGGATCATCCTGCGCTACGTGCTGCCGAACGTGCTCTCGCCGCTGGTGGTGCAAGCGACGCTGACCATCGCTTCGGCGATTCTGGCGGAAGCGAGTCTGTCGTTCCTCGGCCTGGGCCAGCAACCGCCCTCGCCGTCCTGGGGCTCGATGCTCAACACCGCGAAGAACTTCATGGAACAGGCGCCGTGGATGTCCATCGCACCGGGCGTGGCGATCTACATCACGGTGCTGTGTTTCAACCTGCTGGGCGACGGGCTGCGTGACGCCCTCGATCCGAAAAGCTGACGGCTCTTATGCCCACGGGCTCGAAAGCTGCGCCTCTATAACCGATCAACTGCCAAGAAGAGAACGACTGCATGTTCGATGATCTGGATTACAGCCAACCTTACGCGTCCGCCCGCTCGCCGGTGATGGGCAACAACATGGTCGCCTGCTCGCAACCGCTGGCCGCACAGGCCGGGCTGGACATGCTGCGTCAGGGCGGCAACGCCGTTGATGCCGCCATCGCCGCCGCCATGGTGCTGACCGTGGTCGAACCCACCGGCTGCGGCATCGGCAGCGACGCCTTCGCCATCGTCTGGGACGGCAAGACGCTGCAGGGCCTGAACGCCTCGGGCCGCTCGCCGAACGCCTGGACGCCGGAGCACTTCGCCGGTCAGCAGGAAATGCCCCAGCGCGGCTGGGCCTCGGTGACGGTGCCGGGCGCGGTGTCGGCCTGGGTCGCGTTGTCCGAACGCTACGGCAAGCTGCCCTTCGCCACCCTCGCCGCGCCGGCCATCGGCTATGCGCGGGACGGTTATCAGGTCACGCCGATCATTGCCGAACTGTGGCGGCGCGGCGCCGGGCTGTTGAAGGATCAGCCGGGCTTTGCCGAGTGCTTCCTGCAAGGCGGCAAAGCGCCGAAGGCCGGGGAGAAAGTCACGCTGAAGGATCACGCGAAAACCCTGGAGCTGATTGCGGAAACCAAGGGCGAGGCGTTCTATCGCGGCGAACTGGCCGAAGCGATGATCACTCACGCCAACGCCAATGGCAGCGTCATGAGCCTTGAGGATCTGGCGAACCATCGGGTGGACTGGATCGATACCTTGTCGGTGCCGTATGCCGGCGCCGTGGTCCACGAACTCCCGCCGAACGGTCAGGGCATCGCCACGCTGGCGGGCCTGGGCATCCTCGAAGCGCTGGGCGTGGGCGAGCAGCCGGTCGACAGCGTCGAGACCGTGCATCCGGTGCTGGAAGCCATGAAGCTGGCGCTGGCCGACCTTAATCAACACGTCACCGACAACGACCACATGCGCGTCGCCGCTGAACACATGCTCGACCCGGCCTACCTGCGCGACCGCGCGGCGTTGGTCGGCGAACAGGCACAAGACCCGCTGCACGGTGCGCCCAAGGCCGGCGGCACGGTGTACCTGTCGGCGGCGGACGAGAGCGGCATGATGGTCTCGTTCATCCAGTCCAACTACATGGGTTTCGGCTCGGGCGTGGTGGTGCCAGGCACGGGCATCAGCCTGCAAAATCGTGGCGCGGGTTTTACCCTGGACCCTGATCACGTCAACACCGTGGCACCGGGGAAGCGGCCGTTTCACACCATCATTCCCGGCTTCGTGATGAACGCCGACGGCACGCCGCTGATGTCCTTCGGCCTGATGGGCGGGCCGATGCAGGCTCAGGGGCATTTGCAGATGATGCTGCGCATTCTTCGCTACAAACAGAATCCACAGGCCGCCGCCGACGCGCCGCGCTGGCGCATCGAGTCCGGGCTGAGGGTTGCGGTAGAGCGGTCGTTTGATCCGCAGGTGATCGAAGCGCTGCGCGCCAAAGGTCATGACGTGGAAGTTGAAGACCCCAGCGGCGTATTCGCCTTCGGCGGCGCGCAGATCATTCAGCGCACGGCCCATGGTTATGTCGGCGGCACCGATCCGAGGAAAGACGGGTTAGTTGCAGCGTATTGAGTGAGCCGACACTTGAAACGGTAGGAGTGATCGGAGTGGCGCTCCACCTTGCCCGCGATCGCGGTGTGTCAGCCACGCATAGGTCGGCTGACACAACCGGTTCGCCAGCAAGCCGGCTCCTACGGAACCGGTGTGTGCCTTGCCTGCCAGGTCAGAGGCAGGTCCTGCCGAGACCTTACGGTGCTGGCGCTTACATTTGAGCCGGTTTGCTGGCGAACGCGCCCTGTCGGTTGACAGAAAAGTGCCTGACACACCGCATTCGCGAGCAAGCTCACTCCTAAAATTTTTGTACCCACCTCCAGATCCGCGTTGAACGGTTTTATGTACCCGCCTCCAAATCCGCGGCGAACGGTTTTAAGAACCCGCCTCCAAATCCGCGGCGAACGCAAATCTCCCTGTAGGAGCAATCGGAGGTTACGACGGTCGCGAAGGCGGCGGCTCTGTGACATCACTGTCGACTGACACACCGCCTTCGCGGGCAAGCGCGCTCCTACAGTTGATTTGCGCCGTCCATCAATCTGCGTTCCCTCAGGTAATCCGCGTTTGATGAGCATCCCACAGGTCTAAAGTCCCAAGATGAAATGGCAGGATCACGGTCTGCCTCTGCCCGCAGGGCGTAGGAGCGCGCTTGCCCGCGAAGGCGTTTTCTGCGGCGCCGGCCTCCACGCCTGACAAGACGCCTATTGATCAACCCACGCAAATCCGGAGCCGGCTTGCTGGCGAACGCGCCCTGTCGGTTCACAGAAAAGTGCCTGACACACCGCATTCGCGAGCAAGCTCACTCCTACAATTTTTGTACCCGCCTCCAGATCCGCGTTGAACGCAAATCCCCTGTAGGAGCAATCGGAGGTTACGACGGTCGCGAAGGCGGCGGCTCTGTGACATCACTGTCGACTGACACACCGCCTTCGCGGGCAAGCGCGCTCCTACAGTTGATTTGCGCTGTCCACCAATCTGCGTTCCCTCAGGTAATCCGCGTTTGATGAGCATCCCACAGGTCTAAAGTCCCAAGATGAAATGGCAGGATCACGGTCTGCCTCTGCCCGCAGGGCGTAGGAGCGCGCTTGCCCGCGAAGGCGTTTTCCGGGGCGCCGGCCTGCACGTCTGACACGACGCCTATTGATCAACCCACGCAAATCCGGAGCCGGGTTGCTGGCGAACGCGGTAGGCCAGCCACTGCAGATGTCGGCTGACACAATCTGTTCGCCAGCAAGCCGGCTCCTACGAATCGAGTGTCTGCCTGGTCGATTCGGTTAGCCAGACACCACCGCAACAATCCCCACCAGACTCAACACCATCACCGTGCAACCCAGCACCGCGACTTCACGCAACGGCGCCGGAATGCGCTCCTGGGTCATGCCCCGGGCGCTTTTGCGGTAGCGGGCGTTGAGGCCGATCTGGATCAGGATGCCCGCAATCAGCGACAGGATGACCGGCAGCAGAGCCACCCACCCAAACGGCGGAATCCAGCGCAAAAACAGAATGCACACCCCGATCAACGTCAGCAGCGTCCGGCGCCAGGCCAGCAGCGTACGTTCGGGTTGCAGACCGGGATCGTCGTGGCGCAATGGCGTCGACGGCACGGCATGACCACGCCGGTTCACGACGCGCCGTAAATCAGAAAGACGATCAGCCCCGCCGCCACCAACGCGCCGCCCAACGACAGAATCGGCACCAGCACCGGCAGCGGCAGCGGCTTGCGTTGACGCATCGCCCGCTCGACCTTCAGCCAGCGCACGCAGGCACTGGCGCTCACCAACAAGGCCAGCACCAGCAACGACAAAGCCACGGCCCGACGCAGACCGGGGCTGAACACGTCGCTGGTGAAGGCTTCGACCGCGATGCCACCGGCCAGGAACGCCAATGCCGTGCGGATCCACGCAAGAAACGTGCGTTCATTGGCGAGGGTGAAGCGGGGGTCGGGTTCGCAGCCGCCGCCGAGCAGCGACGCCGACAGGCGATCACGCTCCGGCGGCGTGACGGGGGCGCTTGCGGAAGGAGTGCCGGGAGGAATGACGTTGCCGGGCTCGGGGGAATTCATGTCGCACCGTGGTCGGGTAGATGCGACGGATCATACCGGTCATGCCCGGCAAAGGCCCGTGTCCACAGCGACATGGGGTTGTCTGTTGCCGCACCGTGCATAACCTCCAGGAGCGTGGCTTGTCCCGCGATCGGGGACGCAGTCCCCGCAACCCTTGCCAACGCGCTGTGTCTGGAAAAACGCGTTCGCCGGGTCACGACGGGTTCCCCGCCGATCGCGGGACAAGCCACGCTCCTACCGTCAGATTTATCGGTTCGCCAGCTCCGCCCACACCGCCCCATCGGGATACTGATAGCGCTCCAGCGTCTCGGCGTGCATTTCGATGCTGTGCCCCGGCCGTTGTGGTGGCATATACCGGCCGCGGCGGATCACCACCGGATCGAGGAAATGCTCGTGCAGGTGATCGACGTATTCCAGCACGCGCTTGTCCAGCGAGCCGGACACCGCGATGTAATCGAACATCGAGATGTTCTGCACGTATTCGCACAACCCGACGCCGCCACCGTGGGGGCACACCGGGATGTCGAACTTGGCCGCCATCAGCAGCACGATCAGCACCTCGTTCAGCCCGCCCAGCCTTGCCGCATCGAGCTGGCAGAAATCCAGTGCGCCGGCCTGGAACATCTGTTTGAACATCACCCGGTTGTGGCAATGCTCGCCGGTGGCCACGCCAATCGGCGCGATGCGCTGACGGATCGTTGCGTGGCCGAGGATGTCATCGGGGTGGGTCGGCTCTTCGATCCACCAGGGCTCGAACGCCGCCAGCCGGCGCATGTTGCTGATCGATTGCTCGACGCTCCAGACCTGATTGGCGTCCATCATCAGCGTGCGTTCCCAGCCCAGTTCGTCGCGCAGGATCGCGGCACGACGCATGTCTTCTTCGATGTCCGAGCCGATCTTCTGCTTGATGTGGGTCCAGCCTTCGGCCACGGCCTCGCGGGCCAGCCGGCGCATCTTCTCTTCCGAATAACCCAGCCAGCCCGGCGCGGTGGTGTAGCCCGGATAGCCCTCCTCCAGCATCTGCGCCTCGCGCTTGGCTTTGCCCGGCACTTGCCGGCGGAGCAGCGCGATGGCTTCTTCGGGGGTGATGGCGTCGGTGACATAGCTGAAGTCCAGGCATTGCACCAACTGCTCGGGGGTCATGTCGGCCAGCAATTTCCAGACCGGCTTGCCCTCGACCTTGGCCCACAGATCCCAGACCGCATTGACCAGCGCGGCCGTGGCCAGATGGATCACGCCCTTTTCCGGCCCCAGCCAGCGCAACTGGCTGTCGCCTGCGGTGATGGTGTGCCAGAAGGCGCCCATGTCCGCCGTGATCGATTCCAGGCTCAATCCCACCACGCAGGGCGCCAGGGAGTGAATCGCTGCCGCGCAGATTTCGTTGCCCCGGCCGATGGTGAACGTCAGGCCGTGGCCTTCCAGCCCGTCAGGCGAATCGGTGTGTAGCACAACGTAGGCGGCGGAATAGTCTGGGGCGCTGTTCATTGCGTCGGAACCGTCGAGAGACAGGGACGTGGGGAAGCGGATGTCGCGGACGGTAATGGAGGTGATCTGCATGATGAACTCTTGTTATGGGTGGTAACGCATACCTACAGTCATAGCCGACTGTAGGCCGAACTGCGATACAGGCATAATCGCCAAATCCTAATCATCGATACCAGATCCGATATGTCAGACACGTTCTCTTCCTCCGACCTGCCTGGCACCTTCCCGACGCTGAAAATCTCCAGCCGGCAGATCGCGTTGCTCAACGCGTTGGGTGAACTGGGCAATCTACGCAAGGCCGCCGCCGCCATTCACACCACCCAGCCCGCTGCCAGCCTGTTGCTGCAACAGCTTGAAGAACGTCTCGGCGTGCAGCTGTTCGAGCGCTTGCCACGCGGCATGCAGCCGACGCTGTTCGGCGAGGTGATGATTCGCTACGCCCAGGGCGCGCTGCATGAGTTCGAATACGCCGAAGCGCAACTGGCCGAGCTGGCACGCGGGGCGACGGGGATGGTACGCATCGGCACAGTCATGGGCCCGGTGCCGACGCTGCTGACCCGCGGCGTGCTGGCGTTCAAGGCCGCGCACCCGAAAGTGCGCATCGCTCTGGAAGTCGGCACCAGTGATGAACTGCTGCCAGCGCTGATTCGCGGGGATTTCGATGTGGTGCTGGGCCGGCTGCCCGATCAGCTCGACGGCCAGAGCCTCGACATTCAGCTGTTCGAACAGGGCGAACGCATGCGCATCATCGCCCGACCGCAGCACCCGCTGGTGGATCACGCTGGACCGACCCAGACGGGCCTGACCCTGGCAGAGCTGGCGCCGCTGACCTGGATCCTCCACCCCCTCGGCAGCCCCATGCGGCGCCAAGTGGAAAACGCCTTGCAGGCGGCGCAACTGATCGAGCCGCTGGACATCATCGAAACCCGTTCGATTCTGGCGACCACCTCGATGCTCGAATCCTCGGAGATGATCGCCGTGGTGCCCAATGACGTCGCACAGCACTACGCGCGCTACGGCATGATCGCCATCCTGCCGGTCGAGCTGCCGCTGAGCATGGCCAATCTTGGGCTGATGACCTCGAAGGCCAGGCCGATGTCGGCGGCGGTAAAGGCACTGCTTGCTTACCTGAGCGCCCGTTCCTAATTATGAGTGTGCGGGGTCTGCCCATGCAGGCGTGTTTCCAAAGTCTCGGGCGGCGCCTTGATTTGATAACCCTGCGTTATCGCTCAATCGAAACCTTTCATTGGGAAATTAGCCACCGGCTTCATAGAGTGGCTGAAAATCGGCCCACAACGTCCGCGCTTATGAGGCAGATGCTTGATACGTCGTGAATAACAATAACCGGCCAGCCACGGTGCCGCTTCCTGATGGAAGCCTTCATCTCGCACCGCTGACCCAGGCCGCCACCGTCATGAGAGGCCGCATGGAACTCATCGCCAAAACGCCCGCGTTCGACAGCAGCGCGCTGTTCATCCGCCTGAACCCACTCGATAACGTGCTGATCGCTCGCCAGGCGCTCAGCGAAGGCACGTACCTGGACGAAGAACACGTCACGGTCTCGCAGCCGATTCCCTCCGGGCACAAGGTCGCGGCGGTCCGGGTTGAGCAGGGTCAGCCGCTGCGGCGTTACGGTCAGATCATCGGTTTCGCTTCCCAGCCCATCGACGCCGGGCAGCACGTGCATGTGCACAACGTCGAGATGGGCGACTTCTCCCGTGACTACGCTTTCGGCATCGATGCCCATGAAACGCCGAAAACCGAAGCGTTCTTTCAGGGCATCGTGCGCGCCGACGGCCGCGTGGCGACGCGCAATTACATCGGCATCCTCACCTCGGTGAACTGCTCGGCCACCGTGGCGCGGGCCATCGCCGACCGCTTCCGCCGCGACATTTTCCCGGAAGCCCTCGCGGACTACCCGAACATCGACGGCGTGGTCGCGCTGACCCACGGCTCGGGCTGCGCCATCGACTCCAAAGGCGAGGCCATCGATCTGCTGCGTCGCACCCTGGCGGGTTACGCGGTGCACCCGAACTTTGCAGCGGTGCTGGTGGTGGGCTTGGGCTGCGAGACCAACCAGATACAGGACATGCTCGACAGCCAGGGTCTGAAGGCCAGTGACCAGTTGCGGGCCTTTACTATTCAAGGCACCGGCGGTACGTCGAAGACCATCGCCAGCGGCATCGCCCAGGTGCAATCGCTGTTGCCCCAAGCCAATCAGGTCACCCGTGAGACCGTCAGCGCCCGACACCTGATCGTCGGCCTGCAATGCGGCGGCTCCGACGGCTATTCCGGCATCACCGCCAACCCGGCGCTGGGCAATGCAGTGGACCGGCTGGTGGCGGCGGGCGGCACAGCGATTCTGTCGGAGACCCCGGAAATCTATGGCGCCGAGCATTTGCTGACGCGGCGGGCCGCCAGTCAGGCCATCGGCGAAAAGCTCATTCAGCGCATCCATTGGTGGGAAGACTATTGCCAGCGGATGAACGCCGAGCTGAACAACAACCCTTCCGCCGGCAACAAGGCGGGCGGGCTGACGACCATTCTGGAGAAATCCCTGGGCGCGGTGGCCAAGGCCGGCTCGACCAACCTGATGGGCGTGTATGAATACGCCGAAGCCGTCCGCGCCCAGGGCCTGGTGTTCATGGACACCCCCGGCTACGACCCGGTCTCCGCGACGGGGCAAGTGGCGGGCGGCGCCAACCTGATCGCATTCACGACCGGGCGAGGTTCTGCCTACGGTTGCGCGCCCACGCCGTCGATCAAGCTGGCGACCAACAACCGCGTGTTCGAATTTCAGCAGGAGGACATGGACGTCAATTGTGGCGGCATCGCCGACGGCACCACCACAATCGAAGAGCGCGGCGCGTACGTGTTCCAGATGATGCTGGACATCGCCTCCGGCGCCCGCAGCAAAAGCGAGCTACACGGTTATGGGCAAAACGAATTTGTGCCTTGGCACATCGGCGCGGTGACTTAAGGTTTTGCCGAGCGACGTATGCTTTTTGCAGGACCGGCTTCAGCCGGGAAGCTTTTCAAGCGTCACACCGCAAGATCGATGGTGCCCACACCGGCCCCTTCCCGGCTGAAGCCGGTCCCACTGGGGAAATGCGTTCGCCTGGTAGGACCGGCTTTAGCCGGGAAGCTTTCAAGCCCTTACAACAATAAAAAAGGTGCGCAATGAAATCCCTCAAGACCTACCAGACGATCACCATCGTCTTCCTGATGCTGTTCGGGATCGTCAATTATCTGGACCGCAGCGCGCTGTCCATTGCCAACACGACAATCCAGAAAGACATGCTCATCAGCCCTTCGGAGATGGGCATTCTGTTGTCGGCGTTCTCGCTGGCCTATGCCTTCGCGCAGTTGCCGATGGGCATGATCATCGACAAGCTCGGCAGCAAGATTGCCTTGGGCGGCGCGCTGATGGTGTGGTCCATTGCGCAGACGGCCTCAGGCTTCATCAACAGCTTCAGCGGCTTCTTTGCCCTGCGCGTTTTGCTGGGGATCGGCGAGGCACCGATGTTTCCGTCAGCCGCCAAGACCCTCAACGAATGGTTCGAAGAGCACGAGCGGGGCACGCCGACGGGCATCGTCTGGTCGGCAACCTGCATCGGGCCATGCCTGGCGCCGCCGCTGCTGACGCTGTTCATGGTCAACTTCAGCTGGCGCGGCATGTTCATCATCACCGGTGTGCTCGGCATCGTCCTGTCGCTGTGCTGGCTGATGTTCTACAAAAGCCGCGCGCAGTACCTGAAAGAGCTGGCGGCTGAGGGTCGCGAACCGACCGTTCAGGTGGTTCAGACTGATGCTGCGCCGAAGGCTTCGTTTTTCGCCGGCTGGCTGGACCTGTTCAAGCACCGCAGCACCTGGGGCACGTTCCTCGGATTCATGGGCGTGATCTACATGCTCTGGCTGCACCTGACCTGGCTGCCCGGTTACTTCCAGCGCGAGCACGGCCTGGACCCCTATCAAACCGCCTGGGTGGTGTCGTTCGCCTATGTGTTTGGCGCGATTGGCACCATCGCCGCCGGACGCATCTGCGATCGACTGGTCAAGCGCGGCGTCGGCGTGCTCAACAGCCGCAAATACACGGTGATTGGCGGGCTGGTGTTCGCCGCCGTGTTCACCCTGCCGCTGACCTTCGTCACCGGGCTGAGCGGTTGCGTCGCCCTGCTCTGCCTGGCGCTGTTCGGCATCAACCTGTCCAGCGCCACGGCGTGGATGGTGGTCAATACCGTGGTCGACACCAAACGCGTAGCGTCGCTGGGTTCGATCCAGAACTTCGGCGGCTACATCGCAGGCTCCATTGCGCCAATCGTCACCGGGTTCAGCGTGCAATATTCCGGCACCTTCGCCACGGCCTTCGCGGTCAGCGCCATCGTCGCGCTGCTGTCGGCGGTCGCCTATTTCGTGCTGCTCAAGGCGCCGATCCCCAAACACACCACCAGCGCGCAGAAGGACTGGCAGGCGAATCGGGATGAGGTGCAAGGGCGTCGGGTCTGATTGGCAGAGCAAGGCCTGACCGGTAGACGAGATCCGATTGCTGAAGGTTAACCTGCAGGAGCGACCGGGGTGGCGCTCCACCTTGCTCGCGAAGAGGCCGTAACATCCGGTGCATTTCCAGCGGCTGACAAGCCGCCTTCGCGAGCAAACTCACTCCTGCAAAGGTTGTACCTGCTCGTAATAAGTTACTGCCACTGGATAATTTATAAGGGTTAATTTTCCCTTCAAAATCCCGCACTTGTCCTACGCTGTGAATCAGACGGTTCGCTGTTGCGATGCTGCGTGTCCGAACGAGTGGATTGTTCGTCACAGTGGCGGGTCTGAAATCGTGGCAGTCAGCGAGGATGGGGTTTGAGACAGGTAGAAGGATCGGAGCTCGGCGTCAGAAACCGGCGACTCAAACGCATGCCGGTGTTGTGGCTGGCGGGGCTGTTTACCTTGCTGGTGTGCTTCTCCATCACCAGCATCACTGTCTGGCAGTTGCGCCAGACGCGCATTCACGAGCTGGAAATTGCCAACACCAACGTCGCCAACCTTTCGCGCTCAATGGCGCAGCACGCCGATGACGCCTTCGATCAGGCACACGTTGCCGTGTCGTCGGTGGTCGAACGGCTTTCGTTCGACGGCTTCGGCGCCGCCAGTGGTTCGCGCATGCACGATTACCTGCGCGCCACCGCCGCCAGCGTCGAGCAGATCCAGGGCCTGTTCATCTACGACAAAGACGGCAACTGGGCTGCCACGTCCCTCAACCACATGCCGGCCAACGCCAATAACGCGGACCGAGAATATTTCCGCTTCCACCAATCCATCGACAGCGACCTGCCCCACATCGGCCCCGCCATCCAGAGCCGCTCCACCGGTGACTGGATCATTCCGGTGTCGCGGCGGGTGGACGATGAGATGGGCAACTTCGCCGGTGTGGTGCTGGCCACCGTCGAACTGAACTACTTCGAACGGTTCTTTGAGCGCTTCGACATCGGCAAGCATGGCGTCATCACGCTGGCCATGGCCGACGGCACTGTGTTGGCGCGACGTCCGCTGCTTGAAAACGTGCGCGGCACTTCCATCGGCGACGGCGAATTGTTCCGTCTTCACGTCAAGGAGCACTACGAAGGCACGGCGAACGTTGTGTCGATGCTCGACCACGAGCAGCGCCTGTACGGCTACAAGAAACTGGACCGCTACCCGATGGTGGTGCTCGCCGGGCTGTCCCAGCAGGAAGTGCTCGACGAGTGGCGGCAATACGCGTGGCGCTCGCTGGCCATCATCATCTGCGTGGTGGTCGCCAACCTGTTGTTTGGCGTGTTGCTCTTCCAACAGATCCGTTTCGGCCTCAACGCCGAATCACAGCTGCGCATTGCCAGCCACTCGCTGGAAAAGCTCGCGCTGCAAGACAGCCTGACCGGCCTGGCCAATCGTCGGCATTTTCAGGAGATTCTCGGCCTGGAGTTTCATAGCGGGCAACCGAACCTGCATCCGCTGAGCCTGATCATGATCGACATCGATTTATTCAAGAGCTACAACGACAACTACGGCCATGTCGCCGGGGACAAATGCATCGTCGCTGTGGGCGAGTGCATTCGCAGCAACCTTAACCGTACCGGCGACCTCGCCGTGCGCTACGGCGGAGAAGAAATGGCGGTGTTCCTGCCCTACAGTGATATGCACGGCGCGGTGAGCCTGGCGGAGAAGATCCGGCTGGCCGTACTCACCCGAGCCCTTGAACACCACGGCAATCCGATCGGCATCGTCAGCATCAGCCTGGGGGTTTATGGCTGTAAAGCGCAGGAATGCCCGACCATGGAAGACTTTGTCAAACGCGCGGATACGGCGCTGTATGCCGCCAAGCACCAAGGCCGCAATCGGACCGTCGCCTGGCAGGAATCGACTGCCCTCAGTGCCCTGCCCGCGCCGTAATGATCTGCGCGACCTTGCCGCGAAACAGCTCCAGCCGGTCGGCTGGCGCGTCGTGTTCAACCACCAGCGCGCCGACTTCCTCGCACTGCGCCACCTGATAGTGCGCGATGCTGGAAAGCTTCTCGTTGATCACCGCCACCGCCACCTGACCGCTGCGCGCCACCACGGCACGCTTGAACTCGGCGACATCCATGTCGAACGCGGTCACGCCTTTCAGCGCATCCAGCGCACAGGCGCCGAGAAAGCACAGATCGAAATTGAAATGGGCGAGCTGTTGAATCGTGGTGAAACCGTAGGTGCTGCCCGCAACGGGACTCAGGCGCCCGCCGAGCAGAATCACCTCCACCGACGGCAACTTCATCAGTTCGACGGCAATCAGCGGCGCGTTGGTGGTGACGGTCAACGGCATGTGCGGATCAAGGGCTTTGGCGATCGCCAGATTGGTCGAGCCGCCGTCGATAAACACGTGCTGCCCGGCGTTGATCAATCCCGCTGCCGCAATGCCCAACTGACGCTTGCGTCCGGGCTCATGCTCGACACGCGCAGCGATCGGCCCGTCCGACGCCAGGGAAATCGCCCCGCCGTACACCCGTTTGCACAGGCCGGCGGACGCCAGAACGCCCAGATCGCGGCGAATGGAATGCTCGGACACATTGAATTCGGTCGCCAGCTCCGCCGCAATCACCCGACCGTGCACGGCCAGACGCTCAATGATCAAACGCTGACGCTCGCCAGGAAATGCTTCAGGGTTGGCAGACATGAGGCCTCGGTAATGGGCTGAATCGATCATAAACGAGCAGGATCATGGGGCGCACTCTGGCGCCCTGTCAAACCCGGGCCGTATCGAGCTCCATGGGCTTGAGCGATTTGCAGAACAGAACATTTTCATGGGTTTCAGCTTGCAGGCGATACATCGGCGACCCGGCGTTTTCGTAGCCTTGGCGAGGGTAGAAAAGCAAGGCACGGGAATTACCTACCCACACCGTCGCCCATAGCTTCGAAGCGCCTCGAGCCGATGCTTCAATTTCGGCGTGCTGCAGCAACTGCCAGCCCAGGCCGCGCCCGGTGAAACGCTCCTGTACGTAGAGACGATTCAGCTCGGCGGCGTGCTGATCGCCGACCAGAGCGTGATCGGCTTGCAGGCAGACTTGAGCAAAGCCGACCAGATGCTGACGGGCTTCCGCCAGCAGAAATACAGAGTCAGGGCGTTCGATCATCGCGGCAATGGTCTCGGGCGCAAATGATTCGAGGACTTCACGAGCGATGGCGTCGCGCACGCCCTCGGTCGCGTAAGTATCCATAAACACCTGAATGCCCAACGCCGCAATCGTCAGCACATCCGCTGGGGTGGCGGGTCGCAGAGTGAAATCGAGTTTGTCGCTGTTGGCCATGATCGCCGCTTCCTTGAGTGCGAGTGATGAATGTCTGGACTGCCTGGCAGTAAACGCGTCACTCATTCAAGCCAGGTAACCGGGTTGACCGCAATCAATGCAAATCTTCGGCCTGAATGCGATCAACTATAGGAGCGCGCTTGCCCGCGAAAGCAGTGTGTCAGGCAATCGATTCGTTGCAGCCAGAATGCCTTCGCGGGCAAGCGCGCTCCTACACCGTCCGCGCCAGCCCGCTTAACCCGGAACCGACGTCACTGCATCAACGAGTAAACCAGCGCCGAGATCGAGATCAGTCCGATCACCACGACGAACACGTTCGACAGCTTGCCCGCATACCGGCGCATGGCCGGCACTTTGCGCACGGCGTACATCGGCATGAGGAACAGCAGTGCCGCAATCACCGGGCCGCCGAGGGTTTCGATCATCCCGAGAATGCTCGGGTTGAGCGTTGCCACCAGCCAGCAGACCACCAGCATGAAGCCTGCGGTCAGGCGGTCCAGCGTACGTGGCGAAGGACGGCGGCCGGTCTTTATCACCAGACCTTTGAGGCCTTCGCTGGCGCCGATGTAGTGGCCCAGGAACGACTTGGTGATCGCGACGAACGCAATCAGCGGCGCCGCAAAGGCAATGGTCGGATTGCTGAAATGGTTGGCCAGATAGGACAGGATCGACAGGTTCTGCACCTTGGCTTCCGCCAGTTGCTCCGGCGCCAGGGTCAGCACGCAACTGAAGACGAAGAACAGCACCATGACCACCATCAGCAGATGGGCGCGGGCCAGGATCTGCGCGCTGCGCGGCTCGGCCTGCTCGCCATACTGGCGCTTCTGGTCGACGGCAAACGCCGAAATGATGGGCGAATGGTTGAACGAGAAGACCATCACCGGAATCGCCAGCCACAGCGTGTGCAGCAGCGCCGAGGGTGCCGGCAGGCTGCTCGCCGTGGTGAGAATGCCGCCGTTCCAGTGGGGAATCAGAAACACCGCGAGGAACAGCAAAGCCACGATAAACGGGTACACCATCAGGCTCATGGCCTTGACGATGATCTGCTCACCGCAACGCACCACGGCCAGCAAGCCGAGGATCAGCACGAACGCCAGCAGCGCCCGGGGCGGCGGCTGCACATGCAGTTGGTGCTCCATGAAACTGCCCACGGTGTTGGTCAGCGCCACGCTGTAGATCAGCAGGATCGGAAACACGGCGAAGAAATACAGCAGCGTGATCAAGGCACCGGCTTTCTTGCCGAAATGTTGCTCAACCACCTCGGTGATGTCCGCGCCATTGCGGCCCGACAGCACGAAACGGGTCAGCCCGCGGTGCGCATAGAAGGTCATCGGGAAGGCCAGCACGGCCAGAATCACCAGCGGCCAGAACCCGCCGATACCTGCGTTGATCGGCAGAAACAACGTGCCTGCGCCGATGGCGGTGCCGAACAGCCCGAGCATCCAGGTGGTGTCGTTACGGTTCCAGGTCGTCACGCTCGCGGGTGCCGCGTCGACGGTGTGTTCGACGCTGTTGGCCTGATCATTCATCCGGTCGATTCTCCGTTGCCGGTGATAGCTACATGGTCAAAAGCGCGTCGAAAAACGTGGCATTCGGCGCCCCTGACCGGTTCTCTACAGGGAAAGGGGCGCGATTGTCCGGGATTGGCGAGCAGAATCAAAGGCTTGTCGGACCAAAAGCCTGCGGCACTGGATTATGAAAGTTCCAAACTGGCTCAACTTCCTGCGCAAATCAGCATCGGTTCTTACTTATTTAACCGGACACTTCCTACGCCGGAGATGGACGAATTAGTTCGCGAAACGAATTGTAAATCCACGGCAGTACACCTCTAAGTCGTCCTCCATTAGGCTCTCGCCCCACATTCAACCGCCCATGGAAGGTAACGCATGTTCAAGACTTTCGCCGTCATCACCTTGCTCGCTGCCAGCACTTACGCCAGTGCAAACAACGCTTCCCCTCAATGCGCAACACTTGATAAACAACAGGCGAAAATCCTGTTCGAGCGCTGGAATAGCGCATTGCAAAGCGGCGACTCAAGCCAGGTGGCTGCGAACTACACGGCCGATGCCGTGCTG
This sequence comes from Pseudomonas sp. NPDC078416, assembly GCF_050268485.1. NCBI lineage: Bacteria > Pseudomonadati > Pseudomonadota > Gammaproteobacteria > Pseudomonadales > Pseudomonadaceae > Pseudomonas > Pseudomonas sp. NPDC078416. The sequence goes on along the minus strand of NZ_JBNNGV010000039.1, from coordinate 16,622 downwards.
CTGCCGACCCTCTCCAATCAGCCCAGAACAGACCTCGCCGGCAAACTCGATTACTTCAACAAATTTCTCAAGAACAAGCCGGTCGGCACCGTCGACAGCAGCACGGTTATGACAAGTTGCAACAGCGCAATCGATACCGGCACGTACACGTTCCGTTTCAGCGACAACTCAGCCGTCAGCGCGCGTTACACCTTCACTTATGCATTCGTCGAGAACCAGTGGTTGATTACATCGCACCACTCTTCGGCCATGCCGGAGTAACGGACATTCAGCCAACAGTCGGCCTGACGTCCAACGTCGGGCCGACTCAACTTTCAGAACCTTCCCACAGGTCACTCGCCTGCGACATCGCGCCGCAACGGCATGCTCAACTCCACCCGCAAACCGTCATGTCGGCTGTCAAAGCGCAGCGAACACGCGCAGCGCTGAACAATGGCCTGAACAATCGCCAACCCCAGCCCGGCGCCGGGACTCTTGCCGTTGCGCCAGAAGCGCTGGGTGAGCTTGTCCAGATCCGGCTCGGGAATCCCCGGACCATGATCGCGAACGCGGAAATGCGCCTGCCCGTCAAAGGTTTCGACACTCAACTCCACCCGCGCATCGGCCTGGCTATGGCGCAGTGCGTTGTCCAGCAGGTTGCGCAACGCGGCGACCGCCAATGCCGCCGGCATCTGCACGGCGGCGCTGGACAACTGCGACGGCAAGATCAGTTCGATGCGCTGCTCATCCCCATGACTGGCGTCGTGGATGGCCAGCCTTGCGACCTGCTCGGCGTCGCATTGCACGCCGTCATCGAACGACAGGCTGCCCTCTACCCGCGCCAACAGCAGCAACTGTTCGAGGGTGCGGTGCATCCGGTCGGCGCCCTCCTCCGCATGGGCCAGCGCGGTGTCGCGCTTCTGGCCGTCGGTCATGCGCGCCACTTGCAGATGGGTCTTGATGGCGGTGAGCGGGCTGCGCAGTTCATGGGCAGCGTCGCCGGTCAGCCGCCGCTCGCGCTCCAGGGTCTGGGCGATGCGCTGAAACAGCTGGTTCTGGCTTTTCAGCAGCGGCTGCAACTCGCTGGGAAGGTTGGGCACATCCAGCGGCTCGACCGAATCGGCGCTGTGGCGATTCAAGGCATCGCGCATGCGGTTGAGCGGCGCCAGCCCCCGGCCGATGCCGAACCAGACCAGCGCCAGGCTGCCGAACAGCGCCACCAGCACCGGCACCGACGCCGCCAACAGCACCGAATGCCCGAGCACATCGCGTTCGATCTGCCGGTCGGCGGTGGTCACCCGCACGTTGTCGTGCATCATCGTGTAAACGCGCCAGTGGTCGCCGTTGATCATCTGGTCATGGAAGCCGCTGGCGTCGGCCTTCAGCGGTTCACTCGGCGAGCTGTCGGTTCGCGCCAGCACCTGCCCGCGCAGGGAGCTCAACTGACACGCCATGCCGTTGGGCAGCGCCGGGTCGTCCGCCCGCAGCGAGCGGGTGTCGCTGCCGGTGGGCATCTGCATCTGTTCGAGCAGCCCGGCCACCATCCGCGCGGAGGCCTCAAGGCGTTGATCGAGGGACTGCATCATCTGCGTGCGCAAGTCGCGCAGCATCCACGCCGCCGCCAGCACCCAGATCAGAATGAACGCCGAGCCGAGGATCAGACTCAGCCGCGTGCGCAGGCTCATCATGGCGTGGGCTCCGAATCATGGCCGGCCGGGCCGAGGCGATAACCGAGCCCGCGGACGGTTTCGATGATGCGGCCACCCAGCTTGCGCCGCAGGTGGTGGATATGAACGTTGAGGGCGTTGCTCTCGACCTCGTCACCGAAACCGTAGACGCAGTCCTTCAGCTGCTCGCCCGAAAGCACGCGACCGCTGTTGTTCAACAACGCTTGCAGCAGAGCCTGTTCTCGGCGCGACAGATCGACCGGCTGACCGGCAAGACGGGTTTCCCGGCTGCTGGGGTCGTAGCTGAGCACGCCGTGCTCGATCACGTTGACGCTGCGCCCGGCCATGCGTCGGACCAGGGTGTGCAGGCGCGCGCTGAGTTCACGCAGGTCGAAGGGCTTGAGCAGGTAATCGTCCGCCCCGGCCTGCAAGCCGTCGACGCGGTCGGTGACGGTGTCGCGAGCGGTGAGGATCAGCACCGGGATCTCGACGCCCTGCTGGCGCAACTGGCGCAACAGCTTCAGGCCATCTTCATCGGGCAGGCCGAGGTCGAGAATCATCACGTCGAAATGCGCAGCCGAGAGCATGGCCCGCGCGGAGGAGGCCGTGGCCACGCGATCCACCGTCAGGCCTTGGGCATCGAGGCCCGCGACGATGCCGCTGGCAATCAGGTCGTCGTCTTCACAAAGCAGTACGTGCATGGTCGGCCCCGAAAAAAAGGCGATTGAAGCGCAGAGGGATTAACGGCGGATTATGCACGAGCCGCCGCAGACACGACGCGCCCCGTAGCGTTAATCGACTGTTAATCGCCACTGCGCAGGATTCGCCCCATTCATAGGGGTTGGAAGGTGCGCATGGGTAAGGTGTGGTTGATGATTCTGATGCTGATCCCGTTGCTGGCGCAGGCAGTGCCCGGCGCGGATCCCTTCCCGGCCAGGTCGGGCCCTTCACTGTTCAGCGAAAAGCCGGATTTTCTGTCGGCGAAAGACGCTTTCATCTTCACCTCGGAACGCCTGGCGTCCGGCGAAACCCGCCTGTACTGGCAGATCGCGGACGGATATTACCTGTATCAGCAACGGCTCAAGTTCGAAGGGCTCAGCCAGGGACAGCAGCCCGTCCTGCCGACCGGTGAGGACCATCACGACGAGTATTTCGGCCAGCAGCAGGTCTATCGGCAGGGCCTTGAACTGACAATCCCGGCCTCGGCCAGCGGTCAGATCAAGGTGAGCTGGCAGGGCTGCGCCGATGCCGGCTTGTGTTATCCCCCGCAAAGCCAGCGCGTTGATGTGGGCAGCGGCGACGCGCAACCGGCCAGCGCTCAGGTTGGCAATCAAGCGGAAGATCAAGCGTTGGCCAGCGGCCTGGCGCAACGTTCTCTGGCCCTGAGCCTGCTGGCGTTTTTCGGGCTGGGTCTGCTGCTGGCGTTCACGCCGTGCTCACTGCCAATGCTGCCGATCCTGGCCGGCGTGGTGGTCGGCAGCGGCGCAAGACCCGCACGGGGCTTGGCGCTGGCCAGCGTTTACGTGCTGAGCATGGCGCTGATCTACGCCGGGCTGGGGGTGGTCGCCGCGCTGTTGGGCAGCAACCTGCAATCGACCCTGCAGCAACCCTGGCTGCTGGGCAGTTTCGCGACCCTGTTTGTGGTGCTGGCGCTGCCGATGTTTGGCTTCTTCGAGCTGCAATTGCCCGGCTTCCTGCGCGACCGTCTGGAGAACGCCGGGCGTCAGCGCCAGGGGGGCAGTCTACTGGGCGCTTCGGCGCTCGGCGCGCTGTCGGGACTGATGATCGGCCCGTGCATGACCGCACCACTGGCCGGCGCACTGCTGTACATCGCCCAGAGCGGTAACGCGCTGCACGGCGCGCTGGTGTTGTTCGTCATGGGGCTGGGCATGGGCCTGCCGTTGTTGCTGCTGGTCACGGTCGGCACGCGTTTTCTGCCAAAACCGGGGGCCTGGATGAACCTGGTCAAAGGGCTCTTCGGCTTCCTGTTACTGGGCACCGCGTTGGTGATGATTCGGCCGCTGCTCGCCAGCGTGCTGTGGCTGGCGCTGTTCGGTGCACTGCTGATCATCTTTGCCTATAGCGCCATCATGCAGACCCGGTCGCTGCCACGCGCCTCGCTCATTAGCGCTCCCTTCGGTCTGGTCGCGGGCCTGTGGGGCGTGATGATGGTGATCGGCGCGGCGGCGGGCGGCGATGATCCCTGGCAGCCGCTCGAAGTCTTCAGCGGAGCGAAGCCATCCAACGCAAGCGAGGCACACGCCGCGTTCACCACGATCAAGGACCCGCAGGCCCTGGACCGGGAACTCGCCGCCGCCACTGGCGCCGGGCAGTGGGTGCTGGTCGACTACTACGCTGACTGGTGCGTGTCCTGCAAGATCATGGAGAAGACTGTGTTCGCCAACGCTGAAACCCTGCAGGCGTTGAACGGCGTGCGCCTGCTGCGCCTCGATGTCACGGCCGACAACGACGCCAGCCGCACGCTGCTCGGTCGTTTCAACGTACTGGGCCCACCGACGCTGGTGTGGATCGCACCGAACGGCAGCGAGAGACGCGACCGGCGTATCACCGGTGAAGTCGACCTGGAATCCTTTTTGCAGCACTGGCAAACGACCCGGGGGCGTGGCTGATGCTGAGTTTTTCCGTGGGGCCGTTCGCCCTGTCGCTCAACCATCTGCTGCTGCTCGTTGCCCTCGCGCTGGCGACGTTGGTCGGCTGGATCAGTGGCCGCAAGCAGCGAGTAAACCCGGAACGCGCCGTGTTCGGTCTCTTCATGTTCGGGGTGCTGGTGGCCCGCCTGGCGTTTGTGGCGCGCTACTGGCCGCAGTATGAAAATGAGCTGCTGCGCATCGTTGATATCCGCGACGGCGGCTTCAGTGCCTGGCCCGGCGTCATGGCCACTATTGCCGGTGCCGCCATCATGGCCTGGCGGCGGCCGTTGCAGCGCCGGCCACTGGGGTGGGGCGTCGCCAGCGGGTTGCTGTTCTGGTGGCTGAGCAGTCTGGCGGTCGAAAGCGTTCGTCGGGATGTCCCGCTGCCGGATCTGGCCCTGCGCAATGCCGCCGGCGAACGCGTGCAATTGCGCGATTACACAGGCCGCAAACTGGTGATCAACCTGTGGGCGACGTGGTGCCCGCCGTGCCGGCGGGAAATGCCTGTCCTGCAAGCTGCGCAAAATGCCAATCCCGACGTCGTGTTTCTGTTCGTCAATCAGGGAGAAAGCCCACGTGAAGTGGCGACGTTTCTCGGCAGCCAGGGGTTGCAACTGGACAACGTGTTGTTCGACGACAGCGGCGAACTGGGTCGCCGTGCCGGCTCAGCCGCCCTGCCCACCACGCTGTTTTACGGCGTGAACGGCCGACAGCAGGACGGGCATCTGGGCGAACTGTCCAGCGCCAGCCTCACCCATTACCTGGACGGCCTCAGCCAGCCGCCGAACGCTACTTCGCCGCCTTCTTCACAGCTTTCTTCACAGCCTTCTTCAAAATAGGGGACCAAACCATGAACCTCATGCGCCATGCGCTCATCGCCGCCGCCGCCGTTTCGCTCAGCCTGCCAGGCGCGCTGGTCCACGCCGATGACCTGCCCGCTCCGATCAAGGCGCTCGAAGCCAAGGGCGCAACCATCAAAGGCAGCTTCGACGCACCGGGCGGGCTGAAGGGTTACGCCGCCGAGTACCAGAATCAAGGCATGGCGCTGTACCTGACCCCGGACGGCAAGCATGTGCTGGCGGGCAATCTGTTCGATGAAAAAGGCGAAGACCTGAGCACCGCGCCCCTGCAAAAGCTGGTCTATGGGCCGATGGCCGAGGCGATGTGGACCCGCATGGAAAACAGCTCCTGGATCGCCGATGGCGCCAAAACTGCGCCGAAGGTCATCTACCTGTTCAGCGACGCCAACTGCCCGTACTGCAACCTGTTCTGGGAACAGGCGCGGCCCTGGGTCAAATCCGGGAAAGTACAGTTGCGCCACATCATGGTCGGCGTGATCCGCGAAGACAGCGCCGCCAAAGCCGCGAGCCTGCTGGCCGACGCGAACCCGGAACTGGCCCTGCAGAACCACGAGCAGGCGGGCAAAGGCAGCAGGCTCAAGGCCATGCAGAACATCCCCAAAGACATCCAGGCCAAACTCGACGCCAACATGAAACTGATGGAAGACATGGGCCTGTCTGCCACACCGTCGATCTTCTACAAAGACGAGGCCGGACACCTTCAGCAGCAACAAGGCGCGCCCCGGCCTGAGGCGCTGGCGAAAATGATGGGCCTGAAATAGTCGCGGTTCTGCTGGCGTAGCCGGCCGGTGGTGGACGCAGCGCTCTGACCAATGGCGACAGGGGGTACAACGCGGGTACTGCGCCGGCGTGTCATCCGTGTAAAAATGTCGACCACCATTTCAAGAGCCACAATCGGGAGGCTCGCTCCATGCGTTACGCCGAAGATCACAAAGCCCAGACCCACCAGCGCATCCTTCAGGAAGCCGCCGCGCGCTTTCGCCGTGACGGGATCGGCGCCACCGGCTTGCAGCCGTTGATGAAGGCATTGGGCCTGACCCATGGTGGTTTTTATGCCCACTTCAAATCCAAGGACGACCTGGTCGAGAAATCACTGCGCTGCGCCGTCGACCAGCTGCAGGCCTCACGCGCCGAGAAACTGGCCGAAGACAGCTCGACCCAGGCGTTCATCGACTCGTACCTGTCGACCGCCCATCGCGATCACCCGGAAAGGGGCTGCCCGTTGCCGACCATGGCGTCCGAGCTCGGCCAGCGCGGGCAACCGAGCGAGATTACCGACGAGTTGATCAACCGCATGCTCGCCACCCTCGAAGCCGGAATGCCGGCCGACGGGCAAAGCAGCGACAAGAGCGTGATGCTCATGTCCGGGCTGGTGGGGGCGATGGTGCTGGCGCGCAGCGCAAAAGATCCGGCGCTGGCCGAGCGAATCCTGGAGACCACCCGCGATCAGCTCAAGCAGCTGATCGAAGGCTGACGCTCACTTCCCTGCCCTGTTCGCGGCAGGGAAGCGTCACGCTTGCTGCACTGAAGCCTCTCAGGGATGCCAGCGACGGAACAGCACGCTGGCGTTCACACCGCCGAAGCCAAAACCGTTCGACAGCGCGTACTCGATGTTCATCGGGCGCGCTTTGCCGTGGACGATGTCGATGCCCGCCGCTGCCTCGTCGGGGTTCTCCAGATTGAGGGTCATTGGCGCGATCTGATCGCGGATCGCCAATGCCGTGAAGATCGCCTCGATGCCGCCCGCGGCGCCGAGCAAGTGCCCGGTGGCGGATTTGGTCGACGTCACGGCAACCCCATTCTGGTCACCAAACACGGTTTTGATCGCGGCCATTTCGCCCCTGTCACCCACCGGCGTGGACGTAGCGTGGGCGTTGACGTGCTGCACGTCGGCAGGCTGGATGCCGGCCTGGCGGATCGCTGCCTCCATCGCCCGGCGCGCGCCACTGCCATCTTCCGGTCCGGCCGTCAGGTGATAGGCGTCCGCGCTGGTGCCGTAACCGACCAGTTCGACAATGGGCGTTGCGCCACGGGCGAGTGCGTGTTCCAGGGTTTCGATGACGATGATCCCCGCACCCTCGCCCATGACGAAGCCATCGCGGTCACGGTCGAACGGCCGTGAGGCGCGCTCCGGCGTGTCGTTGAAACCATGGGAGAGCGCCCGCGCGGCAGCAAAACCACCCAGGGCGACGCGATCGATACAGGCTTCGGCGCCACCGCAAATGGCCACGTCCGCCTCCCCGTTGCGGATCAGTCGCGCGGCATCGCCGATCGCCTGAACGCCCGCCGCACACGCCGTGACCGGCGCGCCCAGCGGGCCTTTGAAACCGTGCTGGATCGACACATGCCCGGCCGCCAGATTGACCAGAAACGAAGGAATGGTGAACGGTGACAAGCGCCGCGGCCCACGGGTATCGGTGATGCGCACGGCTTCGGCGATGGCGCCGAAACCACCCACGCCGGCACCGATGATGGTCGCGGTACGCTCGCGCTCCTCCTCAGTCGATGGCGCCCAGCCTGCCTGCTTGACCGCCTGTTGCGCAGCGCCCAAGGCAAACAGGATGAAGCGGTCCATCTTCTTCTGCTCCTTGGGCGGCGCGGCGGCGTCAGCATCGAACCCGGCTTCAGGGTCTTGCTCCAGCGTCGGCACCGGGCCGCCGACTTTGCCTGCCAGATCAGCCACCGTCTGCTCAGGCAACTGCACAATGCCGGAGCGGCCTTCCAGCAATCGCTTCCATACCGCTTCGACGCCGGTGCCCAATGGCGTCACCAGCCCCATACCCGTCACTACGATGCGACGCTCACTCATGGGTTCACCTTTCCTCATTTTTGGCAGTCGCCGGCACCGTTAAGCGCCAGCCGTTTTGTAACGCTGCGCCGCGTGCTGCAGCGACAGGTTCGGGCCCAGGGCCAGGCGTGCCTGGGTGAAGGCCTGCCAGTCAGCGGCATCCGGCAGCGATGGAATGGTGATCAGCTCTTGCTGGTCAAACCCGGCCAGCGCGGCGTCGACCATTTCGTTAACGTCCATGACCATTTCCGGCGGGAAGGCGTTGATGTCCAGACCGGCGCGCTCCCAGATTTCAGTGCGGGTCGCGCCGGGCAGCACGGCCTGAACCTGCACGCCCTTTTCGCTCATTTCAGCGGCCAGTGACTGGGTCAGGCTCAACACGTACGCCTTGCTGGCGGCGTACACCGCGTTGAAGCGCTCCGGCAGCATGGGCACCACGGACGCGATATTGACGATCGCCCCGGTGCCGCGCGCCGCAAAACCGGCCGCGGCGGCGGATGCCAGGTGGGTCAGCGCCACGATATTGAGCTGGATCAGGCGGTCCACTTCGGCCAGATCCGATTCGGCGAGGGGCGTGCTCAGTGCAACCCCGGCGTTGTTCACCAGCAACGTGATCGATGCGTCCGAGCGCAAACGCTGCTCGAGGACGCTGACGTCGGCGGGCTGGGTCAGGTCGGCTTTCACTACCTCGACGTTGATTGAATGCTTCGCGCGCAAATCCGTCGCCAGCGCTTCCAGTCGCGCCTGATCGCGGGCCACCAGTACCAGATCGAATCCGCGCTGTGCCAGGCGGTCCGCGTAAGTGAAGCCAATGCCCGACGACGCGCCGGTGATAACAGCTTTGCCTTGAGTGTGAGCAGTCATGAACATTCTCCGTGGGTAAGTGAGCGTAGCTGCGGAGATATATTACGCCCGTAATTTAAAAAATAATATGTCAGTCGACATTTTTATATTTGGTGGGCGAACGGTAGGCTTTTCATTATCGCGGGCATAAAAAAGACCGATCAGAGATCGGCCTTGAGCTCATAGGGTTTCAGTCAATCGACAGCTTGTCGCGGTTCTTGTCCAGTAGCGCCTTGCCGATGCCCTTCACTTCGATCAACTCGTCCACGGCCGTAAAACCGCCGTGTTCTTCACGGTAGGCGACGATGGCGTTGGCCTTCGCGGCGCCAATGCCGGACAGCTCTTTCTGAAGGGTTTCCGCATTCGCGCTGTTGAGATTGACCTTGGCGCCCTGTACACCCGCCGGTGCGGAGATGGCAGGTTTGGTGGCGTCTATCGAGGTGGCGGCAGACGGCGCGGCAGTCACGGCGAGGGACGTACTCGCCAGCAGTGCGAAGATCAGGGAAGACAGATAAGAAGTACGCATGAGTCATGCTCCATGGGCATCGTAAGTGGAAGCAGCATTCCTGAGCTGCTTCCCAAACCTAGCCGATGGCGGCAGTGCGTCAACGCAGGGATCGGTGACCGGATGTGTACCCACGCGCAGGCCCCGTGGGTATGGGCTTCGCGACCGTTTCGGCGCCCATTTCACTGCGTAAGAAAAGGTTTCAGCGGGCGTGCGGTCAGGGTTCCCGGCGACGCTGCTGATGAATCCAGTCAACGATATCGCCTTCGGGCGCATAGCCGCTGACGGTGTCCCCGAGGATCTGCCGAACGCGGGTGTAATCGTCGTCGTCCAGCGCCTTGAGTAACTGCGAGAGGCTTTGCTTGAAGACGTCCCAGGCGAGGAAGTCTTCCTGTGCACTCATGATCATCGGGTGGCGAGTCGCAGCCACGTTGTTGCCGATCAGCAGCTCCTCGTAAAGCTTCTCGCCAGGCCGCAGCCCGGTGAACTCGATGGCAATGTCGCCCTGGGGGTTGTGTTCCGAGCGGATGCTCAGGCCCGACAGATGCACCATCTTCTCCGCCAGCTCGATAATGCGCACCGGCTCGCCCATGTCGAGCACGAACACGTCACCGCCCTGCCCCATGGAACCGGCCTGAATCACCAACTGCGCCGCTTCCGGAATGGTCATGAAATAGCGGGTGATTTTCGGGTGCGTGACCGTCAGCGGCCCACCGGATTTGATCTGCTGATGGAACAGCGGGATCACCGAGCCGGAAGACCCCAGCACGTTGCCGAAGCGCACCATGATGAACCGTGTCTTGTTGACCTGATGCACATTGGAGCGGTCGCCGAACATCACCGGCGCGGTTTCCCGGCTCAGTGCCTGCAACGTCAGCTCGGCCAGGCGCTTGGTGCTGCCCATCACATTGGTCGGGCGCACGGCCTTGTCGGTGGAGATCAGCACGAAATTGGCCACGCCTGCCTGCAGCGCGGCCTGGGCCGCATTCAGCGTACCGACCACGTTGTTGAGCACGCCCTCGGCGATATTGTGTTCGACCATCGGCACATGCTTGTAGGCCGCCGCGTGGTAGACGGTATTAACCTGCCAGGTCTTCATCACGTCCAGCAACTTGGCGTGATTGCGAATCGATCCCAGGATCGGCAGCAACTTGACCTTGAGCGACTCGCGAGCCACGCGCCGCTCCAGCTCGGTGAGGATTGTGTAGAGGTTGAATTCACTGTGATCGAGAAGCAGCAGCGTGGTCGGCTTCAGCAGCAGGATCTGCCGGCACAGCTCCGAGCCGATCGAGCCCCCTGCCCCGGTCACCAGCACGCACTGGTTCTTGATGCAGTGTTCGAGCAGCTCTTCCTGGGCAGGTACGGCGTCGCGGCCGAGCAGGTCGGCAATGTCGACTTCCTGAAGATCGTCGACCTTCACTCGGCCGGCGGCTAGATCGGAGAAGTTCGGCACGCTGCGAACATGCAGCGGGAAGCCTTCTAGGAAGCCAAGGATTTCCCGGCGTCGCGCACGGGCCGACGACGGAATCGCCAGCAGGATTTCCTGGGCGCCGGTCACGTCGATCATCTGTTGAATGTGCTTGGGCTTGTAGACCTGCAGCCCGGAGATGACCCGGTTGGAGATCGAGTCGTCGTCATCGATGAACGCCACCGGACGCATCGAGCGACCCATGCGCAGTGCAGCGACCAATTGATTGCCCGCCGCGCCGGCGCCGTAGATGGCGACTTTAGGCAGGCCATCGTCACGGGTGGCGAACGGCACATGGCGAGCGGCGGAAAACCAGTCGCCGAGGAAGTACTGACGCATCGCAAGGCGCAGGCCACCAATCATGACCATGCTCAGCCACCAGTAATTGAACATCACCGATCGCGGCACCACATGCTGGTGGTTGCTGTAGAGATAGACCACGACCCCGAGGATCAGGGCCGAGAGGCTGACGGCCTTGATGATCGCGATCAGGGCGTCGTTGCCGAAATAACGCATGACCGCGCGGTACATGCCGAAACGAATAAACAACGGGATCGCCACCACGGGCGCGCTTGCGAAGAGCCAGGTATGGATTTCCAGGGGATTGATCAGTTCATCGATGCCCAGACGAACGACGAACGCCATCCACAACGCGAACCAGATCAGACAGACGTCTGCGGCGACCTGCATGATCCGCTTGTGCCGGCGAGGCAGCGCCAGCAACGTAGTGCGAATTTTCTCCATTGTCCCCTCAAGCACGCGTTCAAACTCCTTTCAGTCGACCCCTGCGCCGGCCATTGATTCCTGTCCCGCACGGGAATCGGATCAACAGCGTCAGCGCCAATGTCCACGCTCAGCTTTTTTCAAGCGCCCCAGCCTTGAAGATAACTGCCAGGGCGAGCAATGGAGCGTAAGCAATGATCACGCCGAGTGCGCCGTCCAGCCCGAAACGGGTGACGCACACAGCGACCGGCAACAGCCAGCACAGATTGATTACACCGACTGCGGACGTCACCGGAAGGTGCTTGCCAAAACGTCGCGAGGCGAATTGATAAGCGTGACTTCTGTGAGCCTCATAGACCTTGTCGCCCCGAACGAGCCGACGGATGAGGGTTACTGTAGCGTCTACGATGAAAACCCCGAGGAGAATAAGCCATACCCACAAGAACTGCGAGGAAATCCATGCGCCCTGGAGTGACAGACAACCGAGCATGATGCCGAGAAATCCGCTGCCCGCGTCGCCCATGAAGATCTTCGCCGGGGGGAAATTCCAGAACAGAAAGCCCGCCACTGCGCACGCCAACAGGAACGGCAGCCACACCAGCGTGGCGAAACCGCTCAGCGCGTAGATGATCGCCGCGCCGACGCAGACACAGATCGCTTCTACGCTGGCAATGCCGTCGATGCCGTCCATGAAGTTGTACAGATTAAGCAGCCACACCAGATAGAACGCCGCCAGCACGTTAACGATGAGCCCCGGGGCGAGCGTCATGCCGAACACGTTGATCGCCGGAAGCCCACCCAGCCAGAACAACGCCCACGACGCAGCGAAGAAATGCCCCAACAAGCGCCATCGCGCCGCAATGTGGCCGTGATCGTCGAGAAATCCCAGCGCCGCGATCAATGTCCCCGCGCCGAATAGCGCGAGGAACGGATCGCGCCCGATCAGCCCTGCAAACAGCATCCAGAGCAGCGCCACCAGGTAACTGATGACAATCGCCACACCGCCGCCCCGTGGTGTTGGAATCGTATGGGAGCTTCTGCCGTTGGGAATATCGAGCAAGCTCTTGTGCAGCGCATATCGTCGCAGTACATGCGTCAGCGCAAACGAAAACAACACAACAGCAACCGCGACCCACCAATAATTCATGCTCGATCCGTAACCAGAAAATGCTCGACGGTCTTCTTCAGACCGTCCTCTACCAACACCGGGGGCTGCCACTGCAACCATTCGCGGTTTTTGCTGATGTCCACACGCAGCGATCCCAACACTCGCTCGGCCGCCGATTTGCGGCCCAACAGGGTGGCGCCGAGCATGATAAGGGATTCTGGGACGGGGATAAGCCAACCCGATGCAGCCATCTGCCCCTTGAGGCGGCTGGCCAGTTCGGTCGTCGACAGGTCCCGGCCATCACTGACCAGAAATATCTGGTTCGCGGCGGCAGGATGATCGATGCAGACGCGGATCAGATCGATCAGGTTATCCAGCGAGACCAGACTGCGTGCATTGTTCACTGCACCCAGTGGCAGCGGAACGCCTTTGCGCAACGTGCGCATCAGTTGCAGGAAGTTCGCTTTCACGCCGGGCCCGTAAACCAGCACCGGGCGGATGATCACCACTTCCATCGCACAGGTCTTCGCCAGCGCCAGAAGGCCCTGTTCTGCTTCGTGCTTGGAAACGGCGTAAGGATCGCTCGGATTGGGAGCGTCGTCCGGACGAAAGCATTCGCCCCGCGCGGTGGACTCGCCGTTGACTTTGATCGTGCTGATGAAGATGAAACGCCGGACGCCTGCTGCGGCGGCCTGCTCGGCCAGATTCAACGTGCCGAGGGTGTTGACCTCCCGGTACAGCGAAAGTGGGTCAGCCGCGGTGTCGTGCATGACATGCACCCGCGCTGCGGCGTGAACGACCGTATCGACGTCGTGCAACACTGCCTGCCATGGGGTGTCGGCAGTCAGCCCGGCAACAGTGGTTGTCGTGACGGTTGGAGAATAATGGGGCATTGCCTGTCGGCTTACCGCGACAATGTCCGCGTCAGGCAGGTGTGCAAGGTGGTCAACCAGCGCTGTCCCTAAAAATCCCGAACTCCCTGTCACCAGGATTTTTCTGGTCATATCCGATCCATGCACTTAAGAATTCGTCGTCAATCAAGACGGCCGCTGCGAGGCAGCGGCGCCATTGTAGACGATTGGCTTGCGGCACTGCCATTCAGTCAGCAGGACCGCGCGCCCAGTGCATCACTTGCCGTTGATCAGCGCTTCGATCTCTTTGACCTTGGCTTCTACCAGGGCTGGATCACGACGGCTCTCGACGTTCAGACGCAGCAACGGCTCAGTGTTCGAGCCACGCAGGTTGAAGCGCCATTCGGCGAACTCGAGGCTGATGCCGTCGGTCCTGTCGATGTTCGAGCAAGACGGCGTGTAGTGCTCCAGGATCTTGGCGATGATGGACTTTACGTCGTCGACCTTGTAGTTGATTTCGCCACTGCACGGGTAGGCCGCCATGCGCTCATCGACCAGCTGCGAGAACTTCTTGCCGGAGACGGACATCAGTGCAGCGACCAGCAGCCACGGGATCATGCCGCTGTCGCAGTAGGCAAAATCGCGGAAGTAGTGGTGAGCACTCATCTCGCCGCCATACACGGCGTCTTCCAGGCGCATGCGCTCCTTGATGAACGCGTGGCCGGTTTTGCACAGCACCGGCGTACCGCCTGCCTGCTCGACCTGATCGATGGTGTTCCAGGTCAGGCGCGGGTCGTGAATGATTTTCGAGCCCGGGTGTTGCTTGAGCAGCATCTCTGCCAGCAGGCCCACCAGGTAGTAACCTTCGACAAAACGGCCTTGCTCGTCAAAGAAGAAGCAGCGATCGAAATCGCCGTCCCAGGCCAGGCCCAGGTCGCAACCGTGCTTGAGCAGCGCGTCGCGGGTGATGCTGCGGTTTTCTGGCAGCAGCGGGTTCGGCACGCCGTTAGGGAAGTTGCCATCCGGCTCAGCGTTGATGATTACCCACTCGAACGGCAGCTGGGAGCGGATCGCTTCGAGAGCTGGACCGACAGCGCCATTGCCCGGGTCAGCGAGGATCTTCAGTGGACGAAGATCGGCGTCTTTGACGTAGGTCAGCAGGTGCTGAATGTAGGCAGTCTTGTCCGGCTTGGACTCAACGCTACCGTGCTGAGCGGCAACCTGACCGAAATCGCCCGCATCGACGCGCTGGCGGATGGCATCAAGGCCGGTGTCACCACTGATGGGACGGGATGATTTCTGGACGAGCTTCATGCCGTTATAACCCTTGGGGTTATGACTGGCCGTGACCATCACGCCGCCGTCTGCTCCGTAGTGGCTGGTGGCGAAGTAGACTTCTTCGGTACCGCACAGGCCGATGTCGATGACATCCGCGCCGGCTTCCTGAATGCCCTTGATCAACGCTTGCGCCAAGGCTGGGCTTTCAAGACGCATGTCTCTGCCCACTACGATATTTTTGGCACCCAGTTCAACCACCATGGACCGCCCGATGCGGTACGCGATGTCATCGTCCAGGTCATTGGGCACTTGGCCACGGATGTCGTAAGCCTTGAAGCAGCGGGTCTGAAGAGCGGGATAGTCGGAATTCATGTGTAAAAACCTATGCGACGAAAAAACCCGAAGGTTCCTCTGTTCAGTAGAAGCAGATCGAATGACGAACTGCACGCAACCCTCGCGCCTGAAAGCTTGAGGCGTGGGTTAGGCATTAAAAAAGGAGATTAGTTATAGGTGCGCTTGTAATTATCTTCAATGCGGGCGTCGAGGTGTCTGGCGCGCGGGGAAGTTTATCAGGGCAGACGTGACGCCTTGGGTTTCCTGCGCAGACGCGCGACTGAAACCAGCAGAGGGCCAAGCAACATGCCCACCAGCAGTGCAAGGATCACCGGCACGGCCACAGGCAGTTCGGGTGCATTCCAGCCAAAGAACACCAGTGCGACGTTCTGCTGGTTTTCCAGCACAAAAACAACAATCACCGCTGCGATCAACAGGGCGATGACTAAAAAGATCAGACGCTTCACATTTCGCATGAGAACTCCTCAAAGAGCTATTGGAGCTCATGCTCCTCTTCTTCGTTCACCCGGTCGCGGAGCTCTTTGCCTGGCTTGAAGTGAGGGACGAACTTGCCGTCTAGGCTGACAGACTGACCTGTCTTCGGATTACGGCCTACGCGAGGTGCGCGATAGTGCAGGGAGAAGCTGCCGAAGCCGCGTATTTCAATGCGGTCGCCTGTCGCAAGGCACTGCGACATCTGCTCGAGCATGGTCTTGATGGCCAACTCCACATCTTTGGATGAGAGCAGTCCTTGATGGGTGACAATTCGTTCGATCAACTCCGACTTCGTCATGTTTTTCCCTTCTTTTTCAAGCAGCTAGGTAAAGCGCTTTGAAGGTTTTAGCATGACCGGAAGGATTTGAACAGAGTATGTCCAGACTTAAATGAGCCGAGGTTGAAGATCCTCAACAGGGCATTGGCCGAACGCGCCGCAAAAATACCCGCCCACAAAAAAGGGCGACCGAAGTCGCCCTTTTTCAATGGTCAGACAGAACTCAGTTCTGTTTTTCCATTTGAGCACGCAGCAGGTCACCCAGAGTGGTAGGACCAGTGCTTTCAGCGGTTTCAGGCTTGCTACGCAGGCTCTGAATCGCTTCTTTCTCGTCTTCAACGTCTTTCGACTTGATGGACAAGCTGATCACGCGGCTCTTGCGGTCAACGCTGATGATCTTGGCTTCGATCTCTTCGCCTTCTTTCAGAACGTTACGCGCGTCTTCAACGCGGTCACGGCTGATTTCGGAGGCTTTGAGGGTCGCTTCGATGTCGTCGGCCAGAGTGATGATGGCGCCTTTGGCGTCAACTTCTTTAACGATACCGCGAACGATAGCGCCTTTGTCATTGACAGTGACGTACTCGGAGAACGGATCGCTTTCCAGCTGCTTGATGCCCAGCGAGATGCGCTCACGCTCTGGATCAACCGACAGGATCACGGTGTCAAGCTCGTCGCCCTTCTTGAAACGACGTACGGCTTCTTCGCCATCCGCGAGAACATGAAGCTGCAGGAGGCCCGCGCCGCCGGCCTGCTCACCCAGCAGCATCCCGGCCACAGCTTCGGCGCCAGCATTCCG
>NZ_JBNNGV010000038.1:0-39802 GCF_050268485.1 Pseudomonas sp. NPDC078416 | reverse complement strand
TCGTTCGAGTAAGAAGTACGCATGCCCATAACACCTCGGATTTGGGCGCCATCTTAGCGCCCGATTGAGATGTCCAAAATCATTAGGCCAGTTCAGCTTGCTGGCGAACGCGGTGGGTCTGAATGGAATATGTCGACTGACACAGCTCATTGGCCAGCAAACCGGCGCCTACGGAATTCATGTTGCCTCGTTGAATGCGCGGCAAGTGATCAAAGAGTCAGTGCATTCAGGGCCGACTGGAAAATCGCATTCGCGGGCAAGCGCGCTCCTACAATGGATATCCTGCCCGCCGCACAACTGGGTCGTGTGCAAGACCTGTAGGAGCGCGCTTGCCCGCGAAGAGGTCGGCACATTCAACATCGTAGTCGACCGATACGATTGTTTCGCCAGCAAGCCGGCTCCTACGGAATCGTGTTCACGGTAGAGGACGGGTAGTGTCGAGCACCGTCAAAGGTGCGCTGTCACGCCACCCCGCCACTGCTTCGGACTCACCCCAAACCACCGTTTGAACGCCCGCGAGAATGCGCTGGTTTCCGAATAGCCAAGCAGCGAAGCGAGTTGGGTGATGCTGAGCTTCTGTTGTTTCAGATGATTCAGGGCCGATTCCTGGCGGATCTGGTCGACCAGTTGCGTGAAGCTGATGCCGTGTTCGCGCAGTTTGCGCTGCAGGGTCCATTCGGACAGGCCGAGGGTGTGGGCGATGTCGTCCAGCGCCGGTTCGCCCAGGTGCAGGGTGGCGAGGATGGTCTGGCGGGCGCGGTCGAGGAGCATTGCTTCGTGGCCGTTGCCTGTGCCGCTGCCGGTATCGCCCAGTTGACGGATCGCGTCCTTGATCAGCATCAGCAGAATCGGGTCGCTGCCGGGCATGGCTTTGCCCACGACATCGCCCTTGGGAATCAGCAGTGAATTGCAGGCTTGCCCGAAACACACGTCCGCGCGGAATACGTCTCGGTGTTCGTGCCAGCCCTGGGGTCTGGCGTGTTCGAACGCCACTTGCCGAGGTGCCCAGTCCTGGCCGAGCACGTGGCGCACCAGGTTCAGCGCCATGCCCATGGTCAGCTCGGCGTCCTGGCGGCGTTCGTTGATCGCGCCGTGGCGGACTTGGTAATCGAAACGGTAGCACTCGCCTTGATCCACCAGTTCGATCAGCGTGCTGTGCTGGTGGAACGGGAAGGCGGCGGAGAAATTGATCAGCGCGTCTTCCAGCGTCGCCGAGCACAGGCCGATGTAGCCCAGCAGACCGAGCGCCTGGGGCCGGAATTGCTGGCCATAACGCAGGCCGAAATTGTCGCAGCCGGTCTGGCTCGCGGCTTCTTCCAGCACTTTGCAGTAGTTGGTCAGGGGCAGGCTCAGGGTCGGGTGCAGCAGTTGTTCGGGGTCGATGCCGGAGCGGCCGAACACCCGGTCCAGATCACCGCCGTGCTGCACGATGAAGCCGTCCAGTCCGTTGGCCGCAGCCGACAGCACGCCGCGATTGCTGGCAGCGGGCGTATTCGATACGGCGGCGGGGGCGAGGGTCTGGAGCATGGGGGATAGGGCTCTGACGGTGTGTAGGCATACCTTGCAAGCAAATGTCATACCTTGTGTCAGCCGCAGGCCATGTCGGCGGGGAATCAACGGTCCTGTGGGAGTGAGCTTGCTCGCGAAGAATGCATTCCAGCCGCTGCATAATCGGTGAAGGTATCGACCTCATCGCGAGCAAGCTCACTCCTACATGGGCATCGGTGCTACCTGGCGACCCATTCGGCGACCGGGGATTTGGGAAGTCTGGTGCCACGCCGATCAGCAAACACAGGCAAAGCGTGACCTCCAATAAAGCACCGGGCCATTTTCACGCGCCACGGTGGCGCACCCCCGGCAGATACCCGGAAAACTTGACCGCACACGACAGACCGCGCGCCGTACGGTCAAGCCTTGTCCTGTCAGCTGTGACTATGCTCGACGTCAGACAAATACCGTCGCCTGGCTACCGGGGTACACGCTCATGACTGCTTCACAACTCAAACCAACCTTGGGAACCCTGCATTTGTGGGGACTGGCCGTGGGCCTGGTGATTTCCGGCGAATACTTCGGCTGGAGTTACGGCTGGGGCACCGCCGGGACCCTGGGCTTTCTGGTGACCACGCTGATGGTCGCGGTGATGTACACCTGCTTCATCTTCAGTTTCACCGAACTGACCACCGCGATTCCCAATGCGGGCGGCCCGTTTGCCTACAGCCTGCGGGCCTTTGGCGTCACCGGCGGGATGATCGCGGGCCTGGCGACGCTGATCGAATTCGTCTTCGCCCCGCCGGCCATCGCCATGGCGATTGGCGCCTACCTCAACGTCCAATTCCCGTCCCTTGACCCGAGGGTCGCGGCCATTGGCGCGTATTTCGTGTTCATGACCCTCAACATCCTCGGTGTAAGCATCGCCGCGACGTTCGAACTGGTGGTCACCATCCTGGCCGTCGCCGAACTGCTGGTGTTCATGGGCGTTGTCGCGCCGGGCTTCAGCTTCAGCAACTTCGTGCTGGGCGGCTGGGCCGGTTCCGACACCTTCAGCCTGCCGGCCATCAGCGGCATGTTCGCGGCGATCCCCTTTGCCATCTGGTTCTTCCTGGCCATCGAAGGCGCGGCCATGGCGGCCGAAGAAGCCAAGGACCCGAAACGCACCATCCCGCGTGCTTACGTGGGCGGGATTCTGACCCTGGTGGTGCTGGCGATCGGCGTGATGATCTTCGCCGGCGGCGTGGGCGACTGGCGCACCCTGGCGAACATCAATGACCCGCTGCCACAGGCAATGAAAGCCGTAGTCGGCGGCAACTCCAACTGGATGCACATGCTGGTGTGGATCGGCCTGTTCGGTCTGGTGGCGAGTTTCCACGGCATCATTCTCGGTTATTCGCGGCAGTTCTTTGCTCTGGCGCGGGCGGGCTTTCTGCCGCCGAGCCTGGCGAAACTGTCGCGCTTCCAGACGCCGCACCGTGCGATTCTCGCGGGCGGCGTGATCGGCATCATCGCGATCCTCAGCGACGGTGTGATCAACCTGCAGGGCATGACGCTGACCGCCGCGATGATCACCATGTCGGTGTTTGGCGCTATCGTGATGTACATCATCAGCATGCTCAGCCTGTTCAAGTTGCGCCGCAGCGAACCGAACCTTGAGCGCAGCTTCCGTGCGCCGGGTTATCCGATCGTGCCGGGCATCGCCCTGGTGCTGGCGGTGGTTTGCCTCGTCGCCATGGTCTGGTTCAACCTGCTGATCTGCGCCATATTCATCTGCCTGATGGCCGTGGGCGCGCTGTTCTGCAAAATGGTCCGCGGGCGCCATCCGGCGGTTGTTGTGGCCGGTTAATCACGCGGTTCGAAAAAAAGAGGTGTGCATGAGCTTTTCCCACAGCATCGGTGGCATGGTCTGGCGCTTCGACAGCCTGCGGGAACTCATGGCCAAGGCCAGCCCCGCGCGCTCGGGCGACTTCCTGGCAGAAGTCGCCGCCAGCAGCGATGCCGAGCGTGCGGCGGCGCAAATGGCCCTGGCCGATGTGCCGCTCAAGCAATTTCTCACCGAAGTGCTGATTCCCTACGAAGAGGACGAAGTCACTCGCTTGATCGTCGACAGCCATGACCGGGCGGCCTTCGCCCCGGTCAGCCATCTGACGGTCGGCGGCTTTCGCGACTGGCTGCTGGGGGACGACGCCACCGAGGCCAGCCTCAAGGACCTGGCGCCGGGGTTGACGCCGGAAATGGCGGCGGCGGTGTCGAAGATCATGCGCGTGCAGGATCTGGTGCTGGTGTCACAGAAGATTCGTGTCGTTACCCGCTTTCGCAACACCGTCGGCCTGCGTGGGCGCATGTCCACCCGGCTGCAACCCAATCACCCCACCGATGACCCGGCCGGCATTGCCGCCAGCGTGCTCGACGGTCTGCTGTACGGCAACGGCGACGCCATGATCGGCATCAACCCGGCCACCGACAGCGTCAGCGCCATCAGTGAACTGCTGAAAATGCTCGACGGCGTCATTCGTCATTACGAGATTCCCACCCAGTCCTGCGTGCTGACCCACGTCACGTCTTCGGTCGCGGCCATTGAAAAGGGCGTGCCGCTGGACCTGGTGTTCCAGTCCATCGCCGGTACCCAAGCGGCCAACAGCGGGTTTGGTATCAGCCTGGAAATCCTCCGCGAAGGCTATGAAGCTGGCCTGAGCCTGAAGCGCGGTCCGCTGGGCGACAACCTGATGTACTTCGAAACCGGTCAGGGCAGCGCCTTGTCGGCCAACGCCCACCACGGTGTCGATCAACAGACCTGCGAGGCCCGGGCCTACGCCGTCGCGCGGCATTTCAACCCGTTTCTGGTCAACACCGTGGTCGGCTTCATCGGCCCGGAATACCTGTACAACGGCAAGCAGATCATTCGTGCCGGGCTTGAAGATCACTTCTGCGGCAAGCTGCTCGGCGTGCCCATGGGCTGCGACATCTGCTACACCAACCATGCCGAAGCCGATCAGGACGACATGGACGTGCTGCTGACCTTGCTCGGCGTCGCGGGCATCAATTTCATCATGGGCATTCCGGGGTCCGACGACGTGATGCTCAACTACCAGACCACCTCGTTTCACGACGCGTTGTATGCACGAAAGACCATTGGTCTGCGCCCGGCGCCGGAGTTCGAGGAATGGCTGACGCGCATGGACATCCTGCGCCAGGATGACGGCGGCGTGCGGCTGGGGCAGGGCGTGCCACCGCTGTTCCGCAAGGCGCTGGCGCAATTGAATTAGTCGCTTGATCAGCAGTTGATATAAGGGCTTGAGCCATGAGCGATGACAAGAAATCACCCGCACACGCCGATGCCTGGCAGCAGTTGCGCTCGCTGACCTCGGCGCGGATCGCCCTCGGGCACGCGGGCACCAGTCTGCCGACGGCGGCGCAGCTGGATTTCCAGTTCGCCCACGCCCAGGCCCGCGATGCCGTGCATCTGGCGTTCGACCACGCGGCGCTGGCCGAGCAACTGGCGGGCCGGTCCCGCGAGACGCTGACCCTGCAAAGCTCGGCCACCGACCGCCATATGTATCTGCAACGGCCTGATCTGGGGCGGCGTTTGTCCGAGGCGTCGGCTGCGCAACTGAAGGAGTACGCGGCGGCCCATCCTGAAGGATTTGATCTGGCGCTGGTGGTCGCAGACGGCTTGTCTGCGCTGGCGGTGCAGCGTCACAGCCCGGCGATGCTGGAGCGCATTGACGAGATGGCGGCGGCGGAAGGCTGGAGCCTGGCGCCAGTGGTGCTGGTGGAACAGGGCCGCGTCGCCGTCGCCGATGAAGTCGGCGCACTGCTCAAGGCGCGCATGGTGGTGATCCTGATCGGCGAACGGCCGGGCCTCAGCTCACCGGACAGCCTCGGCCTGTACTTCACCTACGCACCGCGCGTGGGCCTGAACGACGCCGCGCGCAACTGTATTTCCAATGTGCGGCTGGAGGGCATGAGTTACGCGATGGCAGCGCACAAGTTGTTGTACCTGATGCGCGAGGCCTGGCGCCGGCAACTGT
Organism: Pseudomonas sp. NPDC078416; assembly: GCF_050268485.1. Taxonomy (NCBI): domain Bacteria; kingdom Pseudomonadati; phylum Pseudomonadota; class Gammaproteobacteria; order Pseudomonadales; family Pseudomonadaceae; genus Pseudomonas; species Pseudomonas sp. NPDC078416. Next base: position 34,280 of record NZ_JBNNGV010000038.1, on the reverse strand, counting down.
CCGGCGTGAGTTTGAAGGACGACGCGCAAGTGCCGGTGCTGGAAGCGGGCGAGGGCAGCCGGCCGGGGAATTTTTTGCTGGGTGGGTGAAGGTTTGCTTCAGCAGGCGTCCGGCGAATGCGCCGCCCTGCAGACTTGCCTCTGTGGCATACGCAGGTGTATAGCCAGATCACTGAACTTGTCGGAATCGGCTTGCTGGCGAAAGCGGCGCGTCAGGCGATTGATTGGTTACAGGCACATCGCCTTCGCGGGCAAGCGCGCTCCTACACTGGTTTGCGTCAAGGCACGCAATGTTCGGCGTACCCAGAATCTGTAGGAGCCGGCTTGCTGGCGAAAGCGGTGTGTCAGTTATCAGTGATAGGTCTGACACATCGGGTTCGCCAGCAAGCCGGCTCCTACAGACTGCAATCTTTCCCCCGGAGCGCCAGCCTATGCCCACTGCCCCTTCCGACACTGCCGTCACGCATTTCCTGCGCGAATTCTGGCTGGCCCTCGGCGGCCAGATCCGCTATCTCGATCATCTGCAGATCAGCGGCGAAGGTGCGCTGGCCTCGGTATTCCCGGTCACCGATTTCGCCACAGCCGCCATCGCTGCCGCGCACCTGGCAATGGGCGAGTTGATCGATCAGGCCCACGGCAGCTTGCCTCTGATCACCGTCGATCGGCGCCTGGCCTCGTTCTGGTTCAGCACCTCACTTCAACCCCAAGGCTGGTCCCTGCCGGCGCAGTGGGATGCGGTGGCGGGGGATTACCGCACCGCAGATGGCTGGATTCGGTTGCACACCAATGCGCCCCACCATCGTCAGGCCGCGCTCGCCGTGCTGCAAACCGCCCCCGAGCGCGATGCGGTCAGTCAAGCTGTTCTGCGCTGGCAAGCCAGTGAGCTGGAAAGCGCGGTGGTCGCTCATCAAGGCTGTGCCGCCGAGATGCGCAGCGCCGCGGCCTGGCGGGAACATCCCCAGGGTCGCGCCGTCGCTGCCGAACCCTTGCTGCATCGCACGGATCCGCCAGTGGGACCGGCTTCAGCCGGGAAGGGCTCACCTCCGTCAAGCAGTAGACCCGAATGGAGAGTGCCCCGTGAACGTCCCTTACACGGCATCCGCGTGCTCGACCTCACGCGCATCCTGGCCGGACCGGTGGCGACGCGCTTTCTCGCCGGCTTCGGTGCCGACGTGTTGCGCATCGATCCCCCTGGCTGGGACGAGCCCGGCACGGTGCCCGAGGTGGTGCTCGGTAAACGTTGCGCGCGGCTGGACCTGCGCGACCCCGCCGATCGCGCGGTGCTGGAAGGCTTGATCAGCGAAGCAGACGTGATGATCCACGGTTACCGCGCCGACGCCCTCGCACGCCTGGGCCTCGGTGCGGAACGCCGCCGCGCGCTCAATCCCGGTCTGGTGGATGTGTCCTTGAATGCCTACGGCTGGAGCGGCCCGTGGCGGGAGCGACGGGGTTTCGACAGCCTGGTGCAGATGAGTTGCGGCATCGCCGATGCGGGCATGGTCGCGGCGGGAAGTGATCGGCCCGTGCCGCTGCCCGTGCAGGCGCTGGACCACGCCACAGGGTATTTGATGGCGGCGGCAGCGGTGCGCGGCCTGACTGAGCGAATGAACAACGGACAGGGCGTTAAGGTGCAGGCCTCCCTGGCGCGCACCGCATTGTCACTGATGTCGTTTGCTGCAACCGAGGCGCAGCCTTCGGCCCTGCAACCGCTGAATCCGGGCGATTATTCCGCTGACATCGAACACACCGCGTGGGGCCCGGCGCTGCGCCTCAAACCCGCCGGGCAGATCGACGGCACGCCGACGAAGTGGGATTTACCGGCGAACGCCCTGGGCAGCGCCGACGCGAGATGGCTGTAGCTTGCGTCTGCTCAAACGCGTGTCAGCCACCCGCGATCATCAAATCCAGATTCTGCACCGCCGCCCCGGCCGCGCCTTTGCCCAGGTTGTCGAACACGGCGGCCAGCAATACGTGGCCATCGTTTTCAAACACCATCAGCCGCAGGTTGTCCGTGCCATTGAGCTGGCGCGGGTCGATTCCGCTCAGCGCGCGCGACTGATCCATCGGCATCACTTCAACGAACCCGCTCCCCTGATAGTGCTCCGCCAGCGCCCCGTGCAGCGTTGTGCCCGTCACGCCGTGGGGCAGCAAGCGCGTTTGCAGCGCGATGGTCAGCACGATGCCCTGACGAAACGCGCCATAGGCCGGAACGAACACCGGCCGCTCGCTCAGTCCGCTGTACTGCTGGATTTCCGGGACGTGCTTGTGCGCCAGGCTCAGGCCGTAGACCTGAAAAGGCACCGCCTGCGCGACATCCGGCCCCTCGAACTCATCGACGCCCGCGCGGCCTTTGCCCGAATACCCCGACACCGCATTGATGGTGATCGGGTAATGGCGCGGCAGCAGTCCCGCCTCCAGCAACGGCCGCAATAAACCGACCGCCCCGGTGGGGTAGCAGCCCGGATTGCTGACGCGGCGGGCCGTGGCGATGCGTTGTTTTTGCGCTTCACTCATCTGCGCGAAACCGTAGACCCAGTCGGGGTGGGTACGGTGCGCAGAGCTGGCATCGATGACCCGCACGGCCGGGTTGGTGATGCTCGCGGCGGCATCGCGAGCGGCGTCATCGGGCAGGCACAGCACGGCAATGTCACAGGCGTTGATCGCGGCGGCGCGGCTTTCCGGGTTTTTGCGATGCTCGGCGGGCAGCGTGACCACGTGCAGGTCGGTACGGCCTTGCAGGCGCTGGTGAATTTGCAGGCCGGTGGTGCCTTGGTCGCCGTCGATGAAGATGATGGGCTGTGACATGGGTTTAGGTTTCCGCATGAGGTCGTCGATGACCGCCATCTTCATGCCCGCCTATTGATAGAGAAAGTTGAATTTGTTGACGGTACACTTCAGGTTTTCTGAAGGAGGGGCCATCCAGTGCGGGAAATCAGTCTGGATCGTTTGCGCACCCTGGTGGCCATCGCCGATCACGGGTCGTTTGCCGAAGCGGCGCGGGTGCTCAATCTCGCGCCGCCAACGGTGAGTCTGCACATCGCCGACCTGGAGCAACGGGTCGGCGGCGTGTTGCTCTCGCGCACCCGCGGGCGGGTTCAGCCTTCGGCCATCGGCGACACCCTGATCGAGCGCGCGCGGCGCTTGTTGGCCGATGCCGAGCAGGCGCTGGAAGACGTCGAGCGTCAGGTCAAAGGGCTGGCCGGGCGGGTTCGACTGGGGGCGTCAACCGGCGTCATCGCGCAACTGCTGCCCCACGCGCTGGAAACCCTGGAGCAATTGCATCCCGGCATCGACGTGCAGGTCGCGGTGCTGACGTCGCAACAGACCCTGCAAAAACTCACGGACGGTAGCCTGGACATCGGCGTGATTGCGCTGCCCCAGGCGCCGGTCAAGGGGCTGGCGATTCAGCCCTGGCGGCGCGACCCGGTGATGGCGTTTCTGCCGGCGCGCTGGGACTGTCCGCCGGTCATCACGCCGTCATGGCTTGCCGGTCAGCCGTTGATTCTCAATGACGCCACCACGCGGCTGTCCCGCCAGGTGGCGGAGTGGTTCGCCGGTGAGGGGCCCCAGCCGACGCCGCGCATTCAGCTCAATTACAACGACGCGATCAAGAGTCTGGTGGGGGCTGGCTATGGCGCGACGTTGCTGCCCCATGAGGCGTCCACGCCCGCGCCGGAAAGCCGCATTGTCATGCGTGCGTTGCAGCCGGCGTTGTGGCGGGAGTTGGGCATTGCGCACCGGGCCGGAAGCGTCGAACGGTCGACCGGGTATGTGCTGGAGGTGTTGCAGGAGCTGGAGGCGTTGTAACTCAAAGGGGCGTGAAAGCCGCCGTGTCGCCGACCGGCGCTTGATCCTGCCAGGCGCCCGGCCGGCGACACGTTGCAGTCATGCCATCAGAATTTGAACGCCTGGCGGCCGATCAGCAGCCATTGGCCTTTCTGCTTCTGCCAGACCTGAAAGTTTTCGATCTCGGTCGGCACGACCTTGCCGCTGTTCACCGCTTCGGCGGAGAAGTGGTTGCGCACCAGGGCAGTGTCGCCGTTCATGTTGATTTTCTGGTTTTTCATTTCCAGGGTATTGAAACCGCTGCGACCGGTTTCGATGTCAGCGATGAACTCTTCCTTGTTCTGCACCTTGCCGCTGGAGTGTCCGTAAGTGACGTTGTCGGAAGTCAGCGTGCCGAGAGTGGCAATGTCTTTGTGCAGCATGGCCTGGGTCATTTTGTCGACGGCTTTGGCGACGTCTTGCTCATCGGCAGAGGGGGCAGCGGCCACGAAGCCTGAAAACAGGCACAGGAAGCCGAGGGTCAGTTTGAGTTGGGTCATGTTACGTCCTTTTTTATTGTTGATGGAGGCGTCATGCAGGGGCCGTTTCCGTTCAAGAACGGCTTTGTACGTCGTCGTACAACTGCGACGCTCAGGCTAGCCCACAACGGGCGTGTTGGAAAGGGAGCGTTTAAAAGAGGGGTGATGTCACGGCGCGGCTTGATACAGGCGGGCGAAATACTGCTTTACTGAGGGCTCGGCGCGGCACGTTCAGGCGCTCGCTTTCGCGCCTGTGGCCGCTGAAATATCGATGAGGATGCGCACAGATGACCCGTCTCACCGCCAAAGACTTCGACCCGCAATTGCTTGAGCTCTACGACTACTACGTTCACGGCAAGATCAACCGCCGGGAGTTTCTCGATCGTGCGGCGGTGTTCGCCGTGGGCGGGCTTGCCGCGACGACGATTCTGGCGTCGCTGAGCCCCAATTACGCCCTGGCCGAGCAGGTCAAGTTCACTGACCCGGACATCATCGCCGAGTACATTACCTATCCGTCGCCGAAGGGCCATGGCCAGGTGCGCGGTTATCTGGTGCGGCCGGCGAAGGCCGATACCAAAGTCGCGTCGGTGCTGGTGGTGCATGAGAATCGCGGTCTGAATCCGTACATCGAGGACGTGGCCCGGCGTGTGGCCAAGGCCGGTTTCATCGCGTTGGCGCCGGACGGTCTGACGTCGGTGGGCGGCTATCCGGGCAACGACGATCAGGGCCGTGAGCTGCAGCAGAAGGTTGATCCCGAGAAGCTGATGAACGATTTCTTCGCCGGCATCGAATGGCTGATGGCCCACCACGCTTCTACTGGCAAAGTCGGGATCACCGGGTTTTGTTACGGCGGGGGTGTCTCCAATGCCGCCGCTGTGGCCTACCCGGAGCTGGCCGCTGCGGTGCCGTTTTATGGCCGTCAGCCCAAGGCCGAGGATGTCAGCCGGATCAAGGCGCCGTTGTTGTTGCATTACGCTGAGCTCGACAAGCCGATCACGGAGGGTTGGCCGGCGTATGAGGCGGCGTTGAAGGCGGCGGGGAAAACCTATGAGGCTCATATTTATAAGGGCGCCAACCATGGGTTTCATAACGATTCGACGCCGCGGTATGACGATGCTGCTGCTACGTTGGCGTGGAACCGGACGGTGGATTGGTTCAAGAAGTATCTGGTCTGAAGAGAGGGCGGTGCGGCTGGGGAAGATCAAGAGCGTCTGCCTGGGGGCAGACTGTTTCGCCTTCGGCGAGTTACTTGGAAAAGCACCCCAAGTAACCAAGGGTGCCTGCTCCTGGTTAGGTCCCTCCTTCGTCGGGATTCCCTCACTCCGACGATGCTCCGTGGGCCCGCGCCGAACGGACATCCATGTCCTGACGGCGCTCTCGCCGCATCCATGCGGCTCGGCCCACTGCGCGTCGTCTTCGTTCGGCCTGCACCCAAGTCGCGTTTTGCGGTGTCTGGAATTGCTGTGTATGAAGATCAAAAGCAGATCAAGGGCTTCCCGGCTGAAGCCGGTCCCACGGGGTGAACGCGATTTTACTGTAGGAGCCGGCTTGCTGGCGAAAGCGGCGGGTCAGGTATGAATAAAGTGACTGACTTAATGCATTCGCCAGCAAGCCGGCTCCCACAGACTGAATTCCTACAGTAGGACCGGCTCTTGATCGTTCCCACGCTCCGCGTGGGAATGCATCCCCTGACGCTCCGCGTCACCGGTCTGGCTGAAGGAACGCGCGCTCATTGTGGGACCGGCTTCAGCCGGGAAGAGGCCGGTGTGTTCGCCATCAGTTTCGCGGTATGCCACCCGACGCCTTCCCGGCTAAAGCCGGTCCCATTGGGTGATCGGTGTGGCGGCAGGCACCAAAACCCTGCACGCAGTGCCTCTTTCAAGCGCATGGTTGCTCCTCGAATAATCTGAAAACAACCCGCCCCCCACGCCAGCGGGCTTCGTGCTCCCATGGCCCGGCTTTTGCTTTTGATGAATCCAAACTTGGATACAAGATGGATGCCTCCCATGCATGACCTCCAACACCCTCATTTCGGCTGGACGATCAACGAGTGGCTGACGGCCTATCAGACCGGGCAGTTGTCCCCTGAAGTCCTGCTGTCGCTCGCCAGCGCTTACCCGGAAACTGACACCGCCTGGATCGCCCGTGCCAGTCAGGCGCAGATCGGCGAGCAGCTCGATGCGCTCGGCGAGCGTCTTGCTGCAGTCAACGGCGATATCACCCAACTGCCTTTGTACGGCGTACCGTTCGCGATCAAGGACAATATCGACGCAGCGGGCTGGCCGACGACGGCGGCGTGCCCGGAATTCGCGTACACCGCGGGCAAAGACGCGACGGTGCTTGCCCGACTGCGTGCAGCGGGGGCGATTCTGATGGGCAAGACCAATCTCGATCAGTTCGCCACCGGTTTGGTCGGCACTCGCTCGCCCTACGGCGCCGTGCCCAACAGCTTTAACCCGGATTACGTCAGTGGCGGCTCCAGTTCCGGCTCGGCGTCGGTGGTGGCGCGGGGGCTTGTGGCGTTTTCGTTGGGCACCGACACCGCAGGCTCGGGTCGGGTGCCGGCGGGCTTCAACAACATCGTCGGCCTGAAACCGACCAAGGGCCGCTTGCCCAACACCGGGCTGGTGCCGGCGTGCAAGACCGTGGACTGCGTCTCCATCTTCGCGCTGACCGTGGACGACGCGCAGAAGGTCGCCGGCCTCGCCGAAGGCTTCGATGGCGATGACGCCTATTCCCGGCACAACCCCTGCACGGCGCCGGTGGGCTTTCGCGCCGCGATGAAGCTGGCCGTGCCGGACACCCTGGCGTTCTTCGGTGATGCGCAGAATCAAGCCGTGTTCGAACAGGCGCTGCACCGTTTGAGCGACATGGGCGCCGAGATCACCCGCATCGACTTCGCCCCGTTCAAAGCCCTGGCCGAGCAGTTGTATTACGGCCCCTGGGTCGCCGAACGCACAGTCGCCCTGACCTCGATGCTGGAAACCAACCCGGACGCCATCAATCCGGTCGTGCGCGGCATCGTCGAAAGCGGTTTGGCCTACAGTGCCTGTGACGCCTACCGCGCCGAGTACCTGCGCGCCACGCTGAGCCGGCAGATCAACGACGCGCTGGTCGGTTTCGACGCATTGGTCGTGCCCACTTCCGCGACCTTGCGCACCCAGGCGGAAATGGCCGCGGAGCCGGTGCTGTACAACTCGCAGTTCGGCTTCTACACCAACTTCACCAACCTGGCGGACCTCTCGGCCCTGGCATTGCCTGCCGGTATGCGCGCCGATGGCTTGCCGTCGGGAATCACGCTGATTGCGGCGGCCTGGCACGACACAGCGCTCGCTCAATTCGGCCAGCGCTGGCAGCAAAGCGTCGGTTTGCCGCTGGGCGCCACAGGTCGCTCACTCCCTGCGCCGACACTCTCGCCAGCGACTGCACCGCGCGACAGCGTCCGCGTTGCCGTGGTGGGCGCGCACCTGAGCGGCATGCCGCTGAACGTCCAGCTCACCAGCCGCGATGCCGTGCTGGTCGAACAGACACTGACCGCGGGCGATTACCGGCTTTACGCCTTGCCCGGGACCGTGCCGCCCAAACCGGGACTGGCGAAATCCCCAGGCGGTGCGTCGATCATCGTGGAGCTGTGGGACATCCCGCTGGCGCGCTTTGGCGAGTTCGTCGCCGAGATCCCCGCGCCGCTGGGCATCGGCAACCTCACGCTGAAGGACGGTCGCAGTGTCAAGGGCTTCATCTGCGAACCCTGGGCTATTGAGGGTGCGCTGGACATTACTTCGTTCGGTGGCTGGCGCGCGTACATCGCCAGCCTGAAAAAAGCCTGACCCGACGCCTGACGCGGCCCCGAAATGCCGCCGCGTCAGGCGCAAAGATCACCCGACGGAGCACCCAGGCCATCATCCCTTCACAAGCACCCAAACAGCGCCCGGACAACCTGGCCGAGCGCATCTATCAGCAGCTCAAGGAGGACATCTTCGAGTTCCGCCTGCTGCCGGGGGATCGCTTCAGCGAAGGCGAGGTGGCCGAGCGCGTGCAGGCCAGCCGCACGCCGGTGCGGCAGGCGCTGTATCGCCTGGAGCGGGAAGGCTATCTGGAGGTGTATTTCCGCAGCGGCTGGCGGGTGAGGGCGTTCGATTTCAACTATTTCGAAGAGCTGTACGACGTGCGCATCGTGCTGGAGTGCGCGGCACTGGCGCGTCTGCACGCGCTGGACCTGGAGCAACACCCGGTCATCGCCGAGTTGAAACACACCTGGCTCGTCACGCCGCTCGAACGGCTGCAAGACCCCCAGCAGGTGTCAGCGCTGGACGAGCGCTTTCATTGCGCGTTGCTGGAGGCGGCAGGCAACACCGAGATGGCGCGCCTGCACCTGGAGATCACCGAGAAGATTCGCATCATTCGCCGCCTTGATTTCACCCAGGCGGCGCGCATCGAGGCGACCTACGACGAGCATGGGCAGATTCTCGACGCCGTGCTCAACGGCCACACCGAGCAGGCCCAGCAGTTGCTCACGCGGCACATCGAAATCAGCAAGCAGGAAGTGCGCAAGATCACCCTGCACCGGCTCCACATCGCCCGGCCATGAGCGGACGTCTGCACCTCACATTGAAGGCAAACGACAAAGCACTCAGCGCGGATTGCGTCGCTCGGCCACTTCGGCCAACACCGCCAGGTCCATCTCGCCCTGACCGTGGTCAATGGCGTCCTGCAGGTGGGCACGGATCATGTCGGCGCTCGGCATATCCACCGACACCTGGCTGGCCGCCGCCAGCACCAGATCCACGTCCTTGAGCCCCAGCACCGCCTTGAACGCCGCCGGCTCGTAGGTGCGTTCGCCAATCAGCGCGCCATAACCGGCGTACACCGGGCCGGGGAAGATCGTCCCCGACGCAAGCTCCACCAGATCGGCGGATTTGAGACCGTGGCGGGTGACCAGCACGGCCGCTTCGCTCATCGCCTCGATGGCCGAGACCAGCATGAAATTCATCGCCAGTTTCATGGCGTTGGCGCTGGAGGGTTTGTCGCCCATCCGCCAGGTCTTGCTGCCGATCAGGTCGAACAACGGTTGCACCCGGTCGATGGCTTCAGCGGAGCCGGCAGCCATGATATTCAGCTTCGCGGCGGCGGCCATGTTAGGGCGGCCCATCACCGGCGCGGCGATGTAGTCGATGCCCTGCGCGGCGTGCAGCTCGGCCAGCCCGTCGGCGAAGGTCACGGAAATGGTCGCCATGTTGATGTGTATCAGTGGGCCCTTGAGTGGCTTGAGCAGGCCCGAATCCAGCAGCACGCTGCGCAAGGCCTTGTCGTCGGCAAGCATGCTGAACACCACGTCGACGGCGAACGCCTGCGCAGGGTCGGTGACCGCCGTGGCGCCTTGCTCGACCAGCGGCTGCGCCGCCTCGGGGGACCGGTTCCAGACCAGCAGTTCATGACCGCCTTTCAACAGATTGCCAGCCACGGCCTGACCCATATTGCCGAGGCCCAAAAAGCCGATTTTCATGGGGATGCGCTCCAGTAGACGATGGGAGTACAGCGCGAGAGAGCGCCGAACGGGGCGAGCAAGGTCGTTCACGACCTGTGCAGCTCACCTCCTTGAAGCATGGGACCGCGTCACTCTAGCAGCGTGCCCGCCCATTCCACGTGACATCACCCATGCTCTGCCGCCTGTCGCGCCTCGCCGCGTATCACCAGACCGATGCCGACCCCCGAGACCGCCATGCCCAGGGCCATCAGCCACGACAACGGCTCGTCGAACATGGCCCAGGCCAGCAGCAGCGTCAGCGGCGGGCTGAGGTAAAGCACACTGGCGACCCGGGTCGGCGTGGCCCGGCGCAGGCACATCCAGTACAGGCCGTAACCGCCGACCGTCGACACCGACGTCCACAGCACACTCATCGCGAAGCCTGCATTGGGGACGGGGGCCAGACTCCCGTGCAGTCCGGCCACGAGGGCAAACACGAAGGTCGAGACGAAGCACTGCAGCCACAGGTTGGGCAGCAGCCCCAACGCCTTCGGGTCCGGGGAATGTTTTTGCCACAGCGTAGCGACCGCCAGCGACAGCATGCCCAGCACCGGCAGGGCGTAGGCCCATGGGGGTGCGTTGCCCCAGGCCAGCGCGTCGTGGGTCGCCAGCATCACGCCCGCCAGGCCGATGATCAAACCGATCCATACCCCGCGGGTCAGTCGCTGGCGGAGCACCACCGCCGCCAGCACGGCCATGCCGATCGGCAGCAGGTCGGCGAACAGCGCCGCCAGCCCGGCGGGCACGCCAAGGGCAATCCCCTCGGTCACGCCGAACAGATAACCGGCCATGGCCAGCAGGCCGATGCCGGCGTTTTTCAGCAGCACGGCGGGCGGCGTCTGGCGCAGTTGTCGGGCGACGAAGGGGAAGAGCAACAGCGTGACCAGGAGGCAACGCCAGAACACCACCAACGACGCCGGCGCGTAATCGATGGAGAAGCGCGCACCAATGAAGCCCGAACTCCAGATGACCACCAGCCCGGCTTCCAGCAGCGGCAAGGGGATCGCCCGGCGTGGGGACGGAAGGGTGAGGCTCACGTTGGTCAGTTCGTTTGAAGTGTTCATGGACCCAACGTACTCAACCGCCGTAATCTAATAAATCAAAATAAACGGCAGCAGTGCTTCGGGATACGTAAACCATGAGCGCCATTCTGGATATCGAGCAGGTCCGCACCTTTCACGCCGTGGCGCGCATCGGCAAGTTCAGCGCGGCGGCGGAACAGCTGCACAAAAGTCCGGCGGCGGTCAGCGTGCACGTGCAGCGGCTGGAAGCGGTGGCGGGGGGGCGACTGCTCAATCGCGACAATCAATCGGTGTCGCTGACGCCGCTGGGCAAGCGTTTTCTGACCTCCACCGCTGCGCTGCTGAGCACCCATGATCACGTGCTGGCCGAATTGCAGGGCACGCAACTGGCGGGGCGCATCACGCTGGGCGTGTCGGACGAATACGCATCGCACCTGATTCGCGACGTGCTCCCGGCGTTTGTGGCGGCATGGCCGAATATCGTGCTTGAGCTGAAGACCGCGCCCAGCTACACCCTGCGCGATCAGGTGCAGCGGGGTCGTCTTCAAGTGGCGATCATCGCCCAGCTAAAAGACCAACTGCGCGCTGATGATCAACTGCTGGTATCCACCACGCCGGTGTGGGTTGGCGCCGCGCATCAATCAGGGGAATTACCGGACCCGTTGCCACTGGCCGTGCATGCCACGCAGTGCCCGTATCGGCACGCGATGGTCGAGTCGCTCAAACGCAGCGGTCATCGCCTGCGGATCGTACTGGAAAGCCCGTCCAATCAGGCGGTCAAGGCCTGCGTCGAGGCAGGTATGGGCATCAGCGTGATCGACCGCGCCCGGGTCACCGACGGCATGCGCATTCTCGACGGCCTGCCGCTGATCGCCGACCACGACATCATCGTCGTGCGCTCATCTGCCTCCCACGGCGATGACGCGGTGGACCTGCTGCGGCGGGCGATCGGGCAGTATTTCAGGCTCTGACGGCGGTGCGGCTCAATCCTCGGAGCGCTCGCAGAAGCGCAGGCGATTGCCAAACGGGTCGGCGATTTCCATGACCTTGCCCCAGTCGAGGTCCTGAATGCCAGGGCGCGAATAGCCGTAGTTTTTCGCCAGCAGTTCGCGCTGCAGTTCGGCGATGTCGCTGACCGGCACGAAGAGCGTCGAGCCCGGCGTCGCGTCGCCATGGTGTTCAGTCAGGTGGATGACGAGTTGGTCGCGGCGGGCCTGGGCATACAGCGGCAGACCCCGTTCAAAGCGGTGCTCCCATTCCAGGCTGAAGCCGAGAAAATCCACGTAGAACTCTTTGGCCTTGGCTTCGGAAAAAATACGAATCAGCGGTATCGCCGGAGACATCTGCACAGGGGGTCACTCCTTGATGATCTGAGCGGGCGATTCTAGCCCAGCGTGGCCCCGCGTCTAGCCGGCGTCTGCTCTGGTGGGCGGCTGGCGCACGTAAATGGCCAGCAACATCGCGCCCAGACCCAAGGCGGCCAGGGCGACCGAGCCGACATCAATCGCCAGGTCCAGACCCCAGGCGGTGGCGGCGCGGCCCAGCAACAGGGCGACAACGCCCTGCATCAGGTACGCCACCAGAAACAGCGCCGACAGGGTGCCGGCGCGGTGATGCATCGGCGCGTGGGCGTTGATCAGGTTGAGACCCCCCATAAACAACAGGCTGTAGCCGGCACCGCTGGCCGCGCTGGAGAGCAGGAACACCGGCAGGGCGTGGGTTTTGGTCGCGAGCATGAGCAGCAACAGGCTGACGATGGAAAAACTCGCGCCGGCGATGATCGACAGCCTTGAGCCGAAGCGTTTGCCGACGATACCGGTGATGCCAAGGACGATGGCGAACAGCGAAATAGCGCCGCCGTTGACCAGCGCGTTGCTTGAGCCGATCAGGTCGTGGGCGATCTGCGAGCCCAGCGAGAGCATCGTCGCGCCGACGGAGTAGGCGCTGAGCACTGCGCTGACGGACACCAGAAACGTGCGGCGCAGTGGTGGGTGAATGTGCGGCAGTTTGAGGGACCAGGGTTTCTTGCTCTCGGCCGGGGTGTGGCGCGGTAAACGCCAGACGCCGAACAGCGTGGCGCCGAGTACGACAATCAACACCCAGAAACTCAGGCGCGTGGGAAACGGTGCGTACTGGATCAGTCCGCCCCCGAGGATCAGCGCGGCGGCAAGGCCCGAAGCCTGCGCGGCGGTGGTGATGGCGCCGGCGAGTTTCGCCTTGCCCGGCGCGCTGAACTCGACGACCGCAGCCGCCGAAGGACCTGCCGACAGCCCGACGCCGATGCCCATGAACGCCCGGCCGATCAACAGCCAGGTGACGTCGGGGGCGACGGCGAACAACAGCACGCCGATCAGTGAAGCGCTGACCCCGAGCAGCATCGCCGCACGGCGCCCGATGTAGTCGGAAAGATCACCCAGAGCAATCAGCGTCGCCACGACGAACACCGGGAACACCGCGAAGATCAGCGTGGTCACGGTCGGCGTCAGTTGCCATTGATGGGCGTACAGCGGGTACATCATGGCGGGCGCGGCGCTGGTCCACAGCGTATGGACCACCACGGCGGCCGCGACCCAGAAGCTGGTCTGCCGGCTCCAGGTTGTGTGGGAGTGATTCATTCGAAGCGCCTCGCAGGGATCAGATGGGTGACATTAAGAGAGAGGGGTGGAGTGGGCTTGTACCGATGTGCGTTTGAGGGTGTTCACACTGGCCCCTTCCCGGCTAAAGCCGGTCCCACGGTCGAGGTCACAGCCAGTCCTACTGAATGCACACAGAACCTTGGTAGGACCGGCTTCAGCCGGGAAGACGTCGGAGGCTATACCGCAAGACGGGTGGCCTCCGATGAACTCAGTTCAGGTGAGCCTTCAACTCGCCCGCTGCCTGGCGCATGGCCGCTTTGACTTCGGGAATGTTGCTCAGCGGGTTGAGCAGGCCGTAGTCGTGGACCATACCGTTGTAGCGCACGGCGGTGACGTCGACACCGGCGGCATCCAGCTTGCGGGCGTAGGCTTCGCCTTCATCACGCAGCACGTCGAGGGCGGCGGTTTGCACCAGCGCAGGCGGCAGGCCCTTGAGCTGTTCGGTGCTGGCGCGCAGCGGCGAGGCATGAATGTCGGCGCGCTGGTTGGCGTCGGTGGTGTAGCTGTCCCAGAACCAGGTCATCATGTTTTTGGTCAGGAAATGCCCCTCGGCGTATTGCTGGTATGAGCCAGTGTCGAACGTCGCGTCGGTCACCGGCCACAACAGTAGCTGGAAGCGCAGCTTGGGCGTGTTGTGCTCCTTGGCCATCAGCGCTACCACAGCTGCCATGTTGCCGCCTACGCTGTTGCCGGCCACGGCCAGACGCGAGCCGTCCACGTTGATTTCCTTGCCATGTTCGGCCACCCAACGGGTCGCGGCGTAGGCCTGATTGATCGCTGTCGGGTAATGCGCTTCGGGTGAGGGCGTGTAATCCACGTACACCGCGACCGCCCCCGAGCCCACCACCAGATCGTGAATCAAGCGGGCGTGAGTCGGGTAGTCACCCAGCACCCAGCCGCCACCGTGGAAGAACATGAACACCGGCAGCGCACCCTTGACGTTGGCCGGGCGCACGAGGGTCAGCTTGATGTTCTGGCCATCGGCCTTGATGGTTTTCTCGCTGACCTGAGTCCCGCTCAAATCCACCTTCACCGAATTCTGCGCGCCGGTCAGCACCGCACGGGCGTCTTTCGGGCTGAGCTGTTCCAGTGGCTTGCCACCCCCGGCGGCCAGCGCATTGAGGAACGCTTGGGTCTGGTGTTCAGGCACGGCGGTTTCAGCGGCGAAAGCCTGGCTGACTGTGAGAGCGAGGAGGGTAGCGGTCAGGGTTTTTGTCACATTATTCATGATGGCGCTCGCATGGATTGGCACGGGGATCAAATGAGCCGGCTTAGCGCAACGAGCGCTTTCCGGCTGGCTTGGACCACACTGTACGGAGTTGCCATGAGTGGAACAATTGGCCTAATTAGAGACACATTGTTTCCGTTAAAGAGACGATGGGCTGTGAGCGACGCCAGTCGGTTTTACGTATAAAGGCCTCAGCCACGGGATCCGTGCGGCAGAAACAAAAACGGCGCCGTGCTGAAGGTCAGCAACGGCGCGCGTCTGAGAAGCGGGGGGGTGAAGCGGATTAGCTGCGCAGGTCTTTCTTGATTTCGTCTTCGTCTTTGTGAGGCGCCGCTTTCGGCAGCTCGGCAGGGTAGAACTCGCCCTGGAGATTCAGTGCGGCGATGCGCGCCTTGAGCTTTTCGATGACCAGGTCGATGTCCTGTTGGTTATCGAGATCGTCCACACGCAGCCACAGGTGCGGAAGATTTTCAAAGTACACGCCGTCGATTTCCACATCGGCGGTCATCTCGCGATCCTGGCGCCACAGGCACTTGCGGTGAACAGTCGCCGGGTCCTGTGGCCAGGTTTCCGACGTGGTCAGCCAGACCTCGTGGTAATCCTGCAGATCAATTTCTTCAACTTTGTCCAGTGGGATAAAAGTATTCACGTATCACCTGTCAGCCAAGGGGACCGGGCAAGGTCGTTGCGCTGCTGCCTGCCCCAGATCCAATACCGTTTCAAAAAGCGCACATCACTATGGCCGCCGTTTGGCTGACGAGTTCAACGCCCGCGCGCTATTGCCGCACGGCTAAGCCCCGTCAAGGCAGCGACGTTAATGCAGCGCCGGTTCGCGACTGAACGCATCGACCGCTCGCACCAACCCCTTGGCCGCCAGCGTCACTAGCTCGCCGCCTTTTTCCGGAGTGGCCAGCGCAGGGTCTGAGCCCATGCGCCCGTCCGGGAAGCGCGCGCGAAAATCCTTCGCCTCGCGGATCGGCCCTGAGGGGGCGATTTGCGGTGAGTAGTCCGCTGACTTGATGGCGTCCGGGTAGGCCCACTGGGTCACCGCGATCTCGGACGGCGTCGCGTGGGAGCCGTGGCCCACCGGAAACTGCCGATGGGCCAGTTCCCCAACGCCTTCCAGGTCCCACCAGTTGGTCAGTTTCAGGGCGAAGCCGGCAGAACGCCCTGCAAAGCTGGCCTCCGCGTACAGCTCGGAGAACGCGGCCTCGATCGACGCGATATTGCCGCCATGACCATTGAGGAAGAGGATTTTTTCGAAGCCGTGACCCGCCAGCGAGCGCGCCCAGTCACCGATGGCGGCGATGAACGTCGAAGGGCGCAGCGAGATGGTCCCGGGAAAACCCAGATGGTGTTGCGCCATGCCAATGTTGAAGGTCGGCGCAATCAGGATATCGGCGCTCTGCTGCGCTTCGTGGGCGATGATCTGCGGGCACATCCAGTCGGTGCCGAGCAGGCCGGTGGGGCCGTGTTGTTCGTTCGAACCGATGGGCACGACGATCGTGCGGCTGCGTTTGAGAAACTGCTCGATCTCGATCCACGTGGACTGGTGCAGAAGCATGTCAGGTGCTCTCCTCAGGAAAAGGGGCTTCAAAAAAAATGGGCTTCAGGAAAGTGGCTTATAGCGAAAAATTAACGTGCGTGCTTAGCTGCCGTGTCGACACTCACGCGGGTGGCGCAGAAGGAAAACGCGCGATGAAACAGGTGCCCAGCTCTTCCGATGAGCTGACGGTCAGGGTGCCGTCATGGGCCGTGGCGATCTGTGAGGCGATGTACAGCCCCAGTCCCAGGCCTTCTCCGCGACCGCCGGCTTCGGATCGGGTGAAGGGCTGGAACAGCAACGGCATCAGCCGTGGGGAAATGGGCGCGCCGCGGTTCATGACGGAAATGATGACCTGATCGGATTCCTGCCAGACGTGCAGGTCAATCGGCGAGGTGAGCGAACCATGGGTCACCGCGTTGCCCAGCAGATTGGACAGCAACTGACTGATGCGCAGCGGGTCGCAGTAGACCGTGCCGATGAGCTCGATGGCTTCGTTGAACGTTGCCTGTGGCTGGGAGGCCCGGATCTCGTCCACCGTCGCCTTCAATACCTCGGCGAGATCGTCGTTGGCCTGGCGCTTCACCGGAATGCCGCCGCCCATTCGGCCCCGGGCAAAATCCAGGACGTTCTCGATCAGCGCGCCCATGCGGATCGAACTCTGCCGTATGGCAGCGACCAGTCCCTGGGAGCGCTTGTCTTCGGTTTTAGTCGCCAGCAGGTCGGCGCTCATGCGGATCGCACTCAACGGCGTGCGCAGGTCGTGGCCCAGCACCGCCATGAATTGCTCGCGCAGCCGGCCGTTCTCATTGGCGTCGGTCAGCTCGGCGCGGGCGCTGTCCAGATGACCCTGGGTGTCCAGGCTCATGGCGATCAACTGCGCGAACAGGGTCAGCGTCTTGACGATGGCGGGATCGTCCAGGTTGGCCGGCACCGAATCGATCGCGCACAGCGTGCCGAAGAAGCGGCCATCGGCCTGAACGATGGGGATCGAGATGTAGCTTTCCAGCCCGTAGGTGAGGGGCGTGTGATGGGTGGCGAAGTGCGGGTCGGCGCTGGCGTGGCCAAACACCACGGGCTGCTGATGCTGCCTGATCTCGTGGCAGATGGTCGACTCCAGCACCAGTTCGCCGCCCGGCTTGAGGCCGAAATTGATCGAGTCGTCGACGGCGCAGGCCACCCAGTGGCTTTCCGTGACCCTGGCGATCGCCGCGAAGCGCATGCCCGTCATGTGCTTGACCATGCTCAGAATCACGGGCACGGCGGGGATTGCAAGGATCGCCTCGACATCCAAGGCAAACTCTGGACGGGTCATTGGATATGGCTCTGGGGGTAGTAGAAGTGAGCGTATCTAAAATCGGCCAGCATGGCTAACCCCTCGGTCCCGCAAGCGAGGTGTCGACGCGGATTATTGAACCCTGACGCCCAAGCCGGGGTCGTTTTACTGATGCCCCAAAAGCAAATGTCATTTGCGTCCCATGCGCTGTTTGCTGTCGGTCGACGTGGCGATACTTGTCAGTCTTATGTCCCTCGAAGCCTATGCTTCTCTGAGCTCTCTGTTCTCAGCGCTTTTTATTTCCTAAAACAATGGGCCCATGGATGGCCGCCGCGAGGTTGAACGATGATTGCGATGCACCGATTTGCACTGCTGATGACCACTGCTGCGATGCTCAGTGCCTGTGGCGAAACCGCCAAGCTGCCGTTCCAGGCCGGCGTAGGCGCGCAGCCGCAACTGCCTGAGCCCAACAGCACGCTGATTCCGACGGTCAAGGTGTCCAAGGCCGTCGGCTGGAAGGGTACCGACATGCCCAAGGCTGCCGAAGGCTTCAAGGTCAGCGCGCTGGCCGAGAACCTCGATCACCCGCGCTGGCTGTACAGCCTGCCCAACGGCGACATCCTGGTCGCCGAAAGCAACAAGCCGCCCAAGCCTGAAGGCGCGACGGACGGCGGGCCGGGCGTCATGGCCTGGATCAAGCGCACCGCCACCGGGATCGTCATGAGCCGGGTCGGTGCCGAAGCCGAAAGCGCCAACCGCATCAGCATCCTGCGCGATGCCGACGGCGATGGCCGCGCGGAAATGAAGAAAGTGTTCATCAGCGGCCTGACATCGCCATTCGGCATGGTGCTGGTCGGCAACGAACTGTTCATCGCCAATGCCGACGCCGTGGTCAAGGTCCCGTACAACGACGGCCAGACCGAAAGCACCGCCAAGCCGGTGAAAGTCACCGACCTGCCGGCGGGCATCAATCACCACTGGACCAAGAACATCATCGCCAACCGCGAAGGCACCAAGCTGTACGTCACCGTTGGCTCCAACAGCAACGTGGCCGAGAACGGTCTGGAAGCCGAAGAAGGCCGCGCAGCGGTCTGGGAAGTGGACGTCAAGACCGGGCAGAAACGCCTGTTCGCCAGCGGCCTGCGCAACCCCAACGGGCTGGCCTGGAAACCGGGCAGCAACGAGCTGTGGACGGTGGTCAACGAACGTGACGAAATCGGCAGCGATCTGGTGCCGGATTACCTGACCTCGGTCAAGGACGGCGCGTTCTACGGCTGGCCGTGGAGCTACTACGGCAATCACGTCGACAGCCGCTTGCAGCCGCCGCGCCCGGACATGGTGGCCAAGGCCATCGCGCCGGATTACGCCCTCGGCACCCACGTCGCGCCGCTGGGCCTGACCTGGTCCGACCCCCGCGGCATGCCGGCCAAATTTGCCGACGGCGTGTTTATCGGCGAGCACGGCTCGTGGAACCGCAATCCGCAGGCCGGCTATAAAGTCGTGTTCGTCGGCTTCCAGAACGGCCGTCCGACCGGCATGCCGGTGGACGTCCTGACCGGCTTCCTTAACGCCGACGGCGACGCACAGGGCCGCCCGGTCGGTGTGATCCTCGACAAGCAGGGCGCATTGCTGGTCGCAGACGATGTGGGCAACAAGGTCTGGCGCGTCAGTCAGGCCAAGTGATGTCTTCGTAATGAACGGGAAATGCCGGTGATGATCACCGGCATTTTTCGTTTTGGAGCGGTTGAAGCACTGGGTCGGTCAGGCCGGCGCCCGGTGCAGCGGTCCTGATACCTCTGTCGTTAGCGTGAAAACCGCCGCGCACCAGCCACGCAGAGGATCACCCCGATGGTCGCGACTAGCATGCCCACGCTGACGTGTTCGTGCAGCACCGTAGCAGCCAGGGTCAGGCCGAAAAAGGGCTGCAGCAATTGCAGCTGCCCCACCGCCGCGATGCCACCCTGGGCGAGACCGCGGTACCAGAACACGAACCCGATCAGCATGCTGAACAGCGACACGTAGCCCAGGCTCACCCAAGCGGGTGCGCTGATAACGGACAGCGATGGCGGCGCGCTGAACAGGGTCAGGATGAGCATGAGCGGCAACGCCAGCACCAACGCCCAGCAGATGACCTGCCACCCGCCGAGCGTCCGGGACAGCGTGGCGCCTTCGGCGTAACCCAGGCCGCACACCACAATCGCCAGCAACATCAGCAGATCGCCCGCCGGCGACGCCGACAGTCCTTGAGCACAGGCAAACCCCACCACCAGCGCACTGCCCATCAGCGAGAACACCCAAAAGACCGGGCGTGGCCGCTCGCCGCCACGCAGCACGGCGAACACGGCAGTCGCCAACGGCAACAGGCCGACAAAAACGATGGAGTGCGCCGACGTGACGTATTGCAGCGCCAGCGCCGTGAGCAACGGGAAGCCCACCACGACGCCACTGGCGACGATGAGTAACGGCATGAGTTGGTTGCGCTGCGGGCGCCTTTCTCGCAATACGAGCAGCAGGCAGACCGCGACCAAACCGGCAATCGAAGCTCTGGCGACGGTCAGAAACAGCGGCGCGAACTCCAGCACGGCGATGCGCGTGGCCGGCAATGATCCGCTGAAAATGATTACGCCGATCAGGCCGTTCAGCCATCCGGCATTGGAAGGTTTTGCCGACAGGGGCTGGACCCTTGAAGAGATTTCCATTCGGTGCGGACTCCTGAAGTGCAGGCGTGAGGACGCCATTGCCGATTGAGGTTGGATTGCCAACGGGTCGATTGCCGTCAAGGCAGCGTAAGGGGCAGAATCAGTACGATCAAAGAATTGTCATGGATACAGCGTCTATGCCCCGCGCTCGCTACAAAACCCTTGTGGACCGATTCGCCGCGCAGATCGCGTCCGGTGAGCTGACGCCCGGGACACGCCTGCCGACTCATCGTCAGTTGGCGGTGGCTGAAGGTCTGGCGCTGGTCACGGCGTCCCGGGTCTATACCGAGCTGGAAGCCATGGGCCTGGTCAGCGGCGAAACCGGGCGTGGCACCTTCGTTCGGGAAATCGCCCTGCCGCTCAGCCATGGCGTCGATCAGCAGACCAGCGCGCCCGGGGTGCTCGACCTCAATTTCAACTACCCGACCCTGCCGGGGCAGGCCGAACTGTTGCGCAGTGGTCTGCGCCAATTGGCGTTGTCGGGTGATCTGGAAGCACTGCTGCGCTATCAACCCCACGCAGGCCGAGGCCATGAGCGCGCGTGCATCCCTCGGCACCTTGCTGCTCGGGGCTTGGCAGTCGAGGCTGACGAGCTGGCAATCGTCAGCGGCGCGCAGCATGGCCTGGCGGTCACGGTGATGGCGTTGCTCAAGCCGGGGGATGTGGTGGCGGTGGATGCGCTCACCTATTCAGGCTTCAAAGTGATGGCCGACGCGCACCGGCTGGAGCTGATCGCGATCCCCCATGCTGATGACGGCCCCGATCTGACCGCGCTTGAGAAACTCTGCCAGCGCCGACGGATCAAGGCGGTCTACACGATGCCGACGCTGCACAACCCCATGGGCTGGGTAATGGACCTGCAATGGCGCGAACACTTGGTGCGTATCGCACGGCAGCATGGGTTGCTGTTGATCGAAGACGCCGCGTATGCGTTTCTGGCCGATCAGCCGCCAGCGCCGTTAAAGGCCCTGGCGCCGGAGCTGACCGTCTACGTTTCGGGGTTCTCGAAAAACATCGCCACCGGGCTGCGGGTAGGGTACGTGGTCGCGCCGCTGCAATGGGTTTCAGCCATCGAGCGGGCGATACGGGCGACGGTCTGGAACACGCCGGGGGTCATGACGTCGCTGGTCTGCGGCTGGATTGAGGACGGCACCGTTGCGCGGCTTGAGGCGGAAAAACGCCTCGACGCTCGGGTCCGACAGACGCTCGCCCGGGCGCTGTTAATCGGGTTGAACATCATCAGTCACCCGGCGTCCTATTTTTTATGGGTGCAACTGCCGGAAGACGCCAGAGCCGATCAGGTGGCCATGGCGTTGCTGGCGAACAAGGTGGCGGTCTCGACTGCCGAACCCTTCGCCACCTCCAGCGTCGTCCCCCATGGGATTCGCCTGGCGTTGGGCTCTCTGGACCTTTATGCGTTGCGGGTTGCGTTGCAGGAAGTACGTCGGGCGGTCGGCCGCTACGTGTATTGAAGGGTGCGAAAGGAAAGGGCGGCAGCGGGCTTTGTTGAAGCATTGGTAAAGGTGTTTCTCAAAGCCCATACCATTCCTGAAATCGATAGTGACCATCACGCCAGGCGAGTTCTCTTTTTCCCGGAAGAGAGGAGGATGGCCCCATACCGAACTTGCTTTAGAAGGATGCCACGCGATGAACATTTCAACCCTGCTGACCCTCGTCGCCGTGCTGTCCAGCGGATTCGTCGCCACGGGTTCTGCTGTCGCAGCAGGGCCTGTTTCGGCCGCGGACGCCGAGGCGTGCCATTTGCTGCCGGTGGTTGAAAGCCGTGTGGCGTTGCAGGCTTCCCAAAGCGTTGGCGTGCTCTACAGCGAAAACACCGTCAGCACCCTCGAATACCTTGAGCGTTATCACGCCGTGGCGCTGAAGGGCGTCAAGAATGGCGGGCTGGATTCGCGGATTCGTGAAGCGTTTGTCAGCAGCTCCGATCCGAAACTGGCGATGGACTGGCTGAAAGGCTCGTTGCAGAAGCAGTTTGCGTCGGTGACCGTGTATGAAAACCTCGATGCGCTGATGCAGGCGCGGCCGGATGTGGTGGTGATGCTCGACACCTACAGCCGCCTGGTGTCCCAGCGTAATTCTCAGGTCGAAGCGCGCTTCATTGCCAAGTTCTATGATTCGAATCTGCAGTACATCGGCAAGGCTGAAGGCCTCGGCGCCAAAGAGCTGACCTCGGTGTGGGTCCACGACAAGGCCGCCCCGGAGATCGCCGCCCAGATCAACCAGCAACGCGACCTGCAGATCAACGCCTTGAAGCAGTTCGATGCATCGCTCAAAGCGCTGGTGACCACAGGTAACTCCGCGGAAGTGGCGATTAATTGATCAGGGGCGCCCCGCCCGTCATTGTAGGAGCGCGCTTGCCCGCGATGGCGGAGTGTCTGAAGCGCATGAGTCGCAGGCAAACCCCTATCGCGGGCAAGCGCGCTCCTACAGTGCGTATGGCTTCAGTTTTTTGTGTCGCTCCTCACGCCCGTTTCACCAAAAACCGCTGCGCCCCTCATCAAGGCGTCAGCGGTTTTTTTGTGGGGGCGGTTACTTGCCGTCAGGCAGTGCGTAGGCAATCACATAATCACCACGATCCGTCGACTGGCGGGCGCCGCCGGCGGTGATGACGATGTACTGCTTGCCGGTCTTCGGCGACACATACGTCATCGGCCCGCCCTGGCTGCCAACCGGCAAGCGGGCTTTCCAGGCTTCTTCGCCGTTGGCGCTGTTGAACGCGCGCAGGTAGTAATCCTGGGTGCCGGCGATGAACACCAGACCGCCTTGGGTCGACAGCGTGCCACCCAGCGTCGGCATCCCGATCGGCAGCGGCAGGTGCATTTTGATACCCATCGGGCCGGTGTCCTGAACGGTGCCCACCGGCACTTGCCAGGCGATCTTCTGGGTCTTCATGTCGATGGCCGTCAACGTGCCGAACGGCGGTGCCTGGCACGGGATGCCGGCCACGGACAGGAAGCGGTTTTTGTTGACGGCGTACGGGGTGCCTTTCAGTGGCACCGCGCCCATACCGGTGTTCAACGCTTCACCGCCGGACGCGGCGATGGCGTCTTTTAGTTGCGGCACCATCTGAATCCACAGCCCCAGGCGCATGTCATTGACGAAGATGAAGCCGTGGACCGGATCCGTCGACAGGCTGCCCCAGTTCATCCCGCCCAGGGAGCCCGGGAAACTCAACGAAATGTCGGTGCCCGGCGCGGTGAACAGGCCGTCATAGCGCATCTTCTTGAACGAGATCCGGCACAGCAACTGGTCGAAAGGGGTTGCACCCCACATGTCCGATTCGGTCAGGGTCTGCGCACCGATCTGCGGCATGCCCACGGATTTTGGCTGGGTCGGCGAATACGGTTCATTAGGGATATTCGACGCCTTGACCGGGACCTCCTTGACCTCGGTCAGCGGCTGGCCGGTGTGTCGATCGAGGACGAAAATCTGCCCGGCCTTGGTGCCGATCACCAGCGCCGGCACCTTGCTGCCGTCAGGCCTGGCGAAGTCGATCAGGCTCGGCTGCATCGGCAGGTCGAAATCCCAGAGGTCGTTGTGGACCGTCTGATACACCCACTTCTGCACGCCGGTGGTGGCGTTCAATGCCAGCACCGAGGCGCCGTAGGTGTGATCCAGCTCCGTGCGCTTGACGCCGTAGATGTCTGTGGACGAACTGCCCATTGGCAGGAACAGCGTGTTCATGGCCGGGTCGTAGGACATCGGCGCCCAGCTGTTCGGCGTGCTGCGCACATAGGTCTTGTCAGCGGACGGCGCCTGTTTGTCTTCGGGATTGCCCGGATCGAACGCCCAGCGCATCTGCCCGGTGATCACGTCAAAGCCACGGATCACGCCGCCGGGCATGTCGGCCTGGACGTTGTCGGCCACGCGACCGCCGACCACCACGGTGGTCCCGGCCATCAGCGGCGCCGATGACAATTGATAGTAAGAGTCGGGCACGTTGCCCAGGCCGGCTTTGAGGTCGACTTGGCCGTTGTTGCCGAAGCCCTGGCAAAACTCGCCGGTGTCGGCGTCCACGGCAATCAGCCGCGCGTCGATGGTGTTGGTCAGTAAGCGACGCTGGCAGTTGGCGCCGGCAGGCACTGCGACCGACGCCGCAGGTGTGCTGCCATCGGTGGGTGGCGCGACGGCGGCGCTGGCGTCGAAATAAGCCAGGCCTCGGCAGCGCTGCCACACGGCGGACTTGGCGTTGATTTCGTTTTTCCACAGCTGCTTGCCGGTGTCGGCATCCAGCGCGATGACGTTGTTGTGGGGCGTGCAGATGAACACCTTGTCGCCGACCTGCAACGGGGTCATCTGGTCTTCGGCGCCATTGCCGTCGCTGATGGCGACGTCGCCGGTGTGGTAGGTCCAGACCGGCACCAGCTTGCTCACGTTGTCGCGGTTGATCTGGTCCAGCGCGGCGAAGCGGCTGCCGCCTTCATCGTTGCCGTAGTGCGCCCAGTCTTTCTGCGCGTGGGCCGGATCGACTTGGGTCAGCGCCGGGCCATCGCCCGTGGGCGACACCGACGCGTGGGGCTGAAACATCCCCCAGAATCCGGCGACTATTGCCACCGCCAGCACCCCGCCAAGCACGTATCCGCCGCGACCGGCCTCGAGGCCATTGGCCTTGCGCAGGGAAGGGTAAATCAATGCGACCAGCAGGCTCAGCACGCCGAGGGCAAACAGGCGGGACACCAGCGGCCAGAACACCAGCCCGGCGTCCACCAGCGCCCAGATCAGCGTCAGCATCATCACCGCCGCAAACAGCCATGCGCCTGAAACGCGTGCTCTGAACAGCTGGATAGCCGAGACCGTCAAGCCCAGGCCGGCCAGCAGGAAATACGCGCTGCCGCCCAGCGTGACGAGGTAGCCGCCGCCCGCTGCAAAAAGTAATCCGAAAACCAGCACGCCCAGCGCGACGACCCGAAGGGGCCAGCGGCTGACGGCTGCCGAAGGTTGTGAGTGATTCATGAGGCATTCCTGCTGACGCGAAGAAGGGTCATGGACGACCGATCAAGTGAGGTGAGGACAAGGGTTCAAAGCGTGGTTGCTGACGAATGTGTCTCTTCGGCTAGTATCCTTCGCTAATTAACCGGTTAGTTAATTTTGGCGAAGATAGCAAATAACCACAGCTGCTGTGTCAATTTGTCTCTGTTTGGGTGAGTTGGGGTGAACGAAGTGCGGGGCTGGGACGTGTCAGCGCTGCTGATCCATGAACGTGCGCAAACGGTGTTGCAGGCGGTCAACCGCGTTGTCCATCGCAAGAAACGCCTCGACCGTCATCACCTGCCATCGCTGGCCTTCATCACCGAACACCACGCGCTCGAACAAACCCTCGGCCACTTCAGCGACAAAGAACCAGGTGTCGAGCCCGTCGACGCCCTGACCCGGGTAGACCCGTTTGTGGATGATGGACGCGGTGTCGAGGACGATGCCGAATTCTTCCATCGTCTCCCGCACGGCGCATTCTTCCGGCGTCTCGTCCCCCTCGCGCCCGCCGCCGGGCAGGTCCCACAGATTCGGCCAGGGGATCTGCGGCTTGTCATCGCGTTGGTAAGTGAGCAGCGTGCCGTTGCACAGAATCGCGACTTTCGCACCGGAGAAGGGAGGGTGTGCGGACATGATTGCGCCTTGTTGGAGTCAGTGCGGATAACCTAGCACTTCCTGGCTGGGACATCGTCGTGCGCCATTGGGACTGACACACCGCAGTCAACCAGTGGGACCGGCTTCAGCCGGGAAGGCGTCAGTCGTCACACTGAAAAGTTGATGGTGTTCACGCTGGCCTGTTCCCGGCTGAAGCCAGTCCTACAAAAGCATCGCGTGCGTCCAGTGGTACTAACATTCATGTCACCACCCACCCCGGGAGAAACGATGAACAACCAGACACTCAAAGACGCCTACACCGGCTACATCGCCTGCCTCAATCGCCAGGACTGGGCCACCTTGGGAGACTTCGTCAGCGAGGACGTGCATTACAACGGCGAGCGTGTCGGTCTGGCCGGCTACCGGCAGATGCTGGAGCGGGATTTCCGCGCCATTCCAGACCTGCATTTCGTCATCGATCTGCTGATCGCTGATCCACCGCACATCGCCGCGCGGCTGAGGTTCGACTGCACGCCGGTGGGCGAGTTGTTCGAGGTGCTGGTGAACGGGAGGAGGGTGAGGTTTACGGAGAACGTGTTCTACACGTTTGAGGCAGGGCGTATCGTCAACGTCGAGTCGGTGATCGACAAGGCGGCGGTGGCGGCGCAGGTGCCGAAGCCCTGAACCGCCGAATGGCCTGGCAGCACGGCTGACTCACACGAGAATCAGCCGCGCCACCGCTCCATCAATGCAACGCGCTGGCGCGGTTTTTGGCGACGTCTTCGGCTTTGACCTCGCCGTTGCTCTGACCGAACCGACGCAGCACGAAGGTGCTTACGGCGGCCAGTTCAGCGTCGCTGTAACTGCGCGCAAAGTCAGGCATGCGCTGGTCGACCCGTGCCGCTGTTGGCGTGTGACCTTCCAGCAGGGTCGCCATCAGGTTGCGGCCTTTGGGGTCGTTGACGGTTTTAAGGCCGGCCAACCCGCCCGCCGGTGACTGCCGGCCGCTGCCGTCGATCTGGTGACAGGCCACGCAGGTGTCGTTGAACAGCTTCTGGCCGAGCCCCTTTTGCAGCGCGGCATCGTTCACCGCCATTGTCGGCCGGGGGATGCCTTCGCTTCGTGCCGGCGTGCTCTTGAGGTACACCGCGATGGCCTTCAGGTCAGCTGGATCGAGGTAGCGCAGGCTGTGCTCGACGGCGTCACCCATGGGACCGCCCGCGCCCCCGAAACCGGCCGCGTAGCCCTTCGACAGGTAGCTGACGATCGCTTCTTCCGGCCAGGCGCCGATGCCGTATTTGGCGTCGGAGCTGATGTTGTAGGCCATCCAGTTGCCCAGTTCTGCGCCCGCCAGCGAGTTACCGGTGCTCATCGCCTGGAAGATGTTGCGTGGCGTGTGGCACTCGCCGCAGTGGCCCGGCCCCTGCACCAGATACGCGCCGCGGTTCCATTCAGCCGATTGCTTGCTGTCCGGGACGAAGCGTTCGTTGGACGCGAAGATCGCATTCCAGAACATCATTCCCCAGCGCTGATTGAACGGGAACGAAATCTTGTTCTCAGGCGGCATCTGCTTCACCGGCTCAAGGCTGAACAGGTAGCCCTTGATCGCCAGGATGTCTTCGCGGGACATCTGTGTGTAGGAGGTGTAAGGGAAGGCCGGGTAGTAATGCTTGCCGTCCTTGCCCACGCCTTTCTGCAGCGCATCGACGAACTCGTCGTCGGTCCAGTTGCCGATCCCGGTTTCTTTGTCCGGGGTGATGTTGGGCGAATACAGGCTGCCGAACGGCAACTTGAATTCCAGCCCGCCGGCGTACGGCTTGCCGCCCGGTACCACGTGGCAGGCCACGCAATCGGCGGCGCGGGTCAGGTATTCGCCCTTGCTCATCGCTGGGGTGTCGCTCGCGTAAACGGTGCTGGCCAGCAAACCGGCCACAAGTCCGAGCGCAGTGTTGAAAACGTTCATGACGCGCTCCTTAAACAGTGAAATAGCCAAAGCGGCTCAACGGCAGACGACGCTCGCGTACACCGGTCGCGGCGTACACCGCATTGACCAGCGCGGCCGCAGCGGGCACGGCACCGGTCTCACCGACACCGCCAGGGGTCTCGACGCTTTCGACGATGTGCACCTCCACCGGCGGCGCGTCGCTCATGCGGATCTGCCGGTACTCGTGGAAGTTGGTCTGCTGCACTTGACCCTTCTCGATGAGGATTTCGTTGAACAGCGCAGCCGACAGACCGAACAGCGTGCCGCCTTCCATCTGCGACGCCACGGACGTCGGGTTGGTAGCGAAACCGCAATCGATGACCGTCACCAGCCGTTTGATGCGCAGGCCTTTCTCGCCTTCCTTCTCCAGCTCGACGATGGTGGCGACGAAGCTGCCGAACACCGCCGTTACTGCCACGCCACGGCCGGAACCGGCCGGCAGCGGCTTGTCCCACTCCACCAGTTGCGCCGCCTTGGTCAGCACTGCCTGGGCGCGGGGTTGCGACTGCATCAGGGCCAGGCGGTATTTCACCGGATCGACCTTGGCGTTGTGCGCCAGTTCGTCGATGAAGCACTCGATGGCATAGGTGCTGCGCAGCGGTCCGACGCCCCGCCACCACGAGACCGGAATCACTTCCGGGTCGTGACGGATGTAGCGCACCTGCAGGTTGGGCAGGGTGTAGATCGGGTCCTTCGCCACTTCGACGGCATCGCCATCGACGCCGTCCGCCGGCAATGCGCCGATGTAGGCAGCGACGACCGAGGCACCGGCGATGCGATGCTCCCAGCCCACCGGACGCAGGTCTTTGTCCAGCGCCGCATTGAGGCGGTCAACGTAGTGCGGACGATAACGGTCGTGGGTCATGTCCTCTTCGCGGCTCCAGATCAGCTTGATCGGGTAGCTCAACTGGCGCGCGATGTCCACGGCCTGGAAGATGAAGTCGGACTCCAGACGACGACCAAAACCACCGCCGATCAACTGGTTGTGGATCACCACTTTTTCCACCGGCATGCCGCAGACTTTGGCCGCGCCCGCCTGGGCCATCCCCGGCGCCTGGCAGCCGACCCACAACTCGCACGCGTCGGCGCGCACATGGGCGACGCAGGTCATCGGCTCAAGGGGGGAGTGGGACAGGAAGGGTTGTTCGTAGATCGCTTCGAAGCGGCTGGTGGCATTTTTCAGCGCGCCGGCGATGTCACCGGACTGGTGCGCGAACACGCCATCACCTGCGCTCGCGTCGAACAGCGATTTGTCCAGCTGGGCTGAATCCAGGCCGGCATGGGGGCCGAGGTCCCAGTCGATGTCCAGCGCCTTGAGCGCTTGCTGGCAGGACCAGAAATTGCTCGCCGTCACCGCCACCGCGTTGTCCAGACGGACGATATCGCGCACGCCGGGGACCTTACGCGCAGCGTCTTCGTTCTTCACGCCGCGCAGCTTGCCGCCGTGGACCGGGCAGGTGAGGGTGGAGGCAATCAGCATCCCCGGCACTTGCAGGTCGATGGTGAATTTCGCCGTGCCGTTGACTTTGTTCGGGGTGTCCAGTCGCTGGACCGGCTTGCCCAGCAGCTTGAATTCGCTGACGGCCTTGAGCGGGATGTCGGTCGGCAGCGGTAACTTCGCGGCGGCATCGACCAGCTCGCCGTAACCGGCACTTTGACCGTTCGGGCCGATGACCCGGCCGTTTTCGGCGTGGCACTGGCTCGGCGCGACTTTCCAGCGCATGGCTGCGGCCTGGATCAGCACGATGCGCGCGCCGGCGCCGGCCTTGCGCAGGGGCTCCCAGCTGTAGCGGGTGGAGGTCGAGCCGCCGGTGGCCTGAAAGCTCAGCAGCGCGTCGGTGTACAGCGCCGCATTGGGCGGCGCCTCGGTGATGGTGATCTGGCTCAACGGCACTTCGAGCTCTTCGGCGACCATCATGGCGATGCCGGTCTGCACGCCCTGGCCCATTTCGATCTTCGGCGAAATCAGCGTGACGGCGCCGCTGTGATCAATGCGCACGAAAGCGCCATAGCCTTGCTCGGCGTTGTCACCGAGGCTGGCGCCCTGGACCACATCGGCAGCGAAGCTGCGGGTAATCGTCGCCGGCAGGTAGGTGCCGATGACCAGGCCGCCCAGCAGCGCACTGCCTTTGAGCAGCCCGCGACGCGAGAGCATCGCGGCAGGTGTTTGTGATTCGGACATGATGACTTCCTTCAGGCCTGGCTGACGCTTTTGATGGCGGCGCGAATGCGGGTGTAGGTGGCGCAGCGGCAGAGGTTGCCCGACATAGCGTTGACGATCTGTTCGTCGTTGGCTTTGGGGTGTTCCTGCAGCAGCGCGACGGCCGACATGATCTGCCCCGACTGGCAGTAGCCGCATTGCACGACTTCGTGGTCCAGCCAGGCTTTCTGCACCGCCTGACCCACGGCCTGCTCGCCGACGGCTTCGATGGTCGTGACCTTGCGGCCCGCCACGGCGCTGACCGGCAACACGCATGAACGCACGGCCTGGCCGTCCAGGTGCACGGTGCACACGCCGCACTGGGCAATGCCGCAGCCATATTTGGTGCCGGTGAGGCCCATCACGTCGCGCAGGACCCACAACAATGGCATGTCGTCGGCGACATCCAGGTCGTGCTCCTGGCCGTTAATCATCAATTTCTGCATCACACAACCTCAGACGGTCATCACGGTTGACGCACTGCGCCACGAGCGGGCTCGTGAGGCGGCATCAAGGCTTCGGTTTGTTTTAAAAAAATAGCGCCGTGCCAGTGGCCAGCGCTTTATAGAGGTCTGCTCGGGGATGTTGGTATCGTCACGAGCCAGCAGACGAATGGTAGTACGTTCATCATTGGAAATGTTTGTTTGCACCGAAAATATTTCACCGGGGACAGTTGAATGCCTTCGGCAACATGACGCGCTCCGGGAAAGTCCCCGGCGCTGCCGCTCTGAAAAGGGTATATGCACAGGGCCCGCCACTCGGGCCCAAAGTTGTGGGTTAACAGAATGCGCAAAGGTCTATTACTGAAGTTGATGTAATTAAATCGCGCATCAATGCCAGTGATGGGCTTTATCGATTTTAAGTATTTATCATCGGCGCGGAACACGAACAGAATGGCCCCAGAAGCAAACGACAAGCGCTTTGCTTAATCACTACTTAATGAACTTCTGGAGAATCACCATGAAAGTATTAGCCTTCGCTGCTCTGTCCCTCGTCAGTGTATTTGCCGCTGCCGGCGAACTCCCAGCCACCAGCCAACAGCCCTTGACCCAGGTTGAACAATACAACCGTCACAAAGGTATCGACGTCGCGAAAGTGATCAGCATCAAAAACGCCCAGGACCCACAGAAAGTTGATGGTCCGGTGCAATCCACCATGGTGTATGTTGACCACGCCGGCGTGACCCACAGCCTTGACTACACCATCATGGGCTACGGTCGTCAAAATGGTTGATCGCCAGTGCCCTGGCGGCTTCAACTACAAACGCTATAAAAGAAACGCTGCATTGAATGCAGCGTTTTTTTTTGCCTGAATAATTAGGTGGCACATCCCGCTGTATATATATCGGCATGAACTCGCGATGGCACCCACTCATTCAAAAGACTGAATCACGTCTTGGCGTGGATAAGCCTCATGCCCGCCGCTGGATAAAGTCCAGGAAGGCTCTCAACGGTGATGGCACATAGCGCCGCCCCGGGTAATACAGAAAGGGCCCGCTGAAACCTGGCCACCAGGGTTCGAGCACCGGTTCCAGTGCACCGCTGTCCAGATGGGGGCGCAACCAGTCTTCGAACAACGAGACGATGCCCAGGCCGTCGATGGCGGTTTGCACGGCGAGGTCGACTGCCCCGCCAATTCGCACGGTCAGTGGGCCGGTCGGATCGACCCGTACCACTTCGCCGTCGCGCTCGTATTCCCACAGTGGAACAGAACCGCTGGGGAATTTGCCCCGCAGGCAACTGTGGTTCAACAGATCCCGCGGATGTTCGGGCCGGCCCCGGGCGTCGAGGTACGCCGGCGAGGCGGCGGTCGCGAAACGCTGAACGCGCGGGCCGATGGGCACGGCGATCATGTCCTGTTCCAGGCGGTCGTCGTAGCGGATGCCCGCGTCGCAGCCGGCGGCGAGCATGTCGACGAAGCTCTCTTCCGTGACCACTTCCATGCGGATGTCCGGGTGCGCTTGCAGGAACGGCGTGATGATCGCCGGCAATATCAAGCGCGCGGCGCTGACCGGTACGTTGAGCCTGAGCGTGCCGGATGGGCGGTCGCGGAAATCGTTGACCACGTCCAGCGCCGATTCAACTTCCCCAAGGGCCGGGACAATCCGTTCCATCAGCCGCGCGCCGGCTTCCGTCGGCACGACGCTGCGCGTGGTGCGGTTCAGCAGACGTACGCCGAGGCGCGACTCCATGCGTCGAACGGCGTCGCTGAGGCTGGACGCCGACTTGCCGCTCAGCCGTGCGCCTTCCCGAAAACCGCCCGCGTTGACCACGGCCACGAAGGCCAGCAAATCCTGAATGTCTGTCGCCATTGTCCGCTCGCTCGTACAACCCGTGCCGATTGCACCTGATTATCAGCGCATCGGTCAACGCCTATAGTCGTGCCACATTCTTGAGCACGAGGCGTCACCCATGAGCCAGGCCAGCAAAGCAGGACACTTTTCATTCGGCGGCCGGACCGTCAATCGCATGGGCTACGGCGCCATGCAACTGGCCGGACCGGGTGTTTACGGACCGCCGAAAGATCACGCTGCGGCTATTGCCGTGTTGCGTGAAGCGCTGGCGGCCGGGGTCAACCATATCGACACCGCTGACTTCTATGGCCCCCATGTCACCAATCGACTGATCCGCGAAGCCCTGCATCCGTATGCCGATGAGCTGTTGATCGTCACCAAGGTCGGCGCGTCCCGAGGCACCGACGCTTCATGGAATCCTGCCAACAGCCCGGCGGAGTTGGTGAGCGCGGTGCACGACAACCTGCGCAATCTCGGCCTGGAAGCGTTGCACGTGGTGAACTTCAGGGCGTGGGGCACCGGGCATTCACCGGACGAAGCGTCGATTGCCGAGCAGTTCAGTACGCTGGCCGAATTGCAGCGTCAGGGGTTGATTGAGCATCTGGGCTTGAGCAACGTCAGCGCGAAACAGGTCGTCGAGGCGCAGAGCATTGCCGAGGTGGTCTGCGTGCAGAACCATTACAACCTGGCCCACCGCGATGACGAGCAACTGATCGCTGAACTCGGCAAACAGGGCATCGCCTACGTGCCGTTCTTCCCGCTGGGTGGCTTCACGCCCTTGCAGTCGCAGACTCTGTCGGATGTCGCCACTCGCCTCGATACCTCGCCGATGTGCGTGGCCCTGGCGTGGCTGCTGCAGCGTGCGCCCAACCTGCTGCTGATACCGGGCACCTCCTCGGTGGCGCATTTGCACGAAAACCTCACCGCCGCCGAGCTGGTGATTCCCCAAGACATGCTCGCCGAACTCGACGGGCAGGGCGCCTGACGCCTTCCCGGCTGAAGCCGGTCCTAATGGCGGAATGCATGCTGACAGTGGGACTGGTTTTAGCCGGGAAGGCGTCGGGTACAACACCGCAGAAGTGATGTCGGGCAAAAGCTCTGTAGGAGCGCGCTTGCCCGCGAAGACGTCGGCGTGTTCAGCACAGATGGCAGCCGATGCACCGCGTTCGCCAGCAAGCCGGCTCCTACGGTATCGCGTCGTGCCCGCAGGAGGAATGCATGCTGTCAGTAGGACTGGCTTTAGCCGGGGAGCGGCCAGGCGTAACCCCGCAGAACAAATGCCGGGCAGGGATCTGTAGGAGCCGGCTTGCTGGCGAAGGCAGTGTGTCAGCCACCCTGTTCTGTGCTGACACCCCGCGTTCGCCAGCAAGCCGGCTCCCTACAGTATCGCGTCGTGGCCACATGAGTGGGACCGGCTTCAGCCGGGAAGGGGCCGGTGTGAACACCCTCGATTTTGCAGCGTGACGACTGACGCTTTCCCGGCTGAAGCCGGTCCCACTAAATCGGGGCGCCCGCCGACCGCCGGGGATTTGCTTCAATCCAAGTCCGACGCATCATGCCGTTCCGGCACTTGGGTGGCGTCATCGCCCCAGGTCCGGTTGACGCGCATGCCGCGAATTACTGCCGGGCGTTGGGCAATGGTTTCGGCCCAGCGCTGCACATGGGTGTATTCGTGGGCGGCGAGGAATTCGGCGGCGCCGTACACGGTGTTGCGCACCACCTGCCCGTACCACGACCACACGGCGATGTCGGCGATGGTGTAGCTGTCGCCGGCCAGGTAAGGGCTTTCGCTGAGGCGCCGATTCAATACGTCCAGCTGACGCTTGGCTTCCATGGTGAAGCGGTCGATTGCGTACTCGAACTTCTCCGGTGCGTACACATAAAAATGCCCGAAGCCGCCGCCCAGATACGGCGCAGCGCCCATCTGCCAGAACAACCAGTTCAGGGTTTCGGTGCGGCCGGCCAGGTCCTTGGGCAGCAACTCGCCAA
>NZ_JBNNGV010000037.1:0-41948 GCF_050268485.1 Pseudomonas sp. NPDC078416 | reverse complement strand
CTCTTCCCGGCTGAAGCCGGTCCCACTAAAAAGCATCGCGTGCATCCAGCAAGGCCGGCGCCGGACTCACTTGTGGGACCGGCTTCAGCCGGGAAGGCGTCAATCATTACACTGCAAAATTGAGGTCGTACGCACTGGCCCCTTCCCGGCTGAAGCGGGTCCCACATAAAGCATCGCGTTCAACCTGTTTAGCGGGAGTGGCCCTACGCTCGGGCAGGCATTACTCTGACCCACCCCACCCATTCAACAAGGAAGCCCGAATGTCCAGCACAGCGCTCATCGTAGTCGATATCCAGAATGACTACTTTCCCGGCGGTAAATGGCCACTGGCAGGGGCCGACGCTGCCGCTGACAATGCCGCCAGGGTGATTCAGGCTGCACGCGACGCCGGGGATCCGGTCGTCTTCATCCGCCATGAGTCCGGCGCCGATGCGCCTTTCTTCACCCCCGGCTCCGATGGCGCCAGGCTGCACCCCAAAGTCCTCAACCTTGAGCACGAGCCAGTGGTGCTCAAGCATTTTCCCAACTCGTTTCGTGAAACCGGGCTGCAGGCGCTGCTTGAAGACAAAAGCATCGAGCACCTGGTGATCATCGGCTCCATGAGCCACATGTGCATCGACGCTACCACCCGCGCGGCGGCGGACCTTGGCTACACCGTCAAAGTGATTCATGACGCCTGCGCCAGCCGCGACCTGGAATTCGAAGGCAGCGTGGTGCCGGCGGCCCATGTCCACGCCGCATTCATGTCAGCGTTAGGCTTTGCCTATGCCGAGGTGCTGAGTACCGACACCTATCTGGCCCTATGAAGGAGAAACCAATGAGCGAGAAGAAAGCCGACATTCTGGTCTGGGGACCGATGCATGCATCGCTGATGCAAAATCTCGAGCGCGATTACAGCGTGCACAAACTTGCCGACATCAACGACATCGACGCCTGGGCCAGCCAACACGGGACCAAAGTACGCGGCGTCGTCACCAGCGGCGTGTTTGGCACCGACAACGCCATTCTCGATCGCCTGCCGAACCTGGAAGTGGTCAACAGTTTCGGCGTCGGCTATGACGCGGTCGACACTCAGTACCTGGCGCGCCGCGGCATCAAACTGAGCAACACCCCCGACGTGCTCAACAACGCCGTCGCCGAAACCGCCATGGCGCTGATGCTCTGCGTGTCCCGCCGCATCAGCCAGGCCGAGCGCTTCGTGCGGGCCGGCCAATGGCCCGACGGCAAATTCCCCCTCGGCAATGACCTGTGCGGCAAGACCTGCGGCATTGTCGGCCTGGGCAAGATCGGCAAGACCATCGCCAAACGCGCCGCCGCGTTCGAGATGAACATCGCCTACTTCCGCCGCGGCCGCGCTTACGACGATGTGTCCTACCGGCACTACGGTGACCTTCGGGAACTGGCCCAGGATTCGGATTACCTGATCGTCATTGTCCCCGGCGGCCCGGACACCCAGCACCTGATCGACGCCGAAGTGCTCCGGGCACTCGGTCCCAAGTCATTTCTGATCAACGTCGCCCGCGGCACCGTTGTCGACGAGAAGGCGCTGGTGGCCTCGCTGCTGGCCTCGGAAATCGCCGGCGCCGGCCTCGACGTGTTCCAGGACGAGCCCAATGTGCCGGCCGAACTGTTGAAGCTGGACAACGTGGTGCTCACCCCGCACATCGGCTCGGGGACTTACGAAACGCGCCAGGCCATGGCCGACCTGGTGTTCGCCAACGTCAGTGGTCATTTCGAGAAAGGCACGCTGGTCACGCCGGTCGAGCTGTAACCGGCGCTTCACGTGCAGGCCTGACGATGAAGCCGTCGGCCTGCTCGCAATGACGTTCAAACGCCAGCACGGCCGGAGCATGGACCGAGATGGCCTTACCGTAAGTCAGCGCCCGAACATCGATGCCAACTTTTCTGGATAATGCCGGTCGAACGGCCCCTACCCGGATTCCAGACATCTGCACATGCATTCCGATCAAGCAACATGATCGAGAAAGAAGGAGAACCCCGTTTGAATATTGCCGGCGTCATTTTTGACTGCGACGGAACCCTGGTTGACAGCGAACGGCTGGCCGCCGGCCTGCTGCGCGACATCCTCAACAAACACCAGGTTTTATTGAGCGTCGACGAAGTGCTGCAACGCTTTCGGGGCGTGCAGTTTGCGCTGTGCCTGGAAGGCTTGTGCCGCGATTATCCATGGCTGCCAAGCGACGACATCGAAAGCGAATTCCGTGCACGCACCCTGCCGCTGCTCCGGGAACGGCTGGAAGAAATGCCCGGCGCTGTCGAGTTCGTGCGTAACCTCTCGCTGCCCAAATGCGTGGCCTCCAACGGCCCGCGCAGCAAGATTGAAACCTGCCTGAGCACGGTCGGCCTGCTGGACGTGTTCCACGGTCTGATCGTCAGCGCCTATGAAGTGCAATCGTGGAAGCCGTCCCCGGTCCTGATCGAGCACGCCGCAGAATTATTGGGCCTGCCGCCCACTCAGTGCCTGCTGGTGGAAGACAGCATTCCCGGCGTTGAAGCAGGCCTCGGTGCCGGCGCGCAAGTAGCGGGTTACGGCGACACGGATTTTTCGGCGTTCATGGACAACGACAACTTTCATCGCGTCAAAGATTTTGGCGAATTGAAGGATTTGGTACAGCGCATCCGTTGATGGCCCGGCCATCCATCCGATCGGCCCTTGTTCATCCCCGACTAACTCGATACTGTACATAAAAACAGTATCGGGAAAATCCATGCAGCTGATTGACAAGCTGAGCATCCTCGCCGACGCCGCCAAGTACGACGCCTCCTGCGCCAGCAGCGCCGCACCCAAGCGCAGTTCCGAAGGCAAATCCGGCCTCGGATCAAGCAATGGCATGGGCATCTGTCACAGCTACACCCCCGACGGGCGCTGTGTCTCGCTGCTGAAAATCCTCCTCACCAACTTCTGCCTGTACGACTGCCAGTACTGCGTGAACCGCCGTTCCAGCGACGTGCCGCGGGCACGTTTCAGCCCGGAAGAAGTGGTCACCCTGACCATGGACTTCTACCGCCGTAACTGTGTCAGCGGCCTGTTTCTCAGCTCCGGGATCATCCGCTCGGCGGACTACACCATGGAGCAGCTGATTCGCGTGGCCAAACTGCTGCGTGAAGACCACGAATTCCGTGGCTACATCCACCTCAAGACAATCCCCGAAGCCGACCCTGCGCTGATCGAAGAAGCCGGCCGCTACGCAGACCGTCTCAGCGTCAACATCGAGCTGCCGACCCAGCTGGGGCTGCAAACCCTGGCGCCGGAAAAGGAAATGGGCTCGATCAAGCAGGCCATGCAGACCATCTACACCGGTCAACAAACCGTGCTCAACGAGCCGCGGGCGCCGAAATTCACGCCGGCCGGGCAAAGCACGCAGATGATTGTGGGCGCTGACGAAACCGATGACAGCACCATCCTGCACACCGCCGAATCCCTGTACGGCGATTTCCGCCTCAAGCGTGTCTACTACTCAGCGTTCAGCCCGATACCCAACAGCCCGAAAAGCGTGCCCCACGCTGCGCCGCCGTTGATGCGCGAACACCGCTTGTATCAGGCCGACTTCCTCCTGCGCAGCTATGGCTACAGCGCCAATGAGTTGCTGCAAGGCCCGGGGCATCTGGCCCTGGACATCGACCCGAAACTGGCCTGGGCGCTGGAGCATCGCGACATCTTCCCGCTGGACCTCAACCGCGCGGAGCCGGCGATGATCGCGCGGATCCCCGGCATCGGCATCCGCACCACCAAGCGTCTGGTCGAACTGCGCCGCCAGCGCCGCATCCGTTATGAAGACCTGACCCGGCTGCGCTGCGTGCTGGCCAAGGCCAAGCCGTTCATCATTACCAGCGACTACCATCCCCGTCAGGCCGAAAGCTCGAGCATCGACCTGCGCGAGCAACTGCGGGACAAACCGCAGCCGCAACAGATGGCGCTGTGGGGATGATCATTCTCGATTGCGCCAACTCATTCGACACCTGGCGGCAACAGGCGCGCTGGCTGCTGAGCCACCAGATCAACCCGGATCAAGTGAGCTGGAGCGTGCAGCAGGACGCTGACCTGTTCGCCAGCGACACCGATTACCCGGACGAACCCGGGCCTTTTCGCGCGCGCATTCCCCTGGAGTTGCTGGAGCTGCTGCAAAACGCGGCGCAATTCTGCGGTGATCAGCGCTGGACTCTGTTGTACGAGGTGCTGTGGCGGGTCAGCCACGGTGATCGCACGGCCATGCTGGCCGGCGACAAACTGGGCAGCGAACTGCACAGGCGCCTTAAACAGGTCAGCCGCGAAGCCCATCACCTGCACGCGTTTTTGCGTTTCGTGGCGCTGCCGGTGATCGACAATGCCGAAGACGTCGCGGCCAAGGCGGCTTTGATGGAGATGAC
Source organism: Pseudomonas sp. NPDC078416 (assembly GCF_050268485.1). Lineage (NCBI taxonomy): Bacteria > Pseudomonadati > Pseudomonadota > Gammaproteobacteria > Pseudomonadales > Pseudomonadaceae > Pseudomonas > Pseudomonas sp. NPDC078416. The sequence goes on along the minus strand of NZ_JBNNGV010000037.1, from coordinate 37,559 downwards.
CTGCCTGCCGGAGTACGTCGCTTGGCACGAGCCCGCCCACGACATTTTGCTCACCGCCAGCGAGCATTTCATCGGGCGCATGGGTCGTCATCGCTGGATGATCGCGACGCCCAAGGACGGCGTGTTTTATGACGGGGTGCAGCTGATCTATCAGCCTGTGTGCCCGGAGGCATGGCAGTCGCTGGCGCGCAACGCCGATGATCCCCACGGCAATTTGTGGCTGACCTACTACAGCCACATTTTCAATCCGGCGCGGCTGAACCCGAAAGTCATGCAGGGCCATCTGCCGGCAAGGTTCTGGAAAAATCTGCCAGAAGGGCCATTGATTCCGGCATTGATCAGCGAAGCGCGCACCGGCGGGCAGCGAGACGGTCAGGCGCGGGAGATTGCCGAGCGGCGCGGCAAAGTGATTCGTGGCAAACCGGCATCCTCACCGTCACCCCCAGCGGACGCCCAATAGGCAGCGCAGCTGCGCTGATGTTCTCGGCAAGCCTTACTGATCCAGGCTGTTGACGGGCTCAAGCTCACGATGGGCCGCGGTCTGCATGCCGGCGGTGCTGGTCGGCGTGCCCAGCGCGGTGCCAAAAAAGCGCACGGCTTCCGTGCTCAGGTCGCGGTGAATGCTTTCGCGATTGACGCCGATGGCATCGGTGCACAGCCCAGGCTGGGTGGCACGTTGCTCATCATCACAAGGCGCCATGAACACAAAGTGCCCTGCCCCGGCGAACAGTTTGAAATCCGAAACGTCGGGCAGCTTGCGCGCCAGCGCTTCGGCGTTCTTGTCGATGGCGAGCAGTTCGTCGCCGTCGCCGCTGTACAACAACACCGGCACGTGCACATCAGCCAGCGTCTGCCGGCCGAACATCAACCCCAGCGGCGCCATCAGCATCAATGCGCCCACACGGGGGTCAGCCTGGGCGTGCAGGTCATCCCGGTCTGCTACCAGTTCGCCTTGGGTTTTACAGGCATCACGGTCCTGGGGGCGCTCGGTGCAGTAATGGCGCAGACGCTGCAGATCAGGCTGGGCGCCGGCGAGAATCAACGCCGTTTCACCCCCCGCCGAATAGCCGATCACCCCGACCCGGCGCGCGCTGATGTACGGCGACAGCATTGGGTCGATCAATGCGGCACTGATGGCTTCTGATATTTGCAGCGGGCGACCGTAGAGATTGCTCAGGCTGCCCAGGCGGCTGTGGTCCATGTAGTTGTCGCCTGGATGAAACACCGCCACAACGACAAAACCCTTGCGCGCCAGTGACGTCGCCAGGTCGTGTTGCGCCAGCGGCGTGCCGGTGTTGCCGTGGGACAGCATCAGCAGCGGGAAACGGCCCATGGCAATGGTGGCGTCTTCGGAAGCTTCAATGGGATAACCCTGAACGCGGGTGATGTGTTCATCGTCGGTGGAGGGGTAAAAGGCGTAGGCGTGCATGGGCCGGGAATCCAGCGGATCAAGGAACGTCAGCTCGTGAAAGCCCACGCTAAAGCTTTGCAGCTCGCTGGCCTGCACCGAAATCAGGCTGCCCAGCAGGCTGATCATCATCACTGCACAAAGACGCATCATTGCAATGCCCCTCACCTTATCAATCCATGCCTGCCGATTCAGACGCTCAAGGGCTGAAGCCCCGCAAAAACGGCGTCTGTCGCTATCTGACCCTTGGGGTTCGATAACATTCCGAAACGTTTGAGGATCAATGTTGCACAAGGCGGGCCAAGCTCGATGAATTGAAGACATCGGCCGCCGCTTGACGCAGAACAAACCGAATTGGCCGGCATTCTACGGTGCTTGAAGCAGGTTACGCGCAAAGAAGTCATAAAGGCTGTCGCCCGGCTGAACGCGCGACCGCAAACCGACGAAAGCCCCGTCACACATCGGCGTTCGGGCCGGGGATGACAGGGCTTTCGGATGGTGCTTGTGTTGTCGCGTCGAGCCGGTTCGAGCCCTTCGCGGGGTCGGACTCAGGCGAACAGCGTTTCGCTGATGTGCTTCTGCGCGGCGGCCATGGCAGCGGCACGCGGCTCGTCGCCATAAGCCAGGCCTTCGGCCACCACGAAGTGCAGATCCGTGACGCCGATAAAGCCGAAGACCACCTTGAGCAGGTCGTCATGGCCAACACCGCTCGGCAAGCCCTGATGCAGACCGCCCGTGGTCGAAACGATGATCACTTTCTTGCCTTTGCACAGACCTTCCGGGCCCGCTTCGGTGTAGCGGAAGGTACGGCCGGCCACACAGATGCGGTCGATCCACGCTTTCAGCTGGCTCGGGATGCTGAAGTTGTACATCGGCGCACCGATCACCAACACGTCAGACGACAGAAATTCTTCCAACGTCGCTTCGTTGGTCTCCACTTCCAGCGTCTGCGCCGCGTCGCGGCCTTCCACCGGCGTACCGGCAGCGGCCAGCGTGGCGCCGGAGAAATGATTGAGTGGCTCGTTCGCCAGATCGCGGTACACCACCTGCGTGTCCGGGGTGATAGCGGTGAAAGACTGAACCACACTGCGGCTCAACTGACGCGAAGCGGAGTGATCGCCGAGGATGCTGGAATCGATGTGCAAGAGTTTCATGAAGTGCTTCCCAAGGTGAGAATCGCCGCTTGGCGATCAAGTGGCGTCATCCTACCTTGTGGGGTAATGCATGATTAGAGGGTGGAAATGCGATAGATCGTCCCGCATACAGGACAATCAAAACCGCAGCACCTCCGTTGGTCTGAGTGTTGGTCCGAGGCACCCACGGAAATCCCGGCATCGATGGCGATCACACCGGCCCCTTCCCGGCTGAAGCCGGTCCCATTTAACGCATCGCAGTCAGCCAGCAGGACCGCCTTTGACTCAAATGGCGGGTTCCGATTGCAGGAGCCGGCTTGCTGGCGAACGCGTCTATCCAGACGACGCATCGTGGGTGACACACCTGATTCGCCAGCAAGCCGGCTCCTACAGAGGAATGAATCCAGTCAGTGGAGCCGGCTTTAACCCAAGTGGGGGGCTCGACTGTAGGAGCCGGCTTGCTGGCGAACGCGTCTATCCAGACGACACATTACGGTGCTGTCAGCCCAACTCGAACACGCTCCAAAAACCTCAGGGTACTCACGCAGGTGTGCTCGCAGCTGCAGCCAATGCCATTGCTTGACGCATGTGCTCATCGCGCCAGTGGATTTTGCCGCCCGTACGCTGTCCAACCCCATGTTCGCGGGATCAGCGGCAGCACCGTCCCGCGTCCTTTCAGCCCGCGACCGATGTGCCTGCCTGGAGGCCCGATGAATCTGCACACGCCCCTGACCGACGACGCCGGCGCTGCGCCTCAGCAGGGCTGGTTCTCACATGAGCACCGCGCCCGGATCGACGAGCTGATTGCCAGGCTCAACACCAGTGACACTCGGGAAAGCGTGTCGCGTTACCACGCCATGGCCGAGGGGTATTTGTTGGGGCTGCTGGACAGCTATCACGTGAGCGTCGAGCACCACGACGCCGTACGCCAATACCTGCACAACCTGGCCATTGCGCGGCTCAAAGCGGTGAAGCCGAAGCTGCGCAGGTGAGCACGCGCGACTTAGCCAATGATGATCGTCCCGGCCGCAATGACCACGCACGCGAGGATCTTGCGCACGGTCAGCGACTCGCCCAAAAACAGATACCCGAGCAATGCGGCAAACAGCACACTTGTTTCACGCAGGGCCGACACCGCGCCCATGGGCGCGAGGGTCATCGCATAGATGACGATGCCGTAAGCCAGCAGCGACACCACCCCTCCGCCCAACGAGGCGACCAAACCGGGCCGCACCGTGAACAGACTGCGTGCGTCTCGCAGACAGATGTAAGTGACCGGCATCAGTACACCCCACAGGGCGCACATCCAGGCGGTGTAAGCCATTGGCGCGCCGGACAGACGCCCGCCGATGCCGTCCGTCACGCTATAGGCCGCAATGAAACACCCGGTGCCCAGCGCATAAGGAAGGCTGGGAACGTTCAGTTTGCGGCCCTTGAACGCCAGAGAAATGATGCCCGCCGACACCAGTGCAATGCCGATCATCGCGCCGGTCTCGACCACCTGCCCCGCAAATAGCGACGCACACAGCGTAATCAGCACCGGCGATGAACCCCGGGAGATCGGATAGGTTTGCCCGAGGTCACCGCTGCGGTAGGTGCGCACCAGAAACAGGTTGTAACCGACATGCAGCAGCGCCGAGAGAACCGCACAAGGCCAACTGGCGGGGGCCGGGGCGTCCATGAACAGTGCTCCGGCCAGGCTCACGATGGCCACCGCCACGCACATGACGGTCATCGACCAGAGCTTGTCGCCACCGCCGCGCAGCAAGGCATTCCAGCTGGCGTGCAACAACGCGGCGAAGAGGATTAACAGGATGATGTGAGTAGGCATGGGGCCGATCTTAGTCAGGCTGCCACACGAAACGAAAGCGAAGTCTTCTCATTGGATGATGAGCAATTCCTCATGCTTCAGTTATAACTGAGGCCGGCTGCGGTCGACTCCCCTATCAGCCAGTCGCGAAAGCTCACCACGTGGGGCTGGGTTTCGACCCCCTTCGGGCAGACGAAGTAATAGGCCACCGGCGAAGGAAACGGCACGTCGAACAACCTGATCAAAGTGCCGTCGCGCAGCTCTTTTTCCACGTGTCCACTGCGAACGAGGGCGATGCCCTGCCCCAGCAAGGCCGCTTCCACGGTCATGTTGGTGTCGGGGAAACGCACGCTTTCCTTCAGCGAGGTGACGCCCAGGCCGATGTTCTGGAACCACACCTCCCATTTCGGCACCAGATCCGAACCGTCCCGGGCCAGCAGCGGATAGCGCAGCAACTCGGCCGGCTCCCGGGGCATGCCGAAGCGCTTGAGCAAGTCAGGGCTCGCCACGGGGAAAATGTGTTCCCTGAACATGAATTCCGAGTGCAGCGCCGGGTAGTTGCCGCCGCCCAGACGGATCGCCACGTCGGCCTCGCCGCTGGCAAAGTTGATGGCCGTGTCTGTGCTGTCCAGTGTGACGAGGATTTCCGGGTGCAGTTGCGACAGATTGGGCAAGCGCGGCAGCAGCCATTTCAGCGCGTAGGAATAGGTCGTACTGACCTTGAGCCTGACCCGGCCGTTCTCTTCCCGAAGGTCCGCGAGCGTCGCCTCCAGGTTCATGAAAAACGTGCGCACGATCGGCGCCAGGGCCGCCCCGGCCGGCGTCAGGCTCAACGTCTTGCCGCGCTGAAACAGCTGCACGCCCCAGATGTCTTCAAGATGTTTTAATTGGTGACTCACCGCACTTTGGGTAACGTGCAGCTCCTCGGAAGCGGAAGTAAACGTCCCGTGGCGCGTGGCGACTTCAAAGGCGCGCAAGGTGGCGGTGGGTGGCAGGTCTCTCATCTCATTGGTCCTCGAGGGGCATGAAGGAAGCTGCCCACACCATGAATGAAGGCTCATGGTAGAACATTATTCAAATCGACAGAGGGAACGATCCACTTATGACCGGACAGATCATCTACAGCGTGAAAGGCGAGAGTGACGAACTCAAGGCGACGGTTGCCAGCGCACAGGCTACCTTCAAGTTCTTCTGGCGTGAGCTGTCATGGGAGGCACGCCGAATCGTCAAAAGTCTGGACATGGCGGCGGTCAAAATGTCCTTCGTGCTGGACGCCGATGACCCCGACATCCCCAGCGTCGAAAACATGTGGGTCACCGACATCGAGTTCGACGGGGAGTCCATCAGCGGCGTGCTGATGAACGAACCTCGCTGGTTCACCTCACTGAAGGCGTCAGACCCGGTAACGCTGCCGCTCGCAGCCCTCAACGACTGGATGTACGTTCGCGATGGGCATGTCTACGGAGGCTTTACCGTCGATGCGCTGCGCAGCGGAATGTCTGCAGACGACCGCGAAGCCCATGACCGAGCCTGGGGCCTGAATTTCGGAAACGCCGGCAGCGTTGAAGTGGTGCCCGCTGAAGAAGGCCGGCCGCCGCAGCTGCTGTCCCGAAATCTGGATCTCCCGCAGGACCGAAAGACGCTGGCCGCACTGGAACGCACCGAGCATCCGATGGCGCTTAACATGCGCGACAAGGTCGAAGAAGGGTTGGGCCAGCGCCCGGAAGTGATCCGGGAACTGGACGCCGGCGGATGGCTGCTCCTGCACCGCGAAGTGCTGGCGGGCAATTACACGGTGGTTCGTGCGCTGCTGCGCCACGGTGCAGATCCACTCACACCCAACTGCAACGGCCAGACTTCGTTGGCGCTGGCGAGCGTTGCCGGGTGGCCGCGTATCGTGGATCTGCTTGAGGGAAAGGATTCCGACGAGTCGGGGCCGATCGAACCCAAAGGTTTTCCGGCCTGGCCCATCGGACTGGCGCTGGTGGTGCCCGCACTCGCGTGCCTCTACTACCTGGTGGTTGAACCCTTGCGAGCAGCCGCCGCGGGCCATAGTGTGCAGATTCAGGGGCCCGTGAGCTTCGCGGGCGCGCTGCTTCTGCTCGGCTATGGATGGGTGTGCTTCAGCCCCTGGTATTTCAGATTGCGCGCACGCACGCCCCAGGCAGGAGGCAGTCGCGTCCTGGATATTGTTGCGGTGATAAGTCTGCTGGTACTTGGTTTTGTGCTGCATGACTGTCTAGAGAGCTACGTCATTGGCCTTCGACGCTGACGTGGCGTGACGCAACCTCAGAAAACCATACCGCCTGCGACATCGAGCGTCGTACCCGTCACCCAGGCGGCGTCTTCTGACACGGCATACGCGACCGCCGCAGCGATGTCCCTCGGCTTGCCGACGCGTCCCAACGGAGTTTTGGCGATAAAGAACTCGTCCATGCCCTGGGCGGATTCAGCGTTGCCTTCGGTATGCACAAAGCCTGGCGCGATGCCGACCACTCGAATGCCCCGAGGACCCAGTTCCATGCCCAGGGAGCGGGTCAGCGTATTGACCGCGCCTTTGGTGGCGCAATAAACATGCACTTGGGGAAAAGGGCTGTGGGCCAGACCCGAGCTGATATTGATAATGACCGAGCCCGCCTGCATGACCCGAGCGGCGGCCTGTGTGGTGAGCAACAGACCGCGTACGTTGAGGTTGAAATGCTCATCGAAGCTTTCAGCGCTCAACTCGTCCAGGGAATCGGGTTTATAGATGCCGGCGTTATTCACCAGAATATCCAGCCGGCCAAACACCCGAACCGCTGTGTCGATCAAAGGACCGATCTCGGACGGCCGTGAAAGGTCCGCCTTGTGCGCAATCGCTTCGCCACCGCCCGCCACAATGCGGGCAACGACACGCTCTGCGTCTTCGACGCTTCGTGAATAGTTGACGATGACCTTTGCGCCCTCTGCCGCGAGTCGCTCGGCGATGCCTGCGCCGATGCCTTTTGAAGACCCTGTGACGATCGCCACCTTGCCTGCTAACTGACCCATGTTTGCCGCCCCTGTGAATGAATGTGAGGGCGCATGGTAGGCTCGGCGATCCCGTTTATTCAGAGGTGCAATCGGCATGCAGTATGAAGCGTTGCTTCAAAACGGCGTTATTCGGCCCGACCTGCTGCCCGGCATTGCGGCTTTTGTGCAGATCGCCCAGCACGGGAGCTTCACCAAAGCGGCGGCGGTCATGGGTATGTCGCCCTCTGCCCTGTCGCAAACCCTGCGGACGCTGGAAGGCAGGCTCGGCGTGCGGCTGCTCGACCGCTCCACCCGAAAAGTGGGCCTGACTGAACTGGGGCAACGTTTTCTGGGATACGCGCAGCCGGGTCTGGCCGCCCTGGCCTCCGCCGTCGAGGACGTCAATGAATTGCGGGACAAGCCCACCGGCGTGTTACGCCTCAACCTGTCTCGTACCACTGCGGACATCGTGCTGATGCCGCACCTGGCGGCGTTCATGGACGCCTATCCGGACATCACTCTGGAGGTCCACTGCGACAACGCATTGCTGGATCTGGTGGCCGGCGGCTTTGATGCCGGTATCCGGGTTGGCGACTACCTGGCCCAGGATGTCGTCGCGATTCCCATGGGCGGCGCTCACCGCATCGCCACCGTTGCAACGCCCGGCTACTTGCGGGGCCGCGAACACCCGAGCACCCCGCAAGACCTGCATCTGCATCGCTGCCTCAACATTCGCCTGGCCAGCGGTGTGTACCGATGGGAGTACATCCACGAAGGCGTTGCCATGGAGATTCTTCCGCCCAGCGTGCTGATCACCAATGATGGCGACACCTTGATGCAGGCCATTCGCGCGGGCGCGGGCATCGGTGGCGCATTCGAAGCCCAGGTGAAAGACGAGATCGACAGCGGACAACTGATAGCGCTGCTCAAGCCTTTCTGGCCCGAAGTCTCGCCGTTCTATCTGTATTACCCGAGCCGTACCCACGTGCCACGGAAACTGCGCGCGTTCATTGATTTCATGAAAGCGCGATTGAACGCCTGAGCACAGGCGCCCATTCGGATGTAGGACCGGCTTCAGCCGGGAAAGCATCAGGTGCCATACCGCAAGGCTAATGGCGTTCAAATTGGCCCCTTCCCGGCTAAAGCCGGTCCCACCAACGCATCGCGTGCAATCAGTGACATTGAGTGTGTACTCGGATGTAGGACTGGCTTTAGCCGGGAAAGCGTCAGGTGTCACACTGCACAACCCACTTGTCCTGCTCCGCTTTGAGGCCTGATCACACACTAATGCTCCACCCCGGAGCAACCGCAGAAGGCCAATGCCGGTAAAAGCCATCACAGCGGGGCGGCTTTCACTTGGCACGCTTATTTCATGCTTAAAACAAACGGCAAGCCGGACTCCGGTCCTTAAGTCTCGTCCACATACGCGCCTCGAATGCGCCAGGTATCGAAGCCTGATCGACCCCCACCGGGTTGATCGGGCTTTTTTTATGGATGCTGTTCATGCACGACTCTCGTCCCATTGTTCACGTTGGCTTCCTGCTCTCGACCGAAGGCACTTATCGCCGCATGGGCCGCAGTGCCTTGCTCGGGTTGCAGGACGCGCTGGCTGAAATCAACGCCGACGCCCGGCGCCGCGTGCAACTGGAGGCAATCTGCATCGACCCCCAGGGCGATCCGGCCGGCTACAGCAGCGGCGTCGCGCAGTTGCTGGGTGCGGGCGTCCGGCACATCTTCGGCACCACGCTGTCGGCGAGCCGCAAGGAAATCATCCCGGACCTGGACCAGCACGGCGCGCTGCTCTGGTATTCGAGCCCGTACGAAGGTTACGAAAGCAGCGAGAACGTCTTGTACCTTGGCGGATGCCCGAACCAGACGCTGTTGCCACTGCTGCGCTACGCTCTGCGCGAGTTCGGTAATCGGGCCTTTTTGCTCGGTTCCAACTACGTGTGGGGCTGGGAAAGCAACCGCATCGCCCGGGAAGTGCTGGAAGCCAACGGCGCTGAAGTGCTCGGCGAAAAGTACTGGCACCTGGGCGCGACCGGCTTCGACACGCTGATCGAAGGGCTGATTCAGGACCCGCCGGCGTTCGTGCTGAACAACCTGGTGGGCGAGTCTTCCTATGCCTTTTTGCAACAACTGGATCGGGCCTGCGAGCGCCAAGGCCTGCGCCTGCCGGTGCTCAGCTGCAACCTCACCGAAGCGGAGCTGGATGGGGTGGGCCCGATGCAGGCGCTGCGGCTGCTGTCCTGCGGGCCGTTTTTCGAGACCCTGAACCCGGCGTTTTGCGAGGGCCAGCAGCGTCATGGCCCGCGCACCTGTTCGCACTATTACACCAGCGCCTACACGGCGTTGAGGGTATTCGCCGATGCCTTGCACGCCAGCGACGATGCCTCGCCAAAAGCGATTTGCGAGCACCTTTACGGCCACCCGGTCGCCAGCGTGCTCGGCACCGTCAGCCTGTCGGCGCGCAATCATCACAGCGCGCTGGCCAGTCATATTGCCGAACTGCGCGGGGGACGCTTCGAAGTCGTGCAATCGGCGCCCCACCCGATCGCCGCCGACCCCTATCTCACTGTTACGGATGTACACGCCGATGGGGTGGACCGACACGCCACCCCGGCGCCGCGCTTGAGGATCGTCAAATGAACACACGCGCCTTTCCAGCTTTCGACCAGGGTCACTTGCTGCTGATCGACTGCGATGAACGCAGTCAGGCCAACCTGGGCAAGAGCCTGCAACGCCTGGGGATTCACTCGCAGGTGCTCGATCACGACGCGCCCTGTGACACCCGGGGCTGTTTCGCGGCGATCCTTGAGATCGAACATTTCGCCAGCCCCCTCGCCGTTCAGGCGCTGAATGCGGCCAGCATTCCCATCGTCGCGCTGACCGCCCACGAAACCCTGTCGCAGATTCAGCGCGCACTGCAGCTTGGCGCGACGGCACTGCTCAACAAACCCATCAGCCAGGGCTCGGTCTACACCACGCTGATGATGGCGGTGGGATTGCGCGACCGGCAGCGCGCCGATGCCGAACAACTCAATGAGCTGCAACAGCGCTTGGCGCTGCGTCCGCTCATCGCCCAGGCCCTGGCGCGCTTGATGGTGAGCCAGCGTATCAACGAGGCGACGGCGTACGAGCGCTTGCGCAGCCTGTCGATGCAGCTCAACCGGCCGATCGAAGCGCTGTGTGTCGACCTGCTCGCGGCGCGGGACGAGGACCGCGCATGAACACCCTCAAGGCCCTGTTGCGTCGACCGGCCGTTGCGATTTCGCTGCTGTTTATCGTCACCGTGGTGCTGCTCGCGGCGCTGGCCCCGTGGATAAGCCCCTTCGATCCCGATGAGCAATTCGTCGAGGGGCTGACGATGGAAGGCGCGCCCATGGCGCCAGCGACGCCGTACTGGATGGGCACCGATTTGCTCGGCCGTGACCTGCTGTCGCGGCTGATCTTCGGCGCGCGCACCTCGCTGTTCATCGGCGTGCTGGCCAACGGGCTGGCGGTGCTGATCGGTACCCTGGTGGGCCTGACCGCAGGGTTTGTGCGCGGCTGGCTGGGCAGCGTGTTGATGCGCCTGACCGACCTGATGATGGCCTTCCCCGCCCTGCTGCTGGCGATTGCCCTGTCGGCGATTTTTCAGCCCAGCGTGTGGATCGTGGCCATGGTCATCGCGATGGTCAACTGGGTGCAGATCGCCCGGGTGATCTACGCCGAAACCGTGGCGCTCAGTGCGCGGGATTTCGTCGCTGTGGAGCGCACCCTCGGCGCCAGTTCCCTGCGCATTCTGTTCTCGCACCTGTTGCCCCATCTGCTGCCGACCATTCTGGTGTGGGCGACGCTGGGGATTTCCACCACGGTGTTGCTGGAAGCCACCTTGTCGTACTTGGGTGTGGGCGTACAACCGCCGACGCCAAGCTGGGGCAACATCATTTTCGAGAGCCAGACGTACTTCACCTCGGCGCCCTGGCTGGTGTTCATTCCGGGCGCGGCCATTATCCTCCTGTCCCTGGCGTTCAACCTGGTCGGCGACGCCCTGCGCGACGAACTCGACCCCACACTCAAGGGGCGTCGCTGATGATGCCGTTCATTTGCCGACGGGTCGGTTACGCGCTGCTGATTCTGCTGGGCGTGACCTTCATCACCTACCTGTTGCTGTTCCTGCTGCCCGCCGATCCGGCGCGGCAAATCGCCGGGCGCAGCGCCACCCCTGAAGTGGTCGCGGCGATTCGTGCGCAGCTGGGGCTGGACCTGCCCTTCTATCAGCAATACCTGAGTTACCTGGGCAACCTGCTCCATGGCGACCTTGGCCGCTCCTACATCCAGCGCACCGCCGTCAGCGAGTTGATCGGCGCGCGACTTCGGCCTTCGCTGGAACTCATGGCGGCGGGCATCGGCTTCGAGCTGTTGATCGGCATCAGCCTGGGCATGCTCGCGGCGCTCAAACGCGACAGCTTCGCCGACAAACTGCTCATGGCGTTCTCCTTCGTTGGGGTGTCGGCGCCGCAATTCATCGCCGCCATGCTGTTTCTGTACTTCTTCGCCGTGCAACTGGGCTGGTTCCCGCTGGGGGGCTATGGCGGCGCGAGGCATTTGATGTTGCCGGCGCTGACCCTCGGCCTGCTCGGCAGCGGCTGGTATTCGCGCATGGTTCGCTCTTCGATGATCGAAGTGCTGCATCAGGATTTCATCCGCACGGCACGGGCCAAGGGCCTGAGTCGTGCGCGGATCGTGTTGGTGCACGTGCTGCCCAACGCGATCGTGCCGGTGATCCCGATGATCGGCATCGACATCGGCGTGTTCATGGGCGGGCTGGTGGTGGTCGAGTCGGTGTTCGGCTGGCCGGGCATCGGTCAGCTCGCCTGGCAGTCGATCCAGCAAGTCGACATTCCGGTCATCGTCGGCGTCACCACGCTGTCGGCGGTGGCCATCGTGCTGGGCAACCTGCTGGCGGATCTGGTGATCCCGCTGGTGGACCCGCGCATCGACATCAAGCAGCACTGAATCCATCAACACAACGGGGCACAACAATGAAGATCAACGCGCTGACCCTGGCCGTGGCGGCCACGCTGTTTACCACGCCACTGTGGGCCGACACGCCGAAAAGCGGCGGCGATGTGGTGGTGACCTACCAGAACGATGTCGCGACCCTGGACCCGGCCATCGGCTACGACTGGCAGAACTGGTCGATGATCAAAAGCCTGTTCGGCCGTCTGATGGACTACAAGCCCGGCACCACGGAGCTTGTGAAAAGCCTGGCCGAGGACTACAGCATTTCCCCGGACGGGCTGGTGTACAGCTTCACCCTGGTCAAGGGCGTGAAATTCCAGAACGGCCGTGAACTGGTCGCCAATGACGTCAAGTATTCCCTTGAGCGCACCGTCAACCCGAAAACCCAGAGCCCGGGCGCCGGCTTCTTCAGCTCCATCGTCGGCTACGAAGACGTGACCGGCGGCAAAAGCACGACCCTCAGCGGCGTCAAGGTGGTCGACGATCAACACCTGACCATCACGCTGAGCGCGCCAAACGCGACCTTCCTGCACATCATGGCGATCAACTTTGCCTCGGTGGTGCCCAAGGAAGCGGTGGAGCAATGGGGCGCCGACTTTGGCAAGCACCCGGTGGGCAGCGGCGCCTTCAGCCTGGCCGAGTGGAAGCTGGGGCAGAAGCTGGAACTGGTGAAGAACCCGAATTACTTCCAGAAGGGCCTGCCCTACGTCGACAAGATCACTTTCGAGATCGGCCAGGACCCCACCGTTGCGCTGCTGCGCCTGAACAAGGGCGAGGTGGACATTGCCGGCGACGGCGTGCCGCCCGCGCAGTTCCTGCAGTTCAAGAACGACCCGGCGTCCAAGCAGTTGCTGGTCACCGGCAATCAGCTGCAGACCGGCTACGTGACGCTGAAAACGACACTGCCGCCGTTCGATAACCTCAAGGTGCGCCAGGCCATCAATATGGCCATCAGCAAGGAACGCATCGTGCGCATCATCAACGGGCGAGCGGTCCCGGCGAACCAGCCGCTGCCGCCGGCGATGCCCGGTTATGACACGCAGTACAAGGGCTTGCCCTACGACGTCGAAGGCGCGAAAAAGCTGCTCGCCGACGCAGGTCTCGCCAAGGGTTTCGACACCGAGCTGTACGTGATGAACACCGACCCGCAGCCGCGTATTGCCCAGTCGATCCAGCAGGACCTGGCCAAGGTCGGCATCCGCGTGCAGATCAAATCGCTGGCCCAGGCCAACGTGATTGCCGCCGGCAGCTCAAAGGATCAGGCGCCGATGGTGTGGTCCGGCGGCATGGCCTGGATCGCCGACTTCCCGGATCCGTCGAACTTCTACGGCCCGATTCTCGGTTGCACCGGCGCGGTTGAAGGCGGCTGGAACTGGTCGTTGTACTGCAACAAGGCGCTGGATGAACGCGCCGCCAAAGCCGACGCCATGGCACGCCCGGAACAACAGGCCGAACGCACCGAGGCCTGGAAGAAGATCTTCACCGATGCCATGGCCGATGCGCCTTGGGTGCCGATCTTCAACGAGCAACGCTTCACCGTGCGCTCCAAGCGCATGGGCGGCGACGACGCGCTGTACGTCGATCCGGTCCACGTGCCGGTCAACTATGACTACATCTGGGTGAAGTGATGTTGCGCTGGTCTGTTCCCGGCAAGCGCCGGGTCACAGGCCACGGCTTCCCTCCCCCCTTGCCTGTTTGCAACGAGGACCGCACCCATGTGCCAGAACTGCCTGGTCAAGACCATTCACAGCATCAACAGCCACTTCGGCTGGGACCACAGCTTTACCCCGGTCGAGCGCGTGGCGCCCGGCACCACCTTGCAGATGAACTGCCGGGATTCGTCCAACGGCTATTTCACTGCGCAATCGCAAGTGGCCGACGTCAGCGTGATGCCATTCGATCAGATCAATCCGGTCACCGGGCCGATCTACGTCGAGGGTGCCGAACCCGGCGACATCCTGAAAATCACCCTGGACAGTTTCAAGCCCGGCGGCTTCGGCTGGACCGCCAACATTCCCGGCTTCGGCCTGCTCGCCGATCAGTTTCAGGCGCCAGCGTTAGCGCTGTGGCACTACGACACGCAGACCCTCGCCCCTGCCGCCTTCGGTGATTTCGCCAAGGTGCCGCTCAAGCCGTTCGCCGGCACTGTGGGCGTGGCGCCCGCTGAAGCCGGGCTGCATTCCATCGTGCCGCCCCGTCGGGTCGGCGGCAATCTGGACATCCGCGACCTGGCGGCGGGCAGCGTCTTGTACCTGCCGGTGGAAGTCGCCGGCGCGCTGTTTTCCATCGGTGACACCCACGCGGCCCAAGGCGATGGCGAGGTCTGCGGCACCGCGATCGAGAGCGCCATGGACGTGGTGGTCAAGCTTGACCTGATCAAGCAAACGCCCCTGGCCACGCCGCGTTTCAGCACACCCGGTCCGGTCACCGGGCACCTGGACAGTGCCGGCTACGAAGCCTTCACCGGCATCGGTCCGGACCTGATGGAGGCCGCCCGCCAGGCCGTGGCCAACACCATCGACTGGCTGTGCCGCGAGCACCGCATGCCGGCGGAACAGGCGTACATGCTGTGCTCGGTGTGCGGTGATCTGCGCATCAGCGAAATCGTCGACCTGCCGAACTGGGTGGTGTCGTTCTACTTTCCGAAAGTGGTGTTCCAGTGAAACCGGACGAGCAGCCGAGTCTGTCGGTGGAGCGGCTGAGCATCGACGTCGGTGGCGGCGCGTCACGGCGTCGGGTGGTCGATGAGCTGAGTTTCGCGCTGTATCCGCGGCGCACACTGTGTATCGCCGGCGAATCCGGCAGCGGCAAATCCCTTTCGTCCCTGGCGATCATGGGCCTGTTGCCCAAGGCGGCCAGTGTTCCCGGTGGCGCGATCCTGTTCGACAACCGCGACCTGCTGAGCCTGCCGGAACGGGAGCTGCAAGGCCTGCGCGGCAAGCGCATCGGCATGATTTTTCAGGAGCCGATGACGTCGCTGAACCCGCTGCTGACCGTCGGCCAGCAACTGGCGGAAACCCTGCGCCGGCATGAGGCGCTGAGTCGCAGCGAGATTCACCAGCGCTGCCGCGCCATGCTTGATGCCGTGCGCATGCCCCAGGTGGACAAGCGCCTGACCCAGTACCCCCATGAGCTGTCCGGCGGCATGCGCCAGCGGGTGATGATCGCCATGGCGATGCTCTGCCAGCCGGAAATCCTCATCGCCGACGAGCCGACCACCGCGCTGGATGTGACCATTCAGGCGCAGATCCTTGAGCTGATGCGCGAGTTGCAGCAGCAGTTCGCGACCAGCCTGTTGCTGATCACCCACGACATGGGCGTGGTCGCGGAAATGGCCGATGAAGTGGTGGTGATGAATCAGGGCCGCATGGAAGAGCGCGGCTCGTTGCATCAGGTCTTCACCGACGCGCAAGCGCCCTACACGCGCAAATTGCTGGCCGCGGTGCCGGTACTGGGCAGCGCGCCGCCACCTGATGTGATGACGGAACAACCGGTGGTGCTCGCCGTCAAGGACCTCAGCGTGCGCTTCCCTTTGCGCCACGGCTGGTTCGAAACCCCGCGCACGGTACATGCGGTCGAGGGCGTGAGTTTCGAGCTGCGTCAGGGCGAAACCCTGGGGCTGGTGGGCGAAAGCGGGTGCGGAAAATCCACCACCGGCAAAGCCTTGATGAACATGCTCAGCTACCAGGGCAGCGTCAAATTGCTGGGGCAGGAACTCAACGGTTTGCAGGGTGACGCGTTGCAGCGGGTGCGCCGCGACGTGCAGATGGTGTTTCAGGACCCGTACGCGGCGCTCAATCCGCGCAAGACCGTGTTCGATCTGGTGGGCGAGCCCTTGCTGATTCACGACAAGATGCCCGAAGCCCGGCGGCGCGAGCGTGTGGCGCAATTGCTGCAGCAGGTCGATCTGCCACGGGACACGCTGGAGCGCTATCCCCATCAGTTTTCCGGCGGGCAACGCCAGCGGATCTGCATCGCCCGGGCGCTGGCGCTGAACCCCAAAGTCATCATCGCGGATGAATCGGTGTCGGCGCTGGACGTCTCGGTTCAGGCTCAAGTGCTGGAGCTGCTGGAACGGCTGCGCGCCGAGCATGGGCTGAGCTACCTGTTCATCTCCCACGACATGGCCGTGGTCGAGCGCATCTGCCATCGCGTGGCGGTGATGTATGGCGGGCGCATCGTCGAAATCGGCGCCCGTGATCAGGTCTTGCACAACCCGCAGCATCCCTATACCCGCCGCCTGCTCGCCGCAGTGCCGGTGCCCGAAGTGGGCCGGCGCCGGGATTTCAAGAGCCTGCTCAAAGAGCTGGACCGGCCTGACCCGATCAAGACAAAGGATTTTGTCGCGCCGGTGCAGCGGTTTTCAGCGGTGGCGGCGGATCACTGGGTCGCGGTGGAGTGATAAAAGCAGTGACCGCTTATTAACGCTTTTCGGCCGTCAACGGCAGCATGCGGCGCAGGGTGTTGTCGCGGACAAAGTAATGATGGAAGAGCCCTGCTGCGGCGTGGACGCCGATCAACCAGTAGCCCAGGTTGCCGGCCCATTCGTGCCAGCCTTTGATTTGTCTGGCCAGATCAGGGTCGACGGCCAGGGGTGACGGAAGGAAGAAGCCGAAGTACGGCATCGGCTTGCCACCCGCCGACAGCATCAGCCAGGCCAGCACCGGTGTCGCGATCATCAGTGCGTAGAGCAGCCCATGAACGAGGTGGGCCATCCCGAGCTGCCAGGTAGGAGGGGCCGGCGTGATGGGAGGCGCCTTGTGCATCAGTCTGCCGAGCAGCCGCAGCCAGACCAACGCAAATATCGACAGACCGAACATGCCGTGCATGCCTAGCAACAGCGAGCGCAGCGTGCTGCCCCGGGGCGCGAAGCCTTTCAGCTCGATACAGGCGTAAACGCCGATGAACAGCGCCAGCATCAGCCAGTGCAAGGACATCGACAATCTGGCGTACCGGTGTGGGGTTGAATTCATAGTGGGCGCTCGCTGAGTGGGGAGGATGTTGCTGAATGGCTCCGCACCTTGGGGCCGCTGTCTTAAGGCAGTCTGAAGACGCCGCGCAGATCGCCAGGAAAGCCGGACCCGGCAAATTTCTCACCTTCAGACTTCGTTAAGAATCGACACCGATACTCCACCCTATCACCACTGGGGAGGAGCCACGCCCATGCAGGGTCTGGACTGGAATAACCGATTACCACCGAACTCAATGCCGTCCGGTGCGCTGCCTCTGGATTTCCTGCCCATGGGATTCGGCGCTGCGCAATCACCGGCCCTCTCGCTCAATCGTGCGCTGTCTCAGGAGCCCCTGCGCGACGCCTACGAGACGTTCATCCAGCATCGCTTCCGCCAGGCGCACAACGCCGAGATCCGTAGCTTCATGCCCGAGCTGTTCGGACTCCACGACAACACCGGCACGCTGTGTGCCGTGGCCGGAGTGCGAGTGGCGAGCTCCGGCGCACTGTTCCTGGAGAACTATCTGGATCAGCCTGTCGAGCAGATGATCGAAGCCAGTGCCGGCAGGCCCGTGGACCGTCAGGGCATCGTCGAAGTGGGCAACCTCGCCGCCAGCAACCTGGGCAGCGCGCGGCTGAGCATCATCACCGTGACCTGGCTGCTCGCCATGAGCGGCCTGGAATGGGTGGCGTTCACCGGCAACGCCGGGCTGGTGAACAGCTTCAATCGCCTCGGGCTGCGCCCCCTCACCCTTTGCGTTGCCGACCCTCTGCGCCTGGGCGAAGACCGGCACGCCTGGGGCAATTACTACGATTCCCAACCCAGCGTGCACGTCGGCGACATTCGCTCGGGCTTTCTGCACTTGAGCAGCAGCGGCGTGTTTGAGCGCTTCGGGCTGCCCCTGACCCTGGAGGACAGCTGCCATGTCGCCTGAACTGAGCGGGTTTCGCCAACGCATCGCTGATCTGGCCGTCGGGCAGCCCGATGCCTGCGCGCTGTGGGGCGATGACCTGAAACTGAGTTACGCCGAGCTGGACGCAGAAATCAATCTGCGACAGGAAAGGCTCAAGGACCTCGACGCCAGGGTCGTGGCCCTTGCCCTGGAGAATGGCCCGGACCTGTTGATCTGGGACCTGGCGATTCTGTTCGCAGGCCTGGCCTGTGTGACGCTGCCACCCTTCTTCAGCCCGGCGCAGCGCCTTCACTGCCTGGAGCAGAGCCAGGCCGACGTGGTCATTGCGGACGACGACTATGCCAATGAACTGCCCACCTCGGCGTTCCGTCATGAGCAGGGATTCTGGCTGCGGACAAAACGTCAGCCGTCGCCCCTGCCCGTCGGCACGGCGAAGCTCACGTTTACCTCCGGCACGACCGGCACGCCCAAAGGCGTCTGCCTGGACGCCGCAAGCGTACTAACGGTAGCTCTGGAGCTGCAGCGCGCCAGCGAATCTCGCCAGCCCGCCCACCACCTTTCACTCTTGCCGCTGGCGATCCTGCTGGAAAACGTCGGCTGCTACGCCGCGCTTTACGCCGGGGCGATGCTGAGTCTGCCAAGCCAGCGAGCCTTGGGGATTCAAGGGGCCAGTGGCGTGGAGTTGCCGCGTCTGCTGTCAACGCTGGCGGCGCGACAGCCCCACAGCATGATCCTCGTCCCGCAGCTGTTGTTGCTGCTGGTCAGCGCTTGCGAAATGCGCGCGTTTAACCCGGCAGCGTTGCGTTTCATCGCGGTGGGCGGTGCCAAAGTCAGCCATGAGCTGTTGCTGCGCGCCGAAACCCTTGGCATGCCGGTGTACGAAGGGTATGGCCTCTCGGAATGCGCGTCGGTGGTGGCCCTCAACCGTCCCGGCGCCCATCATCCCGGCAGCGTTGGCAAACCCTTGCCCCATGTGCAGATACGCCTGGCCGAGGACGGCGAGGTCCTGATTCGCGGGTCGCGGATGCGGGGCTATCTCGGCGATGCAGACCCCGCACCCGAGTGGTGGCCGAGCGGTGATCTCGGCGAGTTTGATGCCAACGGCTACCTCTACCTTCACGGCCGCAAGAAGCATCAGTTCGTGACCAGCTACGGTCGCAACGTCAACCCTGAGTGGGTCGAGGCCGAACTGACCCAGCGCGGTCTGATCGCTCAAGCATTCGTCTACGGCGAAGCCCTGCCTGGCAACCATGCGCTGCTGTGGCCCCTGCGCCCGGACACCACCGACGCGCACCTGCACGGCGCTGTCGAGCAGGCCAATCAGGCGCTGCCGGACTACGCGCGCGTTCACAGCTGGACCCGTCTCGACCAACCTTTCACCACCGCCAACGGCATGGCCACGGCCAATGGCCGACCCCGGCGCGACGCCATTCTGGCGAATTACCGACATCTGTTCACTGAGCCCACGCGAGCAAAGGACCTTCAATCATGAGTTTCTTCCAAACCCTGCAAGACGCCACCCGCACCGAGCGCGAGACCTTGCTCAATCTGCCCGTCATCCATCAGGCGCTGCACGGTGAGGTCTCGCTGGAGAGCTATCGCGCCTTCCTGACCCAGGCGTATTACCACGTGCGCCATACCGTGCCGTTGATGATGGCCTGCGGCGCGCGGCTGCCTTCGCGGCTGGAATGGCTGCGTGGCGCGGTGTGCGAGTACATCGAAGACGAATACGGCCACGAGCAGTGGATCCTCAATGACCTGCGCGCCTGCGGAGGCGATGCCGAGGCCGTGCGCGACGGCACGCCCGGCCTGCCCATCGAGCTGATGGTCGCCTACCTCTACGATCTCATCGCCCGGGGCAATCCGGTGGGACTGTTCGGCATGGTCAATGTGCTGGAAGGCACCAGCATCGCCCTGGCCACCCATGCCGCCGGCAGCATTCAACAGCGCCTGGGGCTGCCGGCCACTGCGTTCAGTTACTTGAGTTCCCATGGCAGCCTCGATGTCGGCCACATGGAAACCTATCGCACGCTGATGGACCGTCTTGAAGACCCGGAGGATCAAGCAGCCGTGATCAAGGCCTCGAAAGTGGTCTACGGCTTGTACACCGAGATGTTCCGCCAACTGCCCCTCGCACACACCGAACCGGTGAAGGAACTCGACCATGCGTCTGTCTGAAACCCGCGTCGTCCTGACCGGCGCCAGTGGCGGCATCGGCATGGCCATCGCCCAGGCGCTGTGCAGTCATGGCGCCGAAGTGCTCGCCGTTTGCCGCCATCAGGAACCGCTGTTGCCGTTGCAACAGCAGTACCCCCATCTTTTGCATTGGGTGAAGGCCGATCTCACCACCGCCGAAGGTCGTCAGCACGTGCTGATGACGGCGCAAGCGATGAGCGGGGTCAACCTGCTGATCAACGCCGCCGGCATCAATCATTTCGCCATGCTGGAGCAACTGCCGGGGCACGAGATCGATTCGATGCTCGACATCAACCTTAACGCGCCCATCCAGCTCACCAGCCTGCTGTTGCCGCTGCTGCGCCAGGCCAGCCGCGCCATGGTGGTCAACGTCGGCTCTACCTACGGCTCGATTGGCTACGCCGGTTACGCCACGTACTGCGCGAGCAAGTTTGCCCTGCGCGGGTTTTCCGAAGCCTTGCGCCGTGAATTGGCAGATACGCGGGTCGGCGTGTTGTACGTCGCCCCGCGCGCCACCCGCACGACAATGAACAGCCCCGCCGCGCGCGCGCTCAACTCTGCCCTGAAAACCGCCGAGGACGATCCGCAGACGGTCGCCGCCGCGGTCGTCCGTGCCATCGTCGGTAATCAGCGTGAGCTTTATATGGGGTGGCCAGAACAATTCTTTGTCCGCCTCAACAGCCTGCTGCCTGCCGTGGTGGACCGTGGGCTGCGCAAACACTTGCCCCTCATTCGCCGACTCAGCAGCGCCCCCCTCGAAAAGAGCACCAAGCCATGAAACCTCTACTCGTCGTACTGCTCGCCACCCTCGCCCTGCCCGCATGGGCACTGGATGCACCGGATCAGCAACGCCTGACCGGGATTCAGCAGGAGTGGGCGCGCATTCAATACCAGTTGCCGGAAGATCAGCGCGTCGCTGCCTTCGAACAGCTGGCCGCCAAATCCTCTGCCTTCACCCAGCAGCGCCCCGCCGTCGCCGAGGCCTGGATATGGTCGGGCATCGTCACCAGCAGTTGGGCCGGTGCTCAGGGCGGGCTCGGTGCCCTGAGCAAAGTCAAAACCGCGAAGGCCGACCTCGAAAAAGCCATGACGCTGGACCCCAATGCCTTGCAAGGCTCCGCCTACGCCAGCCTGGCGGCACTGTACGATCGCGTGCCGGGATGGCCCATCGGATTCGGCGATGCCGATAAAGCGCAAGGGCTGCTGGAGCAGGCGCTGAAACTCAATCCCGACGGCATCGATCCGCTTTACTTCTGGGGCGATCATCTCTACCGCCAGGGCCACTACGCTCAGGCGAAGGAAGCGCTGGAAAAAGCCTTGCTCGCCGCACCCCGCCCCGGCCGCGAAGTGGCGGACAGTGGACGCCGTAAAGATATCCAGCTATTGCTGGTGGACGTAAACAAGAAACTGAAATGACGGAGCATTCATGCGTTTGCTGCTGGTTGAAGACGATGTTGCCCTCGGTGAGGGCATTCATCAGGCGTTAAGTCGCGAAGGCTACACGGTGGACTGGGTGAAGGATGGCGCCAGCGCCCTCCATGCGTTGTTGAGCGAAGTATTCGATCTGGCCATTCTCGACCTCGGCTTGCCGAGGCTGGACGGCCTGGCGGTGTTGCGGCGCCTGCGGGAAAGCGGCTCGGCGCTGCCGGTGCTGATCCTGACGGCACGGGACGCTACCGAAGACCGCATTGCCGGCCTCGACGCCGGGGCCGACGATTACCTGATAAAGCCCTTCGACCTGTCCGAACTCAAGGCACGCCTGCGCGCGCTGTTGCGGCGCAGTGCCGGGCGCGCGCGGGTCACGATCGAGCACGCGGGCATCCGCCTGGACCCGGCCACCCAGCAAGTCAGTTATAAGAACGAACCCGTCGCCCTCACCCCCAAGGAATACCAGCTGCTGTACGAACTGCTCTCGCCACCGGGCCGGGTGATGACCCGTGAGCGCTTGATGCAGTTGCTGTACGGCTGGAACGAAGAAGCAGAGAGCAACACCCTCGAAGTGCACATCCATCACCTGCGCAAGAAGTTTTCCAGCGAGCTGATCCGCACCGTGCGCGGCGTCGGCTACCTGGTAGAGGATCGCCCTTGACCTCGATCCGTCGCCGCACGCTGACCCTGATCCTCGGATTGGTGCTGATCGGGTTGTTGATCCTGACGCTGGTCAACCTCCATGACAGCAACCACGAAATCGCCGAAGTCTATGACGCGCAGCTCGCCACCAATGCCCGGCTGCTGCAAGGCGTCATGCGCATGCCCCTGGCGCGGCAGGAGCATGCGCAGTTGTACCAGGCGTTCAATCAGGCGCTGGCTCAGGCCGAACCCCGAGTCGACGGCCACCCCTACGAAAGCAAAATCGCCTTTCAGGTCTGGGACCTTCAAGGGCGACTGCTGGTGCACACCCCCAGCGCGCCGAGCCTGACCCGTGCGCCCCAGTACACCGGTTTCAGCGACATCAATGATCTCGGCAAACATGAGTGGCGCACCTTCGTGCTCAGGGACGAGCAGCATGACCTGTTGATCTGGGTCGGCGAGCGTGACGACGTGCGCTCGGACCTGGTCAACCGCATCGTCCGCCACACGGTGATCCCCAATCTGATCGGCAGCCTGCTGCTGATGGGCGCGATCTGGCTGGCCATTGGCTGGGGACTCAAGCCGCTGGCCGATCTGGCCGCTACGCTGCGCGGTCGTCATCCGGGCTCCCTCGAACCCTTGCAACTGGCCCCGCTGCCCAGCGAGCTGGAACCCATGCAAGCAGCCCTGAACAGACTGCTCGGACAGATTCAGGAGGTGCTGAGCCGTGAACGGCGCTTCATCGCCGACGCCGCCCACGAAATGCGCACGCCGCTGGCGGTGCTGCGGGTGCATGCGCAAAACGTGCTGGAGGCGCACGACAAGGCGCAGCGCGACCAGTCCCTGAGTTACCTCATCGTCGGCGTCGACCGCACGACGCGGCTGGTCAATCAGTTGCTGACCGTCGCGCGGATGGAGCCCGGTGCCGGCGCGGTGCTCACCCGCAACGCCGATATCGTTGCGGCCGTACGCGAGAGCCTCGTCCAAATGACGCCATGGGTATTAAGCCGGGGGCTGGAGTTGGTGTTCGACTGCGATGAACCTTCCCTGATGGTACGAACCGACTTCGCCGCCATCGACATTGCCCTGCAGAACCTGGTCACCAATGCGGTCAATTTTTCGCCCTTGAACGGTCAGGTGATCGTCACCCTGGGGGTGAGCAATGGCTATTTCCAGCTCAGCGTTGCGGACGAGGGACCCGGCATTGACGAAGCCGAGCGGGAGCGTCTCTTCGAGCGGTTCTACAGCCGCGGCAACGATCAGGGCGCCGGGCTGGGCCTGACCATCGTGCAATCGATTGCACGACGCCTCGGCGGTGAAATCACGCTGGAGAACCGCGCAGGAAAAGGCCTGCGCGCAACGCTATGTGCGCCAGCGAACAGACAGCCCTGAGAAAGCGTACTCACACTGTCAGGGCTTGAACGCTCCGTTCACCAGGGCACATCCGTGCCGGCGCTCCGCTGTGCACACTGCCCAACACGCTGCGTTCGCCGGAGTGCAAGTCATTTCAGGGAAACTAATGACGAGCACATGGACACGCACCAAACAGGCGATCTCACGGGTCCGGCTGGCCGGTCGCGCCGGGGCCCATCCAAAGCTTGCGTTCGCCTACGAACGGCTGCTGCGCGCCGAACTCTTCAACGCCGACCAGATGGCCAGCCACGGCATTGCCCTGGCCACCCAGCATCAGCTCGGTGCGGTGACTGCGCGGGACTTCCTGCTGGGCAGGCTGGATGACAACGAGGCATTGCTAAAACAAAGCTGCAGCGCGTTGACTGAAGCTCAGGCGTCCGAGCGCCGTATCACCCCGGCCGCCGAGTGGCTGCTCGATAATTTTTTTCTGATCGAAGATCACATCCGCACTGCACGGTCCCACCTGCCCAAGGGTTACAACCGTGAGTTGCCGCGCCTGAGCAATGGGCCCTCCAGCGGCCTGCCGAGGGTTTATGACATTGCCCTGGAGACGATTTCCCACGGTGATGGACGGTTTGACGAACTGAGCCTCAAGCGCTTCGTCGTCTCTTATCAGACGGTCATGCCGCTGACGCTGGGCGAGTTGTGGGCCATTCCGATCATGCTGCGCCTGGCCTTGATCGAAAACCTGCGGCGCGTCGCCTCGCGGGTCATGGCCAACTGGGACGATCGCAACCTGGCCGATGACTGGGCCGAACGGCTCATCGAGGTGTCCGAGCACGACGTGAAAAGCGTGGTGCTGAGCGTCGCCGACATGGCCCATTCCTCCCCGCCCATGACGGCTGCATTCGTTGCCGAGTTCGCCCGCCGATTACAGGGTCAAAGCGCCGCCCTGGCGCTGCCGCTCAACTGGATCGAGCAGTTGCTCGCCGAGACCGGTTCGAGTATCGAGCGCCAGGTGCAATTCGATGCGCAGCAACAGTCTGCGGATCAGATGTCCATCAGCAACAGCATCGCCAGCCTGCGCCTGCTTTCAGCGACCCCCTGGCGTGAGTTTGTCGAAGCGATGAGCCATGTCGAGCAGACCCTTCAACAGGACCCGGCCGAGGTCTACCCGCGCATGGACTTCGCCACGCGCGACAGCTATCGCCACGTCATCGAACGGCTGGCCAGGCGCAGTCGACATACGGAGATGTTCGTCGCCCAGACCGTCGTGGCGCTGTCCGGGGAACAGCGGGACGCGGTCGCCGGAGACGATCTCGCCCGCCATATCGGTTTTTTTCTGGTCGGCCCCGGCATCGGCGTTCTCGAGCAAAAACTCGGCGCCCGTGTGCCCTTTCATGAACGCTGGAAACGTCTGCTGGAAAGTTCTCCGCTGACGTTCTACCTGGCACCTGCCGGTGCCCTGACGATTATTTTTGCGTTGCCGCTGCTGTCTTCGGCCTACCGGGACGGATTGCCTGATCTCGCGCTCATCGCACTGGCCGTGCCCTGTCTGGTCATGACCAGTCGCCTGGCGTTCAGCCTCATCAACTGGCTGGTCACCTTCAGCCTGCTGCCGGCGATGTTGCCGAAGATGGATTACGCCGACGGAATTCCCGATGAGGCGCGCACGCTGGTCGCCATTCCGACCCTGATCGGTTCACGCGCCGACATCGACGAACTGGTGGAGGGCCTGGAAGTCAGGTTCCTGGCCAATCGCGACAGCAATCTTTTTTTCGCGCTGCTCACCGACTTTCTCGATGCACCCACTGAAGTACAGCCAGCAGATGCCGACCTGCTCAACTATGCCTCGGCGGCGATCAACCGACTCAACGGCAAATACGCGGAGGAGCTGTCAGCGCGGTTTTTCCTGTTTCACCGCCCCCGCCGCTGGAACGCCGGTGAGCGTGCCTGGATGGGCCACGAACGCAAACGCGGCAAGATGTCCGACCTCAACGCGTGGCTGCGGGGTGCCGGCGACAACCGTTTCAGCACCGTTGTCGGCGACACCTCGGCCCTTGTGTCTGTGCGCTATGTGCTGACCCTGGACACCGACACCCTGCTGCCAGGCGAGGTGGCCCGCCAGTGCGTGGCCGCCATGATGCACCCGCTCAACCGCCCGGTGTTCGACGCAAGCCGTGAGCGGGTCATTTCCGGGTACGCGCTGTTGCAACCCCAGGTCGGCATCAGCCTGACCAGCACACCCCGCTCGATCTATTCACGCCTGTTCGGCAGTGGCGGCGGCGTCGACCCCTACACCCGGGCGGTGTCGGACATTTACCAGGATTTGTTCAAACAAGGCTCTTTCATTGGCAAGGGCATCTACGATGTCGACGCGTTCACCTGTGCGCTGGAAGGCTGTCTGCCGGACAACCAGGTCCTCAGTCACGACTTGATCGAGGGCTGCTACGCCCGGTCAGGCCTGCTCAGCGATGTGCAGCTGTATGAGCAATACCCGTCCCGCTACAGCGTGGACGTCAAACGACGCCATCGCTGGATTCGCGGCGATTGGCAGCTGACCCCCTGGATCCTGCCCTGGACCCTGAACACGCGGGGAGAATGGACACGCAATCGTCTCGATGTCATGGCGCGCTGGAAGATTCTCGACAACCTGCGCCGCAGCCTGGAGCCGGCGGCTGTGTTGCTGATGCTGGCCTGGGGTTGGTTCGCCAGCAGTGAACCGCTGGCCTGGACCTTGGCGGTGCTCGGCTTGCTGGTCATGCAACCGCTGCTCAGGACCCTGACCGATGGGTTGCAACCGCCGTTGAACGTGCCTTATCGGCAATACCTCGCCGCGCTGTGCAGGAGTCTGGGGCAGGACCTCGCCCAGATCGCTGCCAGCGTCGCATGGTTGCCGTTCGAGATGTATTACAGCGTGGGCGCCATCGCGCGTTCGCTCTGGCGGATCCTGTTCAGCCGTCGCCTGTTATTGCAATGGCAACCCTCCCGGGAAGTCGAGCGCAACACGCAAAACCCGCTGCCGGCGCTCTACCGCGAGATGTGGATAGGCCCTGTACTCGCCTTCTGCGGGTTCGCCGGCCTGCTGACTGACCCGCTTGCCCTGTTGATCGCCCTGCCGTTCCTGCTCGCCTGGGCGGCCGGCCCCTGGATCGCCTGGCGCCTGAGCGCAATGCCGGAAAACGCGGTGTTCGAACCCTCGGAGCAAGAGCGGCGCTTCCTGCAAGTGCTCTCGCGGCGGACGTGGGCGTTCTTCGATGAGTTCGTCGGGCCACAGGACAACTGGCTGCCCCCTGACAACATCCAGGAAGAGCCCAAAGCGATGATTGCCCACCGCACCTCGCCGACCAATATGGGCATGGCGCTGCTGGCGCATCTGGCAGCCCACGACTTCGGCTATCTCAGCACCGACCGACTGCTGCAGCGCTTGTCCGCATCGCTGGACACCATGGACAGCCTGGAGCGTTATCAGCACCATTTTTACAACTGGTATGACACGCAGACACTCAAGCCCCTGCGCCCTCAATACATATCTACCGTTGACAGCGGCAACCTGGCCGGGCACCTGCTGACCCTGCGTGCCGGTTTGATCCAGCTGCCTGACGCTGCGGTGTTCGATGCCGCCATGCTCAAAGGCCTGCGCATCACGCTGGACACGCTGCTTGAAACGACGGACACCGCGGGCACCTTGACCGCGCTCTATCCCCTGCTCGAAGAGCCCGCCGGAACCGATGAAACCGGTGCGCCGTTGACGACGTTGCAGACCGTCCGTGCTCGGGTTGCGGCCATGACGGCGGGCGGCACCGAAGACAGCGCGTATTGGCAAACCGCATTGCTCGCCCAGTGTGATGACTGGATCGCGGCCCTCGAACGTTACCGACTGCCAACGCCTTTGGCCGACCGACAGCCCCGTCGCCGCACGCTGCGGGAGCTGTCCCGGCTGAATGAAGCGGACTGGGCTGCAGAGGATCACCCGCGCATAGACACGGTCCGCAAGGCCGCCCTCGACGCCATCGCCCGGATCGATCGCCTGATCCTGCTGACGGGCAACCTCGCGCAGATGGACTTCTCCCTGCTCTATGACAACAAGCGCGACTTGTTCGTGATCGGCTACAACGCCGACGAGCGTCGCCTGGACACCGGTTATTACGACTTGCTGGCGTCGGAAGTGCGCCTGACCAACTTCGTGATGATCGCCCAGGGGCAGATTCCCCAGCGGGCATGGTTCACCCTCGGCCGACTGCTCGGTGACTCCGACGGCGTACCCACGTTGATGTCCTGGTCCGGCTCGATGTTCGAATACCTGATGCCCATGCTGGTCATGCCCAACTTCGACGGCAGCCTGCTCGACCAGACCTGCCGTGCGGCGGTGGCCGTGCAGATCGAACACGGCAAACGCCTGGGCATCCCGTGGGGGGTATCGGAATCGGGTTATTACACCCTGGATGCGCATTTCAATTATCAGTACCGGGCGTTCGGCGTTCAGGCCCTGGGGCTCAAGCGCGGCCTGGGCGACGACGTGGTTATCGCGCCGTACGCCAGCGTCCTGGCGTTGATGGTGGACGCCGAGGCGGCCTGCAAAAACCTGCAGCTTCTGGCCCGCAAAGGCGCCTGCGGACGCTACGGATTCTACGAAGCGATTGATTACACCGAAGCCCGCCTGCCACGGGGCCAGCGTTACGCCTGGGTGCAGTCCTTCATGGCGCACCATCAGGGAATGAGCCTGCTGGCGTTGACCAGTGTGTTGCTCAACCAGCCCATGCAACGGCGGTTTGAATCGGACCCTGCCCTGCAGTCGGCACTTCTGCTGTTGCAAGAGCGGGTGCCCAAAGTGGCAGCGCCTTACCTGCAAACCGCCCAGCAGCCCGCCGCAAGTGATACAGGCGCCGGCCAGGAAAATGACCTCAGGGTGTTCGCCAACCCGGGACATAAGCGCCCGGCGGTGCAACTGCTGTCCAACGGCAAGTACCACGTCATGCTCACCAGCGCCGGCGGCGGTTACAGCCGGCTCGATAACCTGGCCGCCACCCGCTGGCAGGAAGACACCACCCGGGACCACTGGGGCATGTTCTGTTACTTGAGGGACGTTGCCACGGGCGCCGTCTGGTCCAGCGCCTTTCAGCCGACCTTGCACCGGGCCGAGAGCCACGAGGCTATTTTCAGCGATGCCCGTGCCGAGTTTCGCACCCGGGAACTGGGTTTCGACACCCATATGGAAATCGTCGTTTCCCCTGAAGACAACATCGAACTGCGCCGCCTGCACGTGACCAACCGAGGGGAGTCTGCCAAGACCCTGGAGATCACGACCTATGGGGAAGTGGTGCTGGCTGCGCCGGAAACGGACGCGATGCACCCCGCGTTCAGCAAGCTATTCGTGCAGACCGAATTGCTGCTGCCGCTGCAAGCCATCGTCTGCAGCCGTCGCCCGCGCGCCAGCGATGAGCACACGCCGTGGATGTGCCACCTGCTGGCGGCCCATGGGGTGGATATCCAGGCCATTTCCTACGAGACCGACCGCGCCCGCTTCATTGGTCGAGGCCGCAGCACCCGGTCGCCGGCAGCACTGGACCCGGACTGCGAGCAACTGTCCGGCAGTGCCGGCCCGGTTCTGGACCCGATTGTCGCCATCCGTTGCCGGATCACCCTGCAGCCCGGGGAGCAAGGCACTATCGACCTGGTCACGGGCGTTGCGGACAGCCGCGAAGACTGCCTCTCGCTGATCAACAAGTACCGGGATCGACATCTGGCGGACCGGGTCTTCGACTTGTCGTGGACCCACAGTCAGGTACTGCTGCGTCAGCTCAACGTTTCGCCCGCCGATGCCCGTTTGTTTGAACAGATGGCTTCTTCACTGATTTACGCCAACGCGGGGTTGCGCGCCGACAACACCGTGCTGATGGCCAATTTGCGCAATCAGCAAGGCCTGTGGGGACAGTCGATTTCAGGCGACCTGCCCATCGTGCTGTTGCAGGTCAGAAGCCTTGAAAACATCGAGCTGGTGCAGAAAATGATTCAGGCCCACGCCTATTGGCGCCAGAAAGGCCTGCTCACCGACCTCCTCATCTGGAACGAGGATCAGCTGGGTTACCGCCAGCAACTGCAGGACGCGATCATGGGACTGGTCACTTCCGGCAGCGAAGCCACGCTGGTGGACCGGCCGGGCGGCATATTCGTGCGCATGGCGCAGCAGTTGTCGAACGAGGACCGCACGCTGATCCTGTCGGCTGCGCGCCTGGTGTTTTCCGAAGGCCTGGGGAACCTGGCCGAACAGGTTCACCGCCGCCGCGTGGTCCGGGTGCACGCGCCGTTTGTCGCTACCGCCGTCCATGTGCCCGCGCCATTAAAGCCCCTTGCCCCTTTGCCCGTGTCATTGCCACTGAGCAACGCCTACGGTGCATTCAGCCAGGATGGCAGTGAGTACATCATCAACGACCCGGCCTCCCATGTCACACCAGCCCCCTGGGGCAACGTGATTGCCAATGCCCGGATGGGCACGGTGGTCTCGGAGTCCGGCAGTGCCTACACCTGGGCCGAAAATGCCCACGAATACCGCTTGACGCCCTGGCACAACGACCCGGTGAGCGACCCCGTCGGCGAGGTCATTTACCTGCGCGATGAAGACACCGGCCACTTTTGGTCGACCACCCCCAGACCCGCCTCGGGCACTGGCGCTTACCGGACGCGCCACGGGTTTGGTTATAGCGTGTTCGAGCACGAGGAGGATGGCATCCACAGCGAGCTCTGGGTTTACGTGGCGCTGGATGCACCGATCAAGTTCTCCAGGCTGGTGCTGCGCAATGTGTCGGGGCGGGACCGAAACCTTTCGGTGACGGGCTATGTGGAGTGGGTGCTGGGCGATCTGCGCAGCAAATCAGCCATGCACGTGGTCACCCATTCCGATCCTGCCAGCGGCGCTCTGTTTGCGCGCAACGCCTGGTCGGTGGAATTCAGCGAGCGCGTAGCGTTTTTCGATACCGACACCGTCGATCACAGCGTGACGGCGGACCGTACCGAGTTCATCGGACGTTGCGGCAGCCTGCAGTCTCCCGCCGCGATGCGGCACAAGGGGCTGTCCGGAAAAACCGGCGGCGGTCTGGACCCCTGCGCCGCGATACAGGTGACGGTGGCGCTCGCACACGGCCAGCGAACAGAAGTCATCTTGCGTCTGGGTGCGGAGAAAAATCCCCAGGCGGCCACCCAGTTGGCGCAACGCTACAAAGGCGTGCAGGTGGCGGCGGCGGAGTTGCAGAAAGTGAAAGACCACTGGCGCTCGGTGCTTTCCGTGGTTCAGGTGAAGACCCCGGTGCCGGCCCTGGACGTGATGCTCAACGGCTGGTTGATGTACCAGGTCATCGCCTGCCGGTTCCTCGCCCGCAGTGGCTATTACCAGTCGGGCGGCGCCATCGGCTTTCGCGATCAGCTGCAAGACAGCATGGCGATGATTCATGCCGACCCGGCAGCGGCGCGGGCGCATCTGTTGCTGTGCGCAAATCATCAATACACCGAAGGCGATGTTCAGCACTGGTGGCACCCTCCCCTCAATCGAGGGGTGCGCACGGCCTGCTCCGACGACTTCCTGTGGCTCGTCGCCGCCACCAGCCGCTACGTCGAAGTCACCGATGATCTGTCCGTGCTGGACGAATCCGCCGGCTACCTTGAAGGGCGCGCGCTGGGGCCGGGGGAAGAATCCTATTACGACCTGCCCGGTCTGTCAGCGCTGCAGGAGCCGCTGTATCAGCACTGTGTCCGCGCCATCGAGCACAGCCTGAGCCGCGGCGAACACGGTCTGCCGCTGATGGGCAGTGGCGACTGGAACGACGGCATGAATCGCGTGGGCTATCTCGGCCGGGGCGAAAGCGTCTGGCTGGGCTTCTTCGGCTGTGATGTGCTTGAGCGCTTTGCGCGGGTCGCCGAACGCCGCGGCGACAGCGAATTCGCTGCACGCTGCGGTGAACAGGCGAAACAGCTGCGTGACAACCTGGAAGCGTCTGCCTGGGACGGCGCATGGTATCGCCGCGGCTGGTTCGACGACGGGCAACCTCTGGGCTCATCAGTCAACGATGAATGTCGGCTGGATTCCATCGCCCAGAGCTGGTCGGTGTTGTCCGGTGCCGGATCACCCGTCCGCCGGCATCGGGCGATGCAGGCGGTGGATCAGTACCTGGTCAAACCCGACATCCGCGCGGTCCTGCTGCTTGATCCTCCGTTCGACAAGGGCCTGCAAGACCCGGGCTACATCAAGGGCTATGTGCCGGGCGTCCGCGAGAACGGTGGACAGTACACCCACGCAGCGGTCTGGGCGGCGATGGCCTTTGCGCAGTTGGGCGACACCACCAAAGCCTGGGAGCTGCTGCACATGATCAACCCGGCCGACCCCCTCAACAGCCCCAAGATCGACACCTATAAAGTCGAACCCTATGTGATGGCGGCCGATGTCTACGGCATTGCGCCCCATGCAGGGCGTGGCGGCTGGACGTGGTACACCGGCTCCGCTGGCTGGATGTACCGGTTGGGCGTCGAGTCGCTGCTCGGTCTTGAACGCACCGGCAACCTGCTGCAACTGAACCCGTTGATGCCGGCGGACTGGCCCGGATTTACCCTGAGCTATCGCTTCGCACAGACGCAGTATCACTTCGAGGTGGTCCGTGGCGATGGGCACGGCAACTCGATGACACTGGACGGCGAGCCGGTCAAGGGAGACACGCTGACGCTGGTCAATGATGGCGTTGAACGCCGGGTGCGCATCCAGTGCGGCGGTTCACGGCCAGCAGCGCCAGCGGCAGTGGAATACGCGAAGGCCGCCGATGATTGACCTCCAGTGCCAGCGCCGCGCTGGAGTACTCTCTCTTCGTCGTACCCTCTTCCGGAGTTCCCGTATGTGCACCGCGCCGCAGCCGATCAACAATCACTTGCTGGCTGCGCTGGCCGATGAAGAACTCAGCCGGCTGGCGCCGCACATGGAATGGGTGGAGCTGGTATTGGGCGAGGTGTTGTATGAGCCCGGCGACACCTTGCGTCATGTGTACTTTCCTACCGACTCGATCGTGTCCCTGCTGCAGGTCACCGAAAGCGGCGCCTCGGCAGAGATCGCCGTGGTCGGCAACGAGGGGCTTGTCGGGATCGCGGTGTTCATGGGTGGCGAGAGCACGTCCAGCCGCGCAGTCGTGCAGAGTGCCGGGGGCGCCTTCCGCCTCGCCGGTCACAAACTCAAGGAAGAGTTCGATCGTCACGGCGACCTGTTGCTGCTCATGCTGCGTTACACCCAGGCCTTGATTGCGCAGATGTCGCAGACCGGCTTGTGCAATCGTCACCATTCAATCGATCAGCAGTTGTGCCGCTGGTTGCTGTTGTCACTGGATCGCCTGCAAGGCGATCAGCTGACCATGACCCAGGAACTCATGGCCAACATGCTCGGTGTGCGCCGAGAAGGCGTGACCGAAGCGGCGGGCAAGCTGCAGCGCCAGGGCGTCATCGAATACAGCCGGGGCCAGATCAAGGTCCTTGACCGCCCGCGTCTGGAGCGCTTGAGCTGCGAATGTTATTCGGTGGTCAAGGCCGAGTCCGACCGCTTGCTGAGCTACACCCGCCGCCGTGAGTGAGCAGTCCCGGCAACGGTTTCAAGGACCTGGAGACGTATTCCTTTCACCGTGCGCTGACGAACAGACGCGACGTGCAGCACCGCGCAGAGTGTCCGTGGCCCCATCGAGCGGCCGGCTTGCACCCTTCCCCTGTGCCGAGCACTCGACCGGCACAACAAAGGACACCCTTATGTTACGTAGCATGCGAGACCTTGAAGGTTTCACCCTCGTCGCGATCGACGGTGACATCGGTGACGTCAGCGACTTCTATTTCGACAACGAAGCCTGGGTGATCAGGTACCTGGTGGTCGAAACCGGCTCCTGGCTGTTCGGCGGTCAGGTGCTGATCTCGCCGTTTTCCATCGGACTGCCTGATTGGGCATCACGCCGGTTGCCTATCAATGTTGAAAAGCAGGAGGTCACGGACATTCTCGAATCCGAACATAATCGGCGCGCCATCGCAGCCGCTGAACATCGGCCGGCGGTCGAAAGTTGGGCCATCTCGGCCCCGACCCAGGAGCCAACCGACGATCAAAGCCTGCGCAGTTGCCGGGCGCTGATCGGCTGTCACATCAAAGCCACAGACGGTGACATCGGCCATGTCGATGATGTGCTGATCAACGAAGACACCTGGGCGATTCAGTACCTGGTGGTCAATACCAGCCATTGGTGGCATGGACACAAAGTGCTGATCGCGCCAGAGTGGATCGTCGAGGTGTCGTGGCAGGACAAGGTTGTCGCGGTGGACCTCGAACAGGCCGCCGTCAGGGCATCCCCTCATTACGAATCCACGCAGCAGTTGAACCGCGAACGCGAAGAAGCCCTGTACGCACACTACGGGCGGGTGGCGTACTGGCGGGTCGAGGCGGTGCTTACGCAGGTCGGGTGACGACGGTTTCAGATCAACCAGCAGGCACGGGGCCGTTCAGTGGCGATCAGATACATCCGCAGCCTGACCGGCAGAAGACGCACCCCCGCCGCTAACCGGCACCTTGGGTTCGCCCTGGCGTTTGTGGCCGGCGCCATCAACGCCGGGGGCTTTCTGGCGGTCCAGCAATACACCTCGCACATGACCGGCATCGTCTCGTCAATGGCCGACAACGCGGTGCTGGGTGCGTACGACCTGGTGGTGCGCGGCGGCAGCGCTTTGCTGTCCTTCGTGGCAGGCGCGGCCTGTTCGGCCATCATGGTCAACTACTCCCGTCGCAAACGCCTGCACAGTGCGTTCGCACTGCCGCTGTTGCTGGAAGCTTTTTTGCTGGTTTGCTTCGGCTTTCTGGGTGCCAGGCTTTCGGCGCTGGACGGTGTAATCGTGTCGCTGACCGTGATGCTGCTGTGCTTCATCATGGGCCTGCAAAACGCCCTCATCACCAAAGTCTCAAAAGCCGAAATCAGAACCACGCACATCACCGGCATCGTCACTGATATCGGCATTGAGCTCGGCAAATTCTTTTACTGGAATGGCGCCACACCGCCCGGGCAGCCGCGCGTGCTGGCCAATCGTGCGCGCCTGAAAATACTGACCGTACTGGCCTTGAGTTTTTTCGCTGGCGGGGTGGCAGGTGCGTACGGGTTCAAACACGTCGGGTACATCGCCACCGTGCCGTTGTCGCTGGTGCTTGGCGCGCTGGCCGTGGTGCCTGCGCTGGACGATGTGCGGCGGTATGTACGGCGTGCGTTGCGGGGGTGAGGCGGTTTCGCCTCCCTTCGTGTTGAACATGATGGTCGATCCCATCGAGCCATCGTTGATCCATTCGTAAGTGCGCCCTTGCATAGGTATAGGGGGTACCCCTATCCTGCATTCCGTCTAGCCAGGGGTGCATCCGATGGGCCATATCGCCGCCAACAAAAACGATCTTCTCAAGCGCGTCAAACGCATTGCCGGACAACTCCAGGCCGTCGAACGGGCGTTGGAGTCGGACCTCGACTGCGCCAAGACGCTGCACCTTGTCGCCGCCACGCGCGGGGCCATCAACGGCCTGATGGAAGAAATCATTGAAGACCACGCCCGCGCCCACGTTGCGGACCCGGGTCTCAGCGAAGCCGAGCGTAACAAAGGCGTCGAAGAGCTGCTTGAAGCCATTCGGCGCTATTCCAAGTGAACACATCCCGGCACTCACTCATGAACAGCAGCAGCAACTACGCCCACGACCACGTGTTCCTTGGCTCAGCCCACGATGAGAATGCCCGGCGCACTCTGTGGGTGGTGGCCCTAACGGTGGTGATGATGGTGGGTGAAATCACCGCCGGGTATCTCACCGGCTCGATGGCGTTGCTGGCCGATGGTTTTCACATGGCCACTCATGCCGGCGCGTTGGGCATCGCCGCAGCCGCCTATGGGTACGCCAAGCGCAACGCGTCCAGCCAGCGTTACAGCTTCGGCACAGGAAAGGTTGGAGATCTGGGCGGATTCGCGTCGGCGCTGATTCTCGGTATGGTTTCCCTGGGGATCGGCGTTGAGTCGGTGATGCGCCTCTTGCAGCCAACCGACGTTCAGTTCGGCACCGCTACGCTCATCGCGATTGCCGGGTTGATTGTCAACATCGTCAGCGCCCTGTTGCTGGGCCATGGGCACAGTCATGGACACGATCATGACCAAGATCATGACCACCACCCTGATGATCACGCCCATAGCCATGCCCATCATGGCAACGACAACAATTTGAAATCGGCCTATGTCCACGTCCTCGCAGACGCGCTGACGTCAGTGCTGGCCATCGCTGCACTGCTCGCCGGTCGCTACCTGGGCTGGGTGTGGCTGGACCCGGCCATGGGCATTGTCGGCGCCCTCGTTATCGCGCGGTGGGCATGGACCTTGATGGGCGTTACCGCAGGCGTGCTGCTTGATCAGACTGACGCGCACGTTGCCGAGGAGATCCGCCAGTTGGTTGAAGAACCGGGAGACGCCACCATCACCGACTTGCACGTCTGGCGGGTCGGCCCCCAAGCCCATGCGGCCATCCTCAGCGTCCTTGGCGCCGCCACTGCGAACGCCGACAGCATTCGTGAACGTCTGCAGCCGGTCCATGAAATCAGGCACCTGACGGTCGAATTTCGCCCGGCCTGATTGTGCGCCCCGCCCCTACTCCAAAGGAAATTGCGATGCCACCCGGCAAACGTGAACTGGCGCGAATCGAACGCCGGTTAATCGCCACGCTGACCGAAGCGTGCGAAGCAGCAAAAAGTGAAATCAAAGGCTTCACCTGGCTGACCCATATGGCTGACCTGGACGCACTGGCTGAAACCCTGAAGGTGATCTGGGTGTTCGAAACGCTGGCGGACAGACAGCTCGCCGAGGTTGAAGCGAAGGCGCGCATCTTTGAGCTGACGGCCATTGCGTTGAATAAAGCCGGCATCGATCTGAAGCTGTCAGATCGCAATGTCCGCTTTGACTCTGAGGAAAAATGCCAGCGCGCCCAGGGTGGCAATTGGCAGAAGCGACTGGTTAAGGGTGACTGACGATGGCCAAAGAAATCGAAAATCCGTGCATCGCTGTGTGCCAGCTCAGGGGTGATCTGTGTGTGAGTTGTGGGCGGACCAAGGACGACATCAGAAAGTGGAAGCGCATGAAGCGCCCTGAAAAAATGGCGGCGGTGCAAAGGGCGAGCTTGCGTTTGAAGGCGTTGAAGTAAGCGATAGATTCGGGGTTCGGTGCGGCAGCGGTTGGAGCGCTCGAAAACCGCTGTTGGTGACCGGTGGCTGCTGGCCGACTTCCACCGGTGCCGAGCGGCCGCAATGGTTCAAACATGCACGCTCGTTATGTTGCTCAAACCCAGGCCCAACTCGATCTAAGCGCGCAAATGAGCCACTACCAACGCAACCACCGCGGCCCCATGGCCGCACCGATCAAGGTCGGAACCAGCATCCCCAGAAAGTACCAGATACCCCAGAACGGTACGGCCATTTCAGGGCAATGCAGGCAGTAGGCAAGCGTCGCCAGGGAGCTGGCGAGCAGGCCGCCGCAGGCGCCCGCAAGCTTCAGCCGGGTTGGCGCCAGGCCGCGCAAGGCCCAGAACACCGCAACAAAGCCTGGTACAGAGAGCAAGGTGATACTGAAGGCGCACACTTTCCAGGTTGTGCCCAATACCATAGCGATTCGATCATCTGCAGGTGCGACAGCCAGCCCGTACAACGTGCCGCCCCAGATC